>NZ_JBHMFT010000002.1:0-433917 GCF_051433195.1 Falsiroseomonas sp. E2-1-a20 | reverse complement strand
CAGGCTGCGGAAAAAGCGGCGAATTTCCGCAGCCTGCTAAAGGCTCAGGGCCAGCCGGTTTCCGGCGGCAGGGACATCAGGATGGCATCCACATTGCCGCCGGTCTTCAGGCCGAAGATCGTGCCGCGGTCGTACAGCAGGTTGAACTCCACGTAGCGGCCGCGGCGCATCAGCTGGTGCGCGCGCTCGGCCGCGGTCCAGGGCTCGTGCATGCGGCGGCGGACGATGGGCGGGTAGGCCGCGAGGAAGGCCTCGCCGACGTCGCGGGTGAAGGCGAAGTCCCGGTCGATGCCCTGGCCGGGGGTGCGGTCGCCGAGCCAGTCGTAGAAGATGCCGCCCAGGCCGCGGGGTTCGTTGCGGTGCGGCAGGAAGAAGTACTCGTCGCACCACTGCTTGAAGCGCGGGTAGTAGGTCGGGTCGTGGCGGTCGCAGGCGGCCTTGTAGGCGGCGTGGAAGCCCTCGGCATCCTCCAGGCTGTGCGGCGCCTTGTGGTCCATCGGCGTCAGGTCGCCGCCGCCGCCGAACCAGCCCTTGGTGGTCAGGATGAAGCGGGTGTTCATGTGCACCGCCGGCACGCGCGGGCTGCGCATGTGCGCGACCAGCGAGATGCCGGTGGCGAGGAAGCGCGGGTCCTGCTCCGCACCCGGGATCTGCTTGCGGAATTCGGGGGAGAACTCGCCGAAGACGGTGGAGACGTTGACGCCGACCTTCTCGAACACGCGGCCCTTCATCACGCCCATCACGCCGCCGCCGCCCTCCGGCCGGTCCCAGGGCGTGCGGACGAAGCGGCCGGCCGGCAAGCCGGCATGCGGGCCGCTGGCAAGCTCGTCCTCGCAGGCCTCGAACTCGGTGCAGATCCGGTCGCGCAGGCTCTCGAACCAGGCGCGGGCGGGGGCGACCATGGGGTGGTCCAGCAGATCGGTCGGCGTCTCGGACATCCACGCAAATCCTTGATGAAGCGCCTTTGGCGCGGGGATAGGGCGCCATCGGTGCGGGGATAGGGCGCCATCGGCGCCACCGGAGATTGCCAGGGCATGACCGCGAAGGCGACCCTTGCCACCATGGCAAAGCCCAGGCGCCGGATGGCTGGAATTTCAGCCGACGGAGCGGATGGACACCGCCGCAACCCACCCTTTATATGCGCCGCAGCGCCATTCCGTCCGCAGGGGCTTTCGAAACCTCCTCCGAACGGGCTGGCCAGCATGTTTCGCGGCGATGCGGGTCGCGCGTGGGTCCAGCCTTGGGCCGATCAGCGACCCGGAAACGGGCCTGGCCGGTGGCGAGACCGCGGGGCGGCAGGCGGAAAAGGACGACGAGATGGCCGAGACAATGGTGCCCGCAGGGGCACCGCATGGCGCCGAACATCAGCCCCCGCATGCAAGCGGGCAGCCGGGCGAGACGCGCCGCGACTTCCTGACCCTGAGCACCGCCGCCTTCGCGGCCGTCGGCGTGGGCGCGGTGGTCTGGCCGTTCATCAGCTCCATGAACCCGGCCCGCGACGTGCTGGCGCTGGCCTCCACCGAAGTCGACCTGGCCCCGATCGCCGAGGGCCAGGCGGTGACGGTGGTGTGGCGCGGCAAGCCGGTGTTCGTGCGCCACCGCACCGCGGATGACATCCGCCTGGCGCGGGAGACGCCGCTGTCGCAGCTGAAGGACCCGGCGACGGACGCCTCCCGCGTCATCCAGCCGGCCTGGCTGATCGTGGTCGGCGTCTGCACCCACCTCGGCTGCGTGCCGCTGGGGCAGCGGCCGACCGATGCGAAGGGCGAGTTCAACGGCTGGTTCTGCCCCTGCCACGGCAGCCACTACGATACCTCCGGGCGTATCCGCCTCGGCCCGGCACCGCTGAACCTTCCCGTTCCCGATTATACCTTCACCTCCGACACCCAAATCCGGATCGGCTGAGGCGCCGGCGCGCGGTATCCTCCGCGCCCGCCCCCGGCCTCCACTGAGGAGCCAGGCAACGATGGCCATCGGCCTTCACGACAGCACCATCCAGAACCCGGTCCTGCGCTGGGTCGACCAGCGCCTGCCGGTCTTCACCATGATGCAGAAGGAGTACGGGACCTTCCCGACTCCCCGGAATTTCAACTACTTCTGGAATTTCGGCGCCCTCGCCATGGTCACGCTGATGATCATGATCGCGACCGGCATCTTCCTCGCGATGAACTACACGCCGCACACCGCCTACGCCTTCGACAGCGTCGAGCGGATCATGCGGGACGTGAACTACGGCTGGCTGATCCGCTACGTGCACATGAACGGCGCCTCGATGTTCTTCATCGTGGTGTTCATCCACATCTGGCGCGGCATGTACTACGGCTCCTACAAGGCGCCGCGCGAATTGCTGTGGATCCTGGGCGTCGTCATCTTCCTGCTGATGATGGCCACCGCCTTCATGGGCTACGTGCTGCCGTGGGGCCAGATGTCCTTCTGGGGCGCCACCGTCATCACCAACCTGTTCAGCGCCATCCCGATCGTCGGCGAAAGCATCGTGGTCTGGCTGTGGGGCGGCTTCTCCGTCGACAACCCGACGCTGAACCGCTTCTTCAGCCTGCACTACCTGCTGCCGTTCCTGATCGCGGGCGTGGTCTTCCTGCATGTCGCCGCGCTGCACATCACCGGGTCCAACAACCCGCTGGGCATCGACCCGAAGGGCCCGCAGGACACCCTGCCCTTCCACCCGTATTACACGGCGAAGGACAGCGTCGGCCTGATCGTCTACTTCATCGTCTTCGCCGCGCTGGTGTTCTTCGCGCCGAACTACCTGGGCCATGCGGACAACTACATCCCGGCGAACCCGCTGGTGACGCCCGCGCATATCGTGCCGGAATGGTACTTCCTGCCCTTCTACGCCATCCTGCGCGCGGTACCGGATAAGCTCGGCGGCGTGCTGCTGATGTTCGGCTCCATCGCGGTGCTGTTCATCCTGCCGTGGCTCGACACCTCCCCGGTGCGGTCCATGCGGTTCCGCCCGATCGCCAAGTGGGCGCTGTTCGCCTGGCTGATCTCGTTCTTCGTGCTGATGTGGGCGGGCGCCAAGCCGGCCGAGGAGCCGTATGTCACCATCTCCCGCATCGCCACCGCCTACTACTTCGCCTACTTCCTGGTGATCCTGCCCCTGCTCGGCCGTCTCGAACGGCCCCTGTCGCTGCCCGAGAGCATCGCGATGCCCGTCCTGCGCGGCGGCGGACCGATGCTGGCGGGTGCCGCGGCGAAGCCGATGGAGAAGGCCTGATGCCCCGTCTTTCTGCCAAGGGTCTTTCTGCCAAGGGTCTTTCTGCCAAGGGCTTCCGCAACATCCTCGGCGCCCTGGTCCTGGGCGCCGCGGCGGCGGTCTCCGCAACCCCGGCCCGCGCGGCCGGGGAGGCGATCGCCATCCCGAACGCCGGCTTCGGCTTCGCAGGGTTCTTCGGCACCTTTGATCGCGGCGCCGCCCAGCGCGGCCTGCAGGTCTACAACGAGGTCTGCTCCGCCTGCCACGGCATGTACCAGCTGTCCTACCGCAACCTGACCGAGATCGGGCTCAGCGAGGAACAGGTGCGCGCCATCGCCGGCGCCGTGATGGTGATGGGCGAGCTGAACGACCAGGGTGAGCGGGTGGAGCGCCCGGCGCGCCTGTCCGACCGCTTCCGCCGGCCCTTCGCGAACGAACTCGCGGCCCGCGCGGCGAACAACGGCGCCTATCCGCCGGACCTGTCCATCATCACCAAGGCGCGCGCCAACGGTGCCAACTACCTGCACGCGCTGCTGACGGGCTATGTCGACCCGCCGCCCGGCTTCAACCTGGGCGAGGGCATGTACTACAACGCCTTCTACCCGGGCCATCAGATCGCGATGCCGCCGATCCTGAACCCGGACCAGGTGGAATATGCCGACGGCACCGCGGCGAAGGTGGAGCAGATGTCGCGCGACGTCACCACCTTCCTCGCCTGGGCGGCGGAGCCGGAGACGGAACAGCGCCGCGCCATGGGCATCAAGATGATCCTGTTCCTGGTCGTCCTGGGCGGCCTGACCTATGCGGTGAAGCGCAAGGTCTGGGCCGACGTGAAGCACTGAGCGCCGATCTGAACGACGAAGGGGGCCGTCCCGCAGGGGGCGGCCCCTTTTTCATGTGGTTTCCATGCAGGGAGTCCGGGCATGCCCGACCAGATCACCCCCGTCATCGGCCTGATCGGCGGCTCCGGCCTGTACGACATCCCGGGCCTCGCCGACCGCGAATGGCGCCGCGTCGAAAGCCCCTGGGGCGCGGCCTCGGACGAGATCCTGCACGGCACCCTGGCCGGCGTGGCGGTCCGCTTCCTGCCGCGGCACGGGCGCGGCCACCCGACGCCACCCTCCCGCCTGAACTACCGCGCCAACATCGACGCCATGAAGCGCGCCGGCTGCACCGAGATCATTTCCCTGTCCGCCGTCGGTTCGCTGAAGGAGGAGTTGCCGCCGGGCCACTTCGTCATCGTCGACCAGTTCATCGACCGCACCTTCGCGCGCGACAAATCCTTCTTCGAGACGGGTTGCGTCGGCCATGTCTCCGTCGCCCATCCGGTCTGCCCGCGGCTCGGCGATGCGCTGGAGGCGTCGGCCCGCAAGCTGGGCCTGCCGGTGACGCGCGGCGGCACCTACCTGGTGATGGAGGGGCCGCAATTCTCCACCAAGGCGGAATCGCTGCTGTACCGGCAATGGGGCTGTTCGGTGATCGGCATGACCAACATGCCGGAGGCGAAACTGGCCCGGGAGGCGGAGCTTTGCTACGCGACCGTCGCAATGGTGACCGATTTCGACTGCTGGCACCCGGACCATGAGGCGGTGACGGTGGACCAGGTGGTGAAGGTGCTGTTCGGCAATGCCGACAAGGCGCGGGCGCTGGTGGCCGACGTGGTGCCCGGCCTCGGCGCCCCGCGCGGCCCCTGCCCGGCCGGCTGCGACCGCGCGCTGGAGCATGCCCTGATCACGGCACCGGAGATGCGCGACCCGGCGCTGCTGGCGAAGCTGGACGTGGTGGCCGGGCGGGTGCTGAACCCGCGCGGCTGAGGCTGTATCAGTCCTTCACTTCCTCGACCCGCACGGCCAGTTCGCCGGTCTGCGCCGCGCCTTCCCGGCGGCGGCGCTTCAGCACCAGCGGCACCACGAAAACGACGATGGCGAGCAGCATGATCACCCAGATCGGGTAGGTCGGCTGCGCGCCGTTCGGGCTCCAGATCGGGATCATGACCAGCAGGGCCAGGCTGATGCCGGCGGTGATGTAGTAGCCGAGCATCGTCTCAGCCCCCCAGGTGCTTGGCGAAGAAGGCCAGCGTGCGGGCCTGCGCCAGGTCCGCATCCACCGGCTTGTAGGAGCCGCGCTCCTCGCAGCCGAAGCCGTGGCCGGCGCCCTTGTAGACGAAGATCTCGACGCCCGGCTGCGCCGCCCGGATCAGCTCCACATCTGCAAGCGGGATGGAGGCATCGACCTCGCCGAAATGCAGCTGCACGGGGCAGTTCGGCACTTCCTCCCGCGTGCCGGCGATGCCGCCGCCATACCAGCCGCAGGCGGCCTTGAAGCTGGTGCTGCGGGTCGCGCCCCACCAGGCCACGGTGCCGCCCCAGCAATAGCCGACGATGCCGCGCGCCGCGCCGGCGGGCAGTGCCGCGGCGGCGGCCTCGACATCGGCCATGGTGTGCGCGGCGTCGACCTTGGCGCGCAGGTCGCGGCCACGGGCCACGTCGGCCGGTTCGTAGCCGAGTTCGACATGGCGCTCGACGCGGTCGAACAGGGCCGGCGCGATCACCTGGTAGCCCTCGGCGGCGAGGGTGTCGCAGACATGGCGCATGTGGCGGTTCACGCCGAAGATCTCCTGCACCACCACCAGCGCCCGCTTCGCATCGGCCGGGCCGGCACGGTAGGCGGACAGGCGGTGGCCGTCGGCGGCGGTCAGTTCGATCAACATGGCGTATCCCGCGCAGGTTTGCGGCGTTAGTGTCCCTGCATGGGCAAGCTCGTCAACCTCAACCACGCGCGGAAGGCGGCAGCGAAGCGCGAGGCCGCGGCGCAGGCCGCGGCGAACCGGGTGAAGCATGGCCGGACGGGTGCGCAGAAGCAGGCCGACCGGCAGGCGGAAGCGCGGCGCCAGGCGGTGCTGGATGGGGCGAAGCGCGATGAATCGTAGGAGATCGCCATGCCGGACCTGATCGGCACCTGGAAGCTGCTGGAGGCCCGCGCCTACGACGTGGACGGCACGGACCTGCCGCCGCCGCTGGGACCGGAGCCGATGGGCGTGATCCTGTACGGGCCGGAGCGCATCATGGTGACGCTGGGCGACGGGCGGCGGGATGCGCCGGCGCCGCGCGCCTTCAACGCCTATGCCGGCCGCTACGACTTCGATGGCGAGACGCTGGTGATCCATGTCGATTCGGCGTCCAGCCCGGAGTCGATGACGAAGCAGGTCCGGCGGCTGATCTTCGAGACGCCGGACCGCTACGTGGCGGTGCCGCTGACGCCGTTCTTCGGCATCGGCTCCGGCCTGAAGCACACCTGGCAGCGCACCGGCCGGTAGCCACCTGGACGCCCCCCCCCCTGGACGAAGGCCGCCGGGTCGGGTGATCTGCCGCGCATGTCCCATGATCCGACCACCGAGGGCTGGCGCCAGGTCGTCCCCTCCGGCCTGCCCGAGACCGCCAACCCGCTGTGGCAGCGCGGCACCGAATACGGCTTCCAGGCGCGTACCGAACACGCCAATGGCCGCGGCGTAATCCATGGCGGCATCCTCGCCACCTTCATGGACCACAGCCTGGGGCTGATGGTGCGGGCGGCGACCGGCGGTGGCATGAACCTGGCCACCATCCAGCTCGACCTGCACTACCTTGCCGCCGCCATGCCGGGGCAGTTCCTGGTCGGCAGCGGGGAGATCACGCGCCAGACCCGCAGCGTGGTCTTCGTGCGCGGCACGCTGCGGCACGGCGACACCGCCGTGCTGGCCGCGACCGGCATCTGGAAGCTGCTGGCGCCGCCGCGCTAGGAAGGCGCCGTCATCAACGGAGACCGCAGCCCATGCAGATCACCTGGTTCGGCCATTCGGCCTATCGCCTGGATTTCGGCAAGTCCGTCGTGCTGATCGACCCGTTCCTGACCGGCAACCCGGTCTTCAAGGGCGATGCCGAGGCCGCCACCGCGGGGGCCACCCACATCCTGCTGACGCATGGCCACAGCGACCATGTCGGCGACACGCTGGCGATCCACCAGCGCACCGGCGCCAAGGTGGTGGCGAATTTCGAGATCTGCATGTGGCTCGCCCGGCAGGGGCTCAAGGCCATGGACCCGATGAACACCGGCGGCACCACCCACCAGGATGAGTTCGCGGTGACCCTGACCATCGCCTTCCATTCCTCCGCGGTGATGGACGAGAACGGCGTGACGCAGGACCTCGGCCTGCCGGGCGGGCTGGTGGTGACGCCGAAGCTGGCCGGGGAGCCGGTGGTCTACCACATGGGTGACACGGAGGTGTTCTCCGACATGGCGCTGATCGACGAGATGCACGGGCCGGATGTCGCCATCGTGCCGGTCGGCGACCGCTTCACCATGGATGGCCGCCGCGGCGCGCTGGCCGTGAAGCGCTTCCTGCCCAGCGTGAAGACCGCCATCCCCTGCCACTTCGGCACCTTCCCGATGATCGCGCCCAACGCCGACCTGTTCGTGGCCGAGATGCAGGAGGCGAAGGCGAAGATCCTGGTGCCGGAGATCGGCGTGGCCTTCACGCTGTAGGCGCGACCACCCCCATCACCTCCTCCGCCAGCGCGAGCGAGGCGGTCAGCCCCGGGCTCTCGATGCCGAACAGATTCACCAGCCCGGCGACCCCATGCGTCGCCGGGCCCTGGATGACGAAATCCTGGCCCGGCGCGCCCTTCGGCACGGTCTTCGGCCGGATGCCGGAATAGCCCGGCGCCAGCACGCCACCCGGCAGCGTCGGCCACCAGCGGCGAATGGATTCGTAGAAGCTGTCGCCGCGGCGCGGATCCACGTTGTAGTCGATGCGGTCGATCCATTCGACATCCGGCCCGAACCGCGCCTGGCCCGCCAGGTCGATGGTCAGGTGGGTGCCGAGGCCGCCGGGCACCGGCACCGGGTAGATCAGCCGGCTGAACGGGGACCGGATGGTCAGGCTGAAATAATTGCCCTTGGCGTAGTAGTCGCCGGGGATGTGCCCGGCGGGCATCCCCTCGATCCGCCGTGCCAGGGACGGCGCATGCAGCCCGGCGGAATTGACCAGCAGGTTGCAGGACAGCGCCATCGGCTCCGCGCCACCCACCTCGATCTCCACGGCCTCGCCGCGCACCGCGCCGCGCAGCACCGGGGCGTGGAAGGCGAACATGGCGCCGGCATCCTCGGCATCGCCCTGCAGCGCCAGCATGTAGGCGTGGCTGTCGATGATGCCGGTGGAAGGCGAGACCAGCGCCGCGGTGCAGGACAGCGTCGGCTCGATGCCGCGGGCCTCCGCGCCGGTGATGAAGCGCAGATCGTCGACGCCGTTGGCCGCCGCGCGCTGGCGGATGCCCTCGAGCTGCTCGGCCTCGGCGTCGCTGGTGGCCACGATCAGCTTGCCGCAGTTCCGGGTGGGCACGCCGTGGCTGGCGCAATACTCGTACAGCTTCCACTTCCCGGCGACGCAGGTCCGCGCCATCAGGCTGCCGGCGCGGTAGTAGATGCCGGCGTGGATCACCTCCGAATTGCGCGAGGAGGTCTCGGTGCCGATGCCCTCCGCCGCGTCCAGCACCAGCACCTCGCGCCCCGACTGCGCCAGCGCCCGCGCCACGGCGAGGCCGACGACGCCCGCACCCACCACCACGCAATCCACCTGGTCCATCGGCATCCCGTCCCTTTGCCAGGGATGGGTATGGCAAAACCAGCCGCAAGGGGAGGGTTCAGCAGCCGTCCCGGCCCGAAAGATTCGCGGGCGCCCCGAATGCGGCGTTGGCGGGGGCCCCGGCCGGCCACAGGTGCCGGCGCCAGACCAGGCCGATGAGTGCCGAACACAGCAGGCCGAAGCCGGCATACAGGGTGGTGGCACCGGCGAAGCCCAGCCGGTCGATCAGCGGGCCGGACAGCAGCAGCCCGATCGGCAGGCCGTAGACCGCCAGCATGCGCAGCCCCATGACCCGGCCGCGATAGCGATCCTCCGCGCAGCGCAGCAGGATCACCGTCATCGGCACCATCGCGAAGCTCTGCGTGAAGCCGATCAGCACCATCAGCGCCATCCCGGCCGTGGCATCCCGCACCTGCGCGAAGACCAGCAGCAGCGGGAACCAGACCAGGCAGGACAGCACCATGCTGCGCCCCGCCGCCAGCGCGCCACCACGGGAGATCACCACCAGCGACCCCACCAGCGCGCCGCCCGCGAAGCAGGCGACCAGGGTGCCGAGACCACCGCGGTCCAGCCCATAGACCTCCCGCGCCACATAGGGCAGCAGTCCGCCGGTGGTGGGGAAGGCGGCCAGGTTCACCAGGAAGGCCAGCAGCATGGTGGCCAGCAGCGGCGGACTGCCGCGGACATGCGCGAAGCCATCCCGCAATTCCCGCCAGGGCGAGGCCGGCGCCAGCGCCACGCGGGGCGGCACCGGCACCAGCAGGGTGCCGGCCAGCCCGAACAGGTACAGCCCCGTCACCACCAGGTAGGCCGGCCCGATGCCGAGTGCCGCCGCCAGCCCGGCGCCTGCCAGCGCGCCGACGATGCGCGCCGAATCGGCACTGCAGCGGGAGATGCCCATGGCCTGGGTCATCATCCCAGGCGGCATGGACACCGCGATCAGCGTGCTGCGCAGGCCGAGGTCCGACGGCCGCACCAGCCCCATCAACGCCGCCACCACCAGCACCTGCACCGGCCCCAGCGTGCCGGTCAGCGCCATGGCCGCGATGGCGGCGGCCTGCACCGCGTAGAAGCCGCGCATGCTGGCCAGCAGCCGGCGCGGGCCGATGCGGTCCCCCACCACGCCGAACATCGGCGCCACCAGCGTGCCGAGGAACTGCACGGAGGCGAAGGCGGTCAGCCAGACCACGGAGCCGGTCTCGACCAGGATGTACCAGCCGAGCACCAGCGTCTCGATCTCGAAGGCCCAGGAGGTCGCGAGGTCGGCCGGCCATTGCCGGCGGAAGCCGGGCTGGCGGAACGGGCCGAGGCTGGCAGGGCGCGGCCAGGAGCTCACGCCGCGTGTGCGTCCCGCATGGTTCAGTTCGTTTCCCCCGGCGCGTCCGATCGCGGCGCCGGGGCCAACCATGCCGGAACTCCAGCGAGATGTCGAAGCCGGGTCCCCGCTCGCCGGGGCCGGGTCAGCCGCCCAGGAAATTGCGGATCGCGCCGTCCCAGTGCTCCTCGCGCTGCCAGCGCCGCGTCGTCGCGGCATCCGGTAGCCCGCGCAAATCCTTCGGCGGGGTGCCGTCGCGCAGCGCCTTCAGCGTGTCGTGCACTGCCTGCATCGCCGCCGGGAAGGTGGCGTGGCCCTGCAGGGCGATGCGGCCGCCGTGGCGCGCGAAGGACTCTGCCCCGCCGAGCCCGGCCTTGGCATTGCCGACCAGGATCGGCAGGCCGGTCGCGGCGTGCAGGGTCTCAAGCTGGTCCAGCGCCGTGACGCCGGTGACGAAGATGCCGTCGGCGCCGGCCTCGGCATAGGCGCGGGCGCGGGCCACGGCATCCTCCGGCCCGGTGACGGACAGGGCGGCGGTGCGGGCGACGATGACCAGGGACGGGTCGCTGCGGGCGGCCAGCGCGGCGCGGATCTTGCCGAGGCCTTCCGCCAGCGGCAGCAGCGCCGGCCTGTCCGGGCCGTAGGGGCGCGGCAGCAGCGTGTCCTCGATGGTCAGGGCGGCGACGCCGGCGGTTTCCAACTCCTCCACCGTCCGCATCACGGACAGGGCGTTGCCGTAGCCGTGGTCGGCATCGACCAGCAGGGGCGGCGCGCCGCCGCGGGTGATGCGGCGGATGAGGTCGGCGAATTCGGTCAGCGTCAGGATGATGTGGTCCGGCGCGCCGAGCACGGCGAGCGAGGCGACGGAGCCGCCGAGGATCGCCGTCTCGAAGCCGAGATCGGCGGCGATGCGGCCGGACACCGCATCGAAGACGCTGGCGGGATGCACGCAGGCCTGGCCGGCCAATACGGCGCGGAAGGCGTTTCGGCGCTCGGTGGCGGTCATCCGGCTTCGGTCCTGTCGACGTTTCCGCCGGCAGGGTAGCGCGCCGCCGGGGGGCTGACAGCCCACCCGACGGCGCGGGTCGTCACCCGGCCAGGGGCAGCGCCACGAAGGCGCGGCCGCCCTCGCGGTCGATCTGCAAGGCGATGGCCGGCCTTCCATCCCGCCGCGCCGCCTGCACCGCCTCCGCCAGGTCCTGCGGCGAGGCGACCTCCCGGTCTCCGGCGCGGAGGATCACGTCGCCCGTGCGCATGCCGCGGGCGGCGGCGATGCTGCCGGGCTCGACGCCGGCCACCTGCACGCCGCTGCCCTGCGCCTTGCTCGGCGCCAGGCGCAGGCCGAGGGCGGCCGGGCGCTCGGCCTCCGCCGGGCCACCGGCGCGGGCCTGCTGCCGCGGCGCCTCGCGACGGCCCAGCGTCACCGCCTGTTCCACACGCTCCCCGTCGCGCAGCAGGGCCAGCGTGGTCTCGCTGTCCGGCTCGATCTCCGCCACCGCCACGGCCAGGTCGCGCGGCGTCGCCACCTCCCGCCCCGCGACGCCGACCACGACATCGCCGGCGCGGAGGCCGGCACGGGCCGCCGGGCTGCCGGGCTCCACCCCCGCCACCAGCGCGCCGCGCTGGTTCGGCAGGCGCAGCGCGGCCGCGAGATCGGCATCGACCGGCTGCATGGAAACGCCGAGCCAGCCGCGATCCACCACGCCATCGCGTTGCAGGTCGGCGATCACGTTGCGCGCCATGCGGGACGGCACCGCGAAGCCGATCCCGACATTGCCGGCCCCACCCGGCGCGTAGATGGCGGTGTTGATGCCGACCACCTCGCCATTGCCGTTGAACAGCGGGCCGCCGGAATTGCCGGGGTTGATCGGTGCATCGGTCTGGATGAAGTCGTCATACGGCCCGGCGCCGATCTGCCGGCCACGCGCCGAGACGATGCCCGCCGTCACCGATCCGCCGAGGCCGAAGGGGTTGCCCATGGCCACCACCCAGTCGCCGACGCGAAGCTGGTCGCTGTCGCCCCATTCCAGCGTGGGCAGCGGGCTGCCGGCGTCGACCTTCAGCACGGCGAGGTCGGTCTGCTGGTCGCGGCCGACCACGCGGGCGGCGAGTTCGCGGCCATCGGCCAGCTCCACCTGCACCGCATCGGCCTCCCCCACCACATGGTTGTTGGTGACGATGTAGCCGGCCGCGTCGATGATGAAGCCGCTGCCCTGGCCCATGCGCGGGCGGCCTTGCGGCGCGCGCTGCTGGCCGCGGGGCATCTGGCCCTCGAAGCGGCGGAAAAACTGCTCGAAGGGCGTGCCGCGCAGCTCGGGCGGGATCTCCGCCGTGGTGGCGGCCGCCTGCTGGCCGGTGACGGTGACGCGCACCACGGCCGGCGCGACGCGGGCGGCGAGGTCGCCGAAGCCCTGCGGGCCGACCTGGCGCGGCAGGGTGATGGCGCTGCCCGGAGCCTCGGGCGTCGGCTGCGCATTGCCCGCGAAGGGCAGCGTGGTCAGCGCGCTGGTGCCGAGCGCCAGGGCCAGCAGGCCGCCGACCAACATCTTCTTGCGGCCCGGCTTGGGCGCGGGCGTGGGGGTGGAAACGTTGCTCATGGCGTGGTCCTTCTGCTGGGTGCCATATCCGGATGGCCCGTTCTCGGCATCTGGTGGGCGCGGTTCACGCCCGGCTCGCGGCCGGCATACGGTTTCGTAAGGTTGGAGGAGCCTCGCTTGCGCATCCTGCTGGTGGAGGACGATGCCGGCACGGCGGCGGAGGTGGCGCGGGGCCTGACCGGAGCCGGGCACCTGGTGAACCACGTCGCCGATGGAAGGACCGGGCTGATGGAGGCGATCGGCGGCGGCTACGACCTGCTGGTGGTGGACCGGATGCTGCCGGCACTCGATGGCCTGGGCCTGGTCCGCGCGCTGCGCGCCGCCGGGGTGGCGACGCCCGCGCTGATGCTGACCGCCCGCGCCGGGCTGGGCGACCGGGTGGAGGGGCTGGATTCGGGTGCCGACGACTACCTGGCCAAGCCCTTCGCCTTCGCCGAATTGCTGGCGCGGGTGCATGCGCTGGGCCGGCGCCCGGCCCTCAGCACGGAGCCGAGCCTGCTGCGCGTCGCCGACCTGGAGATGGACCTGCTGCGGCGCAGCGTGACCCGCGGCGGCCAGCGCATCGACCTGCAACCGCGCGAGTTCCGCCTGCTGGAGGTGCTGCTGCGCCACGCCGGCCGGGTGGTGACGCGGACCATGCTGCTGGAGCAGGTCTGGGACATCCATTTCGACCCGCGCACCAGCGTGGTGGAGACGCATGTCAGCCGGCTGCGCGCCAAGCTCGGCGAGCCCAGCCTGATCCACACGCTGCGCGGCAGCGGCTACGTCATCCGGCCACCCGATGGCTGAGGGCGAAAAACCCGCCCGCTGGTACGCCACCACCGGCTTCCGCATCACCCTGCTGCACCTGGTGCTGACGCTGCTTGGCACCGTACTGCTGGCCGGCATCGCCTTCTGGGCCACCTCCCGCTTCGCCGAGGGCCAGATCCGGGCGGAGGTGGAGCGCGACGTACGGGTGCTGCTGAATGCGGGCGCCCTCGGCGGCCCGGCCTCCATCGCGCTGTCGATCGAGGCGCGGATTGCCGCCGATCGCAGCGGCACCCAGTATTTTCTCCTGTCCGCGCCGGATGGCGGGCGCATCGCCGGCAACCTGGCGGCGGCGCCGCGACAGGCCGGCTGGACGGCGCTGGACCTGGATGGCGGCACCACCGAGAGCGTGCTGCTGGCCTTCGGCGCGCCGCTGCCGGCCGGGCATTTCCTGCTGGTCGGGCGCGACCTGGCGCCGGTGCGGGGGCTGCAATCGCAACTGCTCGGCGCCGCCGGCTGGGTCGGCGGGGCCGCGCTGCTGCTGGCGCTGGCCGGCGGGCTGCTGGTCGGCCGCGGCGTGGTGCGGCGCGCGGCGCAGATGGAACGCGCGCTGGCGGACGTCGAGGCCGGGCGGCTCGGCACCCGCCTGCCGGCGCGGCCCGGCGGCGACGAGTTCGACCGGCTGGCGCGGCGCCTGAACGCGACGCTGGACCGCCTGCAGGGCACGATGGCGGCGCTGCGCCAGGTGACGGACGACATCGCGCATGACCTGCGCACGCCGCTGACCCGGCTGCGCCAGCGCCTGGAATCGCTGTCCGCCGCCACGCCCGCGGCGGCTGCGGGGCTGGAGGCGGCAGTGGCGGAGTGCGACCGCATCCTGGATGTCTTCGCCGCCCTGCTGCGCATCGCCCAGGTCGAAAGCGGTGCCCGCCGCGCCGCCTTCGCCGCGGTGGACCTGACGGCGGTGCTGGAGACGGTGGCGGAGCTGCACGCCAGCGCGACGGCGGAACGCGGCCAGACGCTGGCCACCGACCTCGCCCCCGGCATCCGGATGCAGGGCGACCGCGACCTGCTGGCGCAGATGGTCTCCAACCTGGTCGGGAACGCCATCCTGCATGGCCGCGCCGGCGGGCATGTGGCGCTGGCGCTGCGGCGCGCACCTGGCGGCGGGGCGGAGATCACGGTGACGGATGACGGCCCCGGCATCCCCGACGCCGAGAAGCCCCTCGTGCTGCGGCGCTTCCACCGGCTGGATGCGGCGCGCACCACGCCCGGCTCAGGGCTCGGCCTGGCGCTGGTGGCGGCGGTGGCGGAGCTGCACGGGATGGTCCTCACGCTCGAGGATGCGTCGCCCGGCCTGCGGGTGCGGCTGGGCGTCCCCCAAGGCGGCTGACCCGGGTGGCTGAGCGCGCTTCAGCCCGCCCGCTGCTGCTGTGCGCGGGCCTGGCGGCGCATCTCCGGCACCTCCTCCGGCACCGCCAGGAAATCCCAGAGGCCGGGGGTGGCATCGGCGTGCAGGAAGCGTTCGCGGGTCAGCAGAGGGTTGCCGATGATGTCGAACAGGATGTAGCGCCGCGCCGTGAACCAGTCGTAGACCGCGGCGGGCTCGACGCCGTAGGCCTTGTAGGAGCGCTGGCCGAACTCGAAGCTGATGGCAGGGCGGTGGCGGTCCACCAGCCGCTCCGCGCCGCGCAGCGCATCGAATTCGCCGCCCTCGATGTCGATCTTGATGAAGCGCAGCCGCGGCAGGTGGCCGAGCTGCGTGTCCAGCCGCACGGTCCGCACCGTGACCTGCCGGGTGCGCATGTTCGGCTGGTCGTATTCGCGCCGCTGCAGGCCGCTGTAGCCCGGGCTGTCCAGCGCCATGACGTAGCTGGTCTTGCCATCCTGGGTTCCCACCGCGCATTCGTGCAGGATCACGTGGTCCCGTCCCGGCCGCGCCAGGAAGGGCTTCAGCGCCGCGGCGGTCTCGGGATTGCCCTCGAAGGCGTGCAGCGCGCCGCCGTCGCCGCGGACGGCCTCCGCCATCGGCATGGTGTGGGTGCCCTTGAAGGCGCCGATATCCACCGCGATGTCGCCCGGCCGCAGCAGGCCGGCATAGAAGCCGCGCAGCAGCGCCTCGAAATCCAGCGGTGCCCCGGCCTTCCGGCGGGCGCGCAGCGCGCCGTACTGCCCGGCGAGGGTGATCACTGGCCGAACACCATGTTGACGATGCGGCAGGTATCGATGCGGCGGCGTTCCTCGGACCGGCCATCGGCCCAGACGATGCGGATGTCGTTCTCGCATTCACCGCTGCGCAGCCGGACCCGCAGGTGCCGGCCGGGGGTCAGCAACTGGTCGCCCAGCCGGTTGTTGCCCCAGGAATCCATCTCGACCGGGGAGACATGGACCGCGGTGATGTTCAGCGCCCCATGGTTGACCAGGTTGAAGGAGGGATTTTCCGTGCCGGCCGATCCCGGTTGGGGTGCCGCATTCGCGGCCGCGCCGAACACCATCTGCGCGATGCGGCAGGTGTCCTGCGCCCGCCGTTCCTCCGGCCGCCCATCGGCATAGACCACCCGCACATCCTGCCGGCACCCGGATGCGGGTGGCAGGCGCACCGCGAAGCTGCGGCCATTGGGCAGCACCTGGGCCTGCAACAGGTCCGCGCCCCAGTAGCGCTCATCGGTCGGGGAGACATAGATCTCCCGGATCACCTGGCCGCTGCGGTTGACCAGGTTGAAGGAGGGGTCGCCCTGCGCCAGGGCCGGCCGGCCTTGAACAAGGCAAGCCAGCAGCAGCAGCAGGCCCAACAATCGGCGCAGGATGGTCCGGTGCGGCATGGGGCGGGTTTCCGGTTGCGTCCCCGAAAGGTAGCGGCGCCGCCCCGGCGCCTCAACCACCGCGTCCCGCGCCTGGTTCAGCCGGCCCGGCTCCGCAACGCCATGGAGGCCGGCGGCGTGGGCGTGGCCCAGCCGGCCAGATCCTCCAGCGCCGCCCGGTCCAGGATCGCGAGCCGGCCCTTGGCCAGGGTCGCCACGCCATCCCGGCGCATCGCCGCCAGCGCCCGGTTGGCGTGTTCCACGGACAGGCCCAGCGCATCCGCCAGATGCGCCTGCTTCAGCGGCACCGCCGCGCCGCGCTGGTCCGCGCCGCCGCGGCGCAGCAGGCGGCCATGCAGTTCCAGCAGCAGATGCGCCACCCGCCCGGCGGCATCGCGCCGGCCGAGACTGGTCAGGCGTTCGCGCATGCGGGCGCGGTCACGGGTCAGCCCCTCGACGTAGGACAGGGCGAGGCCCGGATCATCCCCCATGAAGGCGCAGAGCTTCTCCCGCGACAGGATGCAGAAGGAGGCGTCGGTCAGCGCCTCGACCTCCGCCACATCCTCCGTGCGTTCCACCAGGTCGCCGGGCAGGTGGAAATCCAGCACCTGGCGGCGGCCATCCGGCGTCGCGGTCCAGGTGAAGGCCCAGCCGGCATACAGGGTGAAGACGCTGTCGAGGATCGCATCCCCCGCCCGCACCAGGCGTACCCCGGTGCGGACCTTGGCGATCTCCCCCACGCGGGCCTGCGGGACCACGCGGAACAGGGCGAAGGGGCGTACCGTGCAGGCGGCGCAACTGCCGGGCAGCGGGGTCAGGTTCGGATTGCGGCTCATGGTGTCCTGCCATCCGGGCCGGCGGATTGGGTGCCGTCCCACGATTGCAACCCTAGGCTCCCCTACCCGTGATGGGAACCTACAAAGACGGCATCGCAGCCTCCTTCCCCGCGCGCACCGGGTTGCGGCGGCTGGCATGCCGGCCGGGACTTGCAGGCCGATACGGGCGGGCCGAGTTTAGGCGAAACGACGGAGACCCTGCGCATGTCCGGTTTCGCCTCGGCCCAGGACCTGGCCGACAAGACGGTGTCCTTCGACGAACTTGGCCCGGGGCTCTACGCCTACACGGCGGAGGGCGATCCGAATTCCGGCATCGTCATCGGGCCGGATGGCGTGGTGGTGGTGGATGCGCAGGCGACGCCGGCCATGGCGCGGGACGTGATGGCGCGCATCGCCCAGGTGACGCCGCGCAAGGTCACGCAGGTGGTGCTGACGCACTACCACGCGGTGCGGGTGCTCGGCGCGAGCGGGTATTTCCCCGCAGGGGAATCACCAGGGGGCGATCCCACCATCCTGGCCAGCCGGGTGACGCGGGACCTGATCGTCGAGCGTGGCCAGCAGGACATGGACAGCGAGATCGGCCGCTTCCCGCGCCTGTTCCGCGGCAAGGAGAGCATCCCCGGCCTGACCTGGCCGACCCATACCTTCGAGAAGCGGATGACGATCTGGCTCGGCGAGCGGGAGGCGCAGATCATCCACGTCGGCCGCAGCCACACCGCGGGCGACACCGTGGTGTGGCTGCCAAAGGAAAAGGTGCTGTTCGCCGGCGACACGGTGGAATTCGGCGCCACCCCCTATTGCGGCGACGCGCATTTCGCCGACTGGTCGGCGACGCTGGATGCCGTGGCGGCGCTGGGCGCCGAAAAGCTGGTGCCCGGCCGCGGCCGCGCGCTGCTGACCAAGGCGGATTGCGCCGAGGCGATCGAAGGCACGCGGTCCTTCACCTCCGACCTGTTCGCCCGGGTGCAGCAGGGCGTGGCGAAGGGCTGGGACCTGAAGGCGGTCTATGACGACACCATGGGCTTCCTGCGCCCGAAATACGGGGCCTGGGTGATCTTCGAGCACTGCATGCCCTTCAACGTCACCCGCGCCTTCGACGAGGCCAAGGGCCTCGACCACCCGCGGATCTGGACCGCGGAGCGCGACGTGGCGATGTGGCAGGCGCTGGAACACGGCACGGCGATGAAATCCGCCGAGGTCCACCCGTAGCCCCATGCCGCGCGCCAACCCGACCTACGCCGCGCCGCCGCCGCCGGCCTCCGGCCAGGACCATCGCCGCGTCGTGGTGGTGGGCGGCGGGCTGGTCGGGCTGACCCTGGCGCTGGACCTGGCGCGGCAGGGCGTGGCGGTGACGGTGCTGGACGAGGAGGACAGCGTCTCCTCCGGCAGCCGCGCCATCTGCTTCGCCAAGCGCACGCTGGAGATCTACGGCCGGCTCGGCCTCGGCGCGCGCATGCTGGAGAAGGGGGTCACGTGGAAGACCGGCCGCGTCTTCCACGGCGACCGGCAGGCCTATGAATTCGACCTGCTGCCGGAGGCCGGGCACGAATACCCGGCCTTCGTCAACCTGCAGCAATACTACGTCGAGGAATGGCTGGTGGACGCCTGCGTCGCCGCCGGCGTGGACCTGCGCTGGCGCCACGCCGTCACCGCCGTGGCCCCGGATGCGACGGGCGCGACGCTGGCCGTGGCGACACCCGGCGGCGCCTACACGCTGCGGGCGGACTGGCTGCTGGCCTGCGACGGCGCCCGCAGCTTCATCCGTCGCAGCCTGGGCCTCGCCTTCCAGGGCCAGGTGTTCCGCGACCGCTTCCTGATCGCCGACGTCGTCATCACCGGCGATGTCGCCTTTCCCGCCGAGCGCTGGTTCTGGTTCGACCCGCCCTTCCACCCCGGCCAGTCCGTGCTGCTGCACAAGCAACCCGACGACATCTGGCGCATCGATTTCCAGCTCGGCTGGGATGCCGACCCGGAGGTGGAGACGCAGCCGGCACGGGTGCGGGCGCGGGTCGCCGAGATGCTCGGCCCGCTGGTGCCGTTCGAGCTGGAGTGGGTCAGCCTCTACACCTTCCGCTGCCGGCGGCTGGACCGCTTCGTGCACGACCGCGTCATCTTCGCCGGCGACAGCGCCCACCAGGTCAGCCCCTTCGGCGCCCGCGGCGGCAATGGCGGCGTGCAGGACGCCGACAATGTGGCCTGGAAACTGGCCGCCACCCTGCGCGGGGAGGCCACGCCGACCCTGCTCGCCAGCTACGACGCGGAGCGCATCGCGGCGGCGGAGGAGAACATCCTGCATTCGACCCGTGCGACGGACTTCATCACGCCCAAGACGCCGGCCGCGCGGGCCTACCGCGACGCCGTGCTGGATTTGGCGGAGGGGCACGCCTTCGCCCGCGCCATGGTCAATTCCGGCCGCCTGTCGCGCCCCGCCCTGCTGGCGGACAGCCCGTTGAACGCCCCGGATGACGGCCCCTGGCCCGGCGGCGCCGTGCCCGGCACGCCGGCGCCGGATGCGCCGGTGCTGCGGGACGGCCGGCCGGACTGGCTGCTGCGCCACCTGGGTGGCGACTTTTCGCTCCTCGTCTTCGACGCGGTCTGGACGCCGGTGCCGGGGCTGCGGGCGGTGTTCGTCACGGCGGAGGACACGCCCGGCGCGCTGTGGGACCATGCCGGGCTGGCCGCCGCGCGCTACGGCGCCCCACCCGGCGGCGCGGTGCTGATCCGGCCGGACCAGCACATCGCCGCCCGATTTGCCGCCCCACGGCCGGATGCGGTGCGCGCCGCGCTGGCGGCCTTCATGCGGGAGACCGTGACATGAGCCTCGACACCACGCCGCGGCTGGCCGATCCGGATGCCGCCTATGCCATGCTGGTCGCGGCGCATCGCGACCTGGACGAGGCGGCGTCGCGCCGGCTGGATGCCAAGCTGGTGCTGATCCTGGCCAACCACATCGGCGACGCCCGCGTGCTGGAACAGGCGCTGGCCCTGGCTACCTCAACGCGCTGAAGCGCTGGCTACCTCAACGCGCTGAAGCGCTGGGCCGCGGGTGCCAGCGGCGGCATGCGGTCGAGCTTCACGCCGGTGACCAGCCAGCGCGGCGCCAAAGCATCGCCTGCCAGTTCCAGATGCAGGGTCACCGGCGCGACGTGGCCGCGCAGCGGCATCTCGAACCGGGTCAGGCCGATCGGCACGGTGCGGCGCAGCGCCTCGGTCGCCGCGCCGGGCGTCACGCCGCGCGCCAGCGCCACCTGCGCCAGCGCGGCGGGTTCGGCCCAGGCCGCGGTGATGTCCTGCGCCATGCCGTGGAGGAAGGCGGCCGCCTGGCCGGTCTCGGTCGCCACCGGGCCGAGGTCGAGCCCCTCCCGCACCGCCGATTGCAGGGCCGGCAGGTCCAGGTGGCGCGACATCCGCGCGGGGTCGAGCGCATCAATGGCGTGGCCGACCTGCCAGGCCGTGGCGTAGGGCGCGCTGACCCAGGCCAGGCCGAGGATCGGCACCAGCAGGGCCAGCAGCGGCCGGGTCCGGCGCCGGCGCGCCACCGGGGCATCCGGAACCTCCAGGGTGGGGCGAGGCGGATAGGCCGCCGGCGCCGGCACGGCCGGACAGGCCGGATGGCGCGCATCATACTCCGCCCAGACGTCGTTCCAATCCGAAGCCACGAGGGCACTCCGTGTGCGCATGGACTGACCACAAGTTAAAGTTGCGACACCGGATTTTCCAGACTGTAAGACAACCTTAAGTTGCGTATCTTGTCAGGAAACGTCCTGGCTGTGTCGTCGTGCCTGGGTGGCATCGGCGGGCCGGGACGTCCCCTGGCGGGAGACACAACGCTCTGGTTCTCAGGTTTCGGAAAATGACGTCCAGAGATGGGAAAAGGATGAACGAGACAGCCTACGCCGTCTTATTTCCGGGAATGTCCTTGGTATTCGATCATGCTCCCGTGGCATGAAAAAACCGCGGCCCCTGCGAGCCGCGGTCAAACGCGCGTGAAGCCTGGCCTGGTCAGCGCGCGAGCCGCGCCAGATCAGCCTCCAGCCGGCCCATCGCGAGGGCCAGCGCCGCCGACATTGCGGCCGCCATCTCCGGCGCCCGGGCATCGGCGGCCAATGGCGCCTCCGCCTGCGCTTCCAGCGTGCCGATGATTCCGGTGCCGGCGCGGCCTTCCCGCAGCAGCACCCCGGCCAGCCCGGCACGAGCCTGCCCGGCGGCCGGGGCCGCCTCCAGCACCGTCAGCTGCATTTCCAGCACCAGGTCGGCCTCGGCCCGGCTTCCCTGCCCCACCACGGCCGAGAACAGCCCCGAATCCTGCAGCCAGCCACGCAGCGCCGCATCCACCAGGTCGCCGGGCGGGGCGAGCCACTCCTCATAGGGCAGGATCTCGTAGGCGCCGTCCGGCCGCATCCGGCGCAGGCCGAAATCCTGCAGGCCGGGCACCGCCCGCACCCGCCGCACCAGCAGCACGCGGCCACGCGCAGGCGGCGAAGCTGTGCTCGGCCGGCGTGGGTTCAGCGGGAAGCGCCGCACCGGCACGTCCGGCCGGTCCGGCAGGATCGAGCAGCCGGACAGCGCCAGCGGCGCGAGCCCGGACAACAGAAGCATGCGGCGGTTCATCGGCGGCGATCCGGGGTCGGCGGCGCGCCGAACAGAAGCTGGGACGGCGCCCGGCGCAGCTGTTCGGCGGTGGCGCGCAGGTTGGCGGTGGTGGCCCGCAGGTCGATGAGGATGGGGATCAGCTCCGCCTGGATGTCCACGGTGGTCTCCCGCGCCGAGCGCATGGTGCGCTCGAAGCCGTCCACCGCCTGCGGCATGCGCTGCGCGGCACGGTTCAATTCGGCCGCGGCGCCGGATGCGCTGCGCAGCGCGGCGCGGATCTCGGGGCTGCCGACCAGGGCGCGGGCATCGGTGGCCACGGCGCGCAGTTCGGCCACCGCCCCGGCCAGGTCGCTGTCCTGCACCGTGCTGCGCAGCAGGGTCATGGTCAGCGCCGCCTCCCGCAGCACCTGCGCCAGGTCGCCATCCCCGGTCTGCCTGTTGAGGTTGGACAGCAGGCCGGCGATGTCGCGGGTGATCTCGTCCACCGGCAGGTCGGCCAGGCGCGAGATCAGCAGCTCCGCCGCATTCGTCACCTGCGCCACGGTGGAGGGCACGCCGGGAATCACCGGGTTGCGCGGGGTCCAGGGCAGGTTGGGCACGGGGAAGCGGTCCGGATTGACGAAGTCCAGCTCGAGGTAGTTCACGCCGGTGATGCCCTGCGCCGTGATGCGCGACCGCAGGCCGAGCCGCACGGCCTCCGCCAGGTCCGGCGTCTCGCCGACCTGGGCGAGGTCGACGGCGAAGCGCAGGAACACCCGCTGGAAGCCGGCGCTGTAGCTGGTGCCCGCCTGCCGTGGGTATTCCGCCGCGACCAGGCCGATCTGCGTCACCCGGCCGATCGCGACCCCGCGGTAGCGCACCGGCGCGCCGACATCGAGGCCCTGGACCGATTCCTCGAAATAGGTCTCGAACACCTCCGTCGCCTGCAGGCCGCGCCCGCCGGCCAGGAACAGCACGAAGGCCACCGCCAGCACGATGCCGACCAGCACCAGCGCGCCGACCCGCGCATAGAGCATGCGCCCGCCGCCCATTACGCGGCCTCCCGCCGGAAGAAGGCGCGCACCGTGGGGTGGGTGCCGTGGTCGCGCAGCTCGCGCGGGTCGCCTTCCGCGATCATCCCCTTGGCCTCCTTGTCCAGCATGATGCAGCGGTCGCCGATGGCGAGGATCGAGGCCAGTTCGTGCGTCACCACCACGAAGGTCGTGCCGAGCGAACGCGACAGGTCCCGGATCAGCTCGTCGAGCCCGGCGGAGGTGATCGGGTCCAGCCCGGCGGAGGGCTCGTCCAGGAACAGGATGGCGGGGTCCAGCGCCAGCGCGCGGGCGATGCCGGCGCGCTTCAGCATGCCGCCCGAGACCTCCGAGGGCAGCCGCGCCGCGGCTTCCGACAGCCCCACCAGGCCAAGCTTGGCGCGCGCCACCTCCCCCCGTGCGTCCGGCGGCAGGGTGGTGTGCTCGGCCAGCGGCATCTCGACATTCTCCAGCAGGGTCTGAGAGCCGAACAGGGCGCCCTGCTGCCACATGACGCCGATGCGCTTCAGCAGGTCGAGCCGCCCCTCGCCCTCGGTCGACCAGACATCGGTGCCGAGGATGCCGACACGGCCCGCGGCGGGCGGCACCAGGCCGATCATCAGCTTCAGCAGCGTGGACTTGCCGCAGCCGGAGCCGCCGAGGATGACGAAGACCTCGCCACGCTGCACGTCGAAGCTCACATGCTCGAACAGGGTGTTGCTGCCGAAGCGCGCGGTCAGGTCGCGCGCCTCGATGACGGCCGGCACACTGGTCGGGGGTGCGTCCTCGCTCAAATGCCCAGCCTTTCGTAGAGCACCGCGAAGGCGCCATCGAGCAGCACGATGGCGACGATGCCGCCGACCACGGCCGACGTCGCCGCATCGCCCACCGCGCGCGGCCCGCGCCCGGCGCCGAGGCCCGCGCGGCAGCCGATGATGGCGATGGCGAGCCCGAAGGCGGCCGCCTTGAACAGCCCGCCCAGAAGGTCCGTCAGCGACAGCGCGCCGGCGAGCTGCTGGCCCACGGTGGTCAACTGGAAGCCGAGCAGCCCCATGATCATCGCCATGCCGGCGAGCCCCGCCAGGGTCAGCAGCAGCGACAGCACCGGCATCACCAGCATCCCGGCCAGCACGCGTGGCAGCACCAGCAGGGCCATCGGGTCGATGCCCATGATGCGCAAGGCCGCCACCTCCTCGTTCACCGTCATGGTGCCGAGCTCGGCGGCGTAGGCCGAGCCGGTGCGCCCGGCGAGCACGACGCCGGCCATCAGCGGTCCAAGCTCGCGCAGCAGGGAGATGCCGACCAGGTTCGGCACGAAGACCTCGGCGCCGAACTGGCGCAGCGGGATGGCCGACTGGAAGGCCAGGATGACGCCGAGCAGCGAGCCCAGCAGCACCGCCAGCCCGAAGGCCTTGGTGCCGGCCTCGTCCAGGTGGCGCAGCAATTCGCGCCAGCGCAGCCGGCCGGGGCGGATCAGCGTGCCGAGCAGCACCACCAGCCCCTCGCCGACGAAGGCCACCGCATCCACGGCGTTGCGCAGCGCGCCGACGGCGCGGCGGCCGACGCCGGACAGCGGCGAGAAGCGATACGGCACCAGTTTCGGCCGCGGCGCCGCCAGCGCCACCCGCACCCGGTCCAGCACCGCGGCGACGCCGGGGCTGGCCCCCTCGATGCGGCCCTCGGGGCTGGTGGATTCGGCAGTCAGCAGCATCGTGGCGCCCGTGGTATCCACCGCCTCCACCGCCGACAGGTCGAGCACCAGCGGGCCGCCGGGCTTGCGCGCCTCCGCCATCAGCCCGGTCCACATCGCGGCGGCGGCCGGCGTATCGACGCGGCCGGACAGCGCCAAAACGCGCTCGCCCGCCGCCTCCCGCACCATCAGACCATCCGCCAGCGCCCGAGCCCCTGTGACTGCCACAGCATCAAGTGGTCGCTTCGGAGCGCTGCCGCAATGCAGCGAGCGCGGCGCGCGCCGCCGCCTCGCCGGACCACCAGGCGCCCCCGACGGTTCCCGCCAGCCGCGCGTGGCAGGCCTCGCCGGCGAGGCAAAGCCGGCCGCCGGCCAGGGGTTGCGCGAGAATGCCACGGGCCGAGGCCCGCCCGACGCGGGCATGGCTGTACACGCCGCGCGCGAATGGGTCGCGCAGCCAGTCGGTCACGATCGTGCCATCCCGCAACGTCCTCGCGGCCTCGGCGCCGAAGCGACGGGTGACCTCGGCCCGCATGAACGCCTCCAGCGCCGCGTCGCCCTCCGCCTCCAGCGCCGCCGCGGCGTCGCCGCCGACATGGCAGGCCAGGATGTCGCGGCCGAAGGGCCGGGCGCTCATCGCCACCAGCGGCTCGCCGGGCCGGATTTGGCGATCCACCGAGGTGAAGGCTGGCAGCCCCAGGCCATCCGCACCGCGGAAGCCGACCTTGGCGACGGTGCCGAGCGGCAGGTCGTGCGCCGCCTGCATCACCTCCGGCGGCAGCGGCGGGTCGAAGCGCAGCGCCTCCGCGGCCAGGACGGCGGTGGGCAGGGTGGCGATGACGGCGCGGGCGCGGAGCGTGCCGAAGGCGCCCTCCGCCACCGCCACCGACCCGCCCCAGGACAGCCGGGTGACGGGGGCGGACAGGCGGATGGGCAGCCCCTCCGCCAGCCGGGCGAGCAGCGTGCCGAAACCCTGTTCCGGCAGGCGGTTGCCGCCATTCAGGGCGGTGTCCGCGAAGTCGCGCAGGCTGATGCGGTCGAGCGGCGCGGCGGCGATGATGTCGCCCTGCCAGGCGGAAACCGTCGCATCCCAGGGCCCGCCGCGCGGCGCGGCCTCCGCCACGCTGCAATCCGGGCCACCGGCGGCGGCGCGGGCCTCGGTGCGGGTGGCGAAATCATCCCAGGCGGCGTCGTAGGCGGCGCGCTCGGCCTCGGTCGCGGGGCGGTTGCCGACCAGGGTGCGTTCCTGCCGCAGCGCGTCCGAATCCACCAGCCTGGCGCCAAGCTGGTCCGCCAGGGGGACCAGCGGGTTGTCCCCGGCATTGTGCAGCCAGGCGGCGCCGAGGTCGAAGGGCACGCCGAGGCGGTGGTCCGTCACCACGCGGCCACCGACCCGCCCCCGCGCCTCCAGCACCACCACGCTGCGGCCGGCCGCCCGCACCGCGCGCGCCGCGGCGATGCCGGCGGCACCGGCGCCGATGACGAGGACATCGACCTCCGTGGTCAAGCCGACAGGGCGTGGATCAGCACCGCCGCCGCCACGGAGACGTTCAGGCTTTCCACCCGGCCGCTGCCCGGCAGGGTGACGCGATGCGCGCAGGCGGCCGCCGTCAGGCCGGGCAGGCCCAGCTCCTCGTTGCCCAGGGCCAGCACGAAGGGTTTTCCGCGCGGCAGGGCTTCGGGCGCGACGCCGCCGGCGGCGACGGCGGCGACGGTGGTGAAGCGCGGCGCCAGCGCCCGCAGCGCCACCGCCGGATTGGCCAGGCGCAACAGGGCCAGATGTTCCAGCCCCCCCTCCGCGATGCGGTAGGCGGCATCGGAAGGCAGGCACTGCCGCGGATCGTCGGACAGCATCACCCCGGCGCAGCCGAAGAAGGCGGCGGAGCGCGCGATGGCGCCGAAATTATGCGGGTTGCCGATGCCGTCCAGCAGCGGCAGCACGCGTGCCGCCAGCAGCGCGGGCGGGAACGGCCCGGCGCCCAGCGCCGGCACTTCCCGCGGCACCGCCACGGCGACGACGCCGCCATGGTGTTCCGTACCGGCGATGCGGACCAGTTCCTCCGGCGTTACCTCCCGGTACGGGCGGCGCGTGCGGGCCATGATGGCGCAGAGCGGCCCGACTTCCCGCCGCCGGGTCGCCGCATAGAACAGCCGCAGCACGGAATCCGGCCGCACGGCGAAGGCGGCCGCCGCGGCGGCGGGGCCGCAGAGCCGGTCGAGATCCGAATCCCGCCAGCCGCGCACCGGCACCTGGCCGGGTTCCACCGGCGGGCGGGGGGTGTTCTGCAGCTCCGGCCGCAATTCGGCGTCGCGGCCTAGGCCTCCGCCCTCGCCCCGGCCCCGGTCTCCCTGGACCCGGTCTCCCTGGACCCGGTCTCCCTGGCCTCGGTCACCCTTTGGGGTAAAGCGTCGTTCGAACCCAGAAATCTCGCACCCTCCTCGCGCACCGCCGCGGCGGCCTCATCATACAGGAACGGCAGGAAGGCGTATCGCCGCCCTTTCGCCACCGGCCGGGCCTCATGCAGCAGTGAGCAGGAAAACACCACAGCGCCGCCCGCCGGCGCCACATAGGTCCGCGGGCCGAACTCCGGAAAATTCAGCTCGCCGCCCTCATACTCGCCGGTGTTGAGGTTGATGGTGACGGCGAAGCGGCGATGCGCGGTGGCCTTGGTGGTGTTGTCCCGGTGTGCCCGGAAGAAGCCGCTGTCGGCCGCATCGTAGCACGCGACGACGTAGCGCTCGAGCCGCGTCACCTCGTACTGGAAGGCGCGGCGGATCTCCGGCACCAGGCGGGCGTTCAGCCGGGCGCGGATCTGCGTCCGCAGCGTCTCGTCCTCGAGGAAGGCGTCGCGGCGGCGCTTGTGGCTGGCATCCATGACGCCGACGGTGCGGCCGCCCTCATCCCGCATGAAGCCGCTTTCGCCGCCGCCGATGCGCTCATACTCGGCGATCAGGCGCTGGCAGAAGGCGGGCTCGAAGACGCGCGGCAGCACCAGCACGGGCGCCACGACGGGCACCCCGGCGTGCTCGGCCGGCGGTGGCAGCGCGGCGAGGGTTTCCATCGCCTCGGCCCCCCGGTCCAGCGGCCAGACGCGGAACACGCGCAGCATCGGGTCGAGCAGCAGCCAGCCGGTGCGCAGCGTGCCATCGCCCTCCACCGCCCGCAGCGCGCGGCGGGCGCTGCCGTCATCGTCCCACAACACGCGGCGGCCGGGGCCATCCACCAGCCGGCGGGCCTGGTCGTCCGCCGGGTCGGTGCCGATCACCAGCATGTAGGCGTGCAGCGTATCCAGCCGCGCCGCATGCGGCCCGACCATGGCGGCCAGCCGCTCCGAAAGTCCGGGCGTGGCGAGGGAGCCGGGGATCAGCACCATGATCCAGCGACCGGCCGTGGTGTCGAAGGCGAAGCGCGGGTTGGTGCTGGACCGGGCATGGAAGGACGCCACGGGTTCGCCCACGGTGAAGGCAGGTGTCTGCATGGGTCTCAGGTCTTTCCGGCCAGGTCGCGCAGTTGTGCCAGCAGGGCTTCGGGCACCTCCAGCCCCTCCGCCGCCGCGCGGGCGGCCAGGGCGGCGCGGCGGCTGCCGGGCAGGCGCACGCCGGGGTCGCCCTGCATGGCGGCCAGCAGGAACTCGATCCGCTCGGCGAAGCTGTCCTGCCCGCCCAGCGCGCCCGGGTCGATGGCCAGCAGCGCCTGGCCGAGGCGCGGGCGGTTGCCTTCCTCGGTGAAGAAGCCATCGGCCTCGAAGCCGAAGGCGCTGCCGGTCAGGGCGCAGCACAGCAACTCCACCACCAGCGCCAGCAGCGCCCCCTTGGTGCCGCCCATCGCCAGCATGGCGCCCGACAGCGCGGCGTTCGGATCCGTGGTCGGGTTGCCCTCGGCATCCAGCGCCCAGCCGAGCGGGATCTTCTTCCCCGCCTTCGCCGCCACCATGATCTTGCCGCGCGCCACCTCGGACAGGGCCATGTCAATGATGAGCGGCGCCGCGTCCCGGCGCGGGAAGGCGGCGGCGATGGGATTGGTGCCCATCAGCGGCCGGCGGCCGCCGGGCACCGGCATGGCGGCCGGGGAGTTGGTGAAGGCCAGCGCCACCAGCCCCTGCCGCGCCAGCGCCGCCACCGGCAGGCCCATGGCGCCGGCGTGGTGGCTGTTGGCGATGCCGATGAAGGCGACGCCGTGGCTGCGGGCGCGCCGCGCCGCCTCCGCCACCGCCAAATCCAGCGCCGCATAGGCCAGGCCGTGCCGGGCATCGACCAGCGCCGCGCCGCCGCGTTCCGCCACCACCGCCGGCACCGCTGCGCCATCGGCCCGGCCATTGGCCAGGAAGCCGGCATATTGCGGCACGCGGGACAGGCCATGGCCGCCCTGCCCTTCCGCCTCCGCCGCCACCAGGGCACGGGCGGTGGGCGCGGCCATCGCCGGATTGGCGCCGGCGGCGGCAAGGGCTGCGGTGGCGAGGGCTTCGGCTTCGGCGAGGGTCAGGCGCGGCATCGGGTCAGTCCCGGACGGTTTCACGCATCCGGCTTGATCCCGGCCTCCGTGACAAGGGTGGCCCAGCGCTCCGTCTCCGCGCGGACGAATTGCGTGGACCGCACGCTGTCCCAGCCGAGCACCTGGAAGCCGCCGTCGCGCGCCCGCTGGCTGACGGTGGCATCGCCGATCGCCGCCATCACGTCGCGTTCCAGCCGGGCCAGGATGGCGGGCGGCACCGCGGCGTTGGTCAGCACCGCCGTCCAGTTGGTGATCTCGAGTTCCGGCAGGCCCATCTCCCGCACTGTCGGCACCTCCGGCACCAGCGGGTGGCGTTCCGCGCTGGTCACCGCCAGGGCCCGCAAGCGGCCGCCGCGGATCTGCGCCAGGCATTCGGGAAGGTTCGAGACCATCATGTCCAGCGTCCCGCCGGCGAGGTCGGTGACGGAAGGTGCGCCGCCGCGATACGGCACGTGGACGATGTTCTCGCCCGCGCGGGCCACGCGCCGGAACAGCTCCAGCCCCAGATGCGGTGGCGAGCCGGTGCCGGAGGATCCGACATTGAGCCGATCGCGCCGGCTGCGCGCCACCAGCGCCGGCAGGTCGTCGCGCGGGTTCTTCTCCGCATTCACCACCACCGCCAAGGGCAGCGAGCCGAGCAGGGAGATGACGGAAAAGTCGTGCCGGAAATCATAGGGGGCGTTGGGGAACAGCGTGGCGTTCACCGCATGGGTCAGGGTGATGGCCAGAAGCGTGTGGCCATCGGCCGGCGACTTCGCCGCGGCGTCGGCGCCGATCAGCGCGTTGCCGCCGGCGCGGTTGTCGATCACGACGGGCCGGTTCCAGATCTCGCCCAGCTTCTGCGCCACCAGGCGGGCCATGATGTCGGTCAGCCCGCCGGGCGGGAAGGGCACGATGTAGCGCGGGTTGCGCTCCGGGAAGGGCTGCTGCGCCTGCCCCGTGCGGGACAGGAAGGGCATCGCGGCAAGGCCAAGCGTGGTGCGGCGCCGGACAATTTGGCGGATCATGAAGCCTCCCATGGCAGCGTCCTGTTCCGCCGAGAGTGGCAGCCGCGCGCGGCGCCATCCACGGAAATCTGCCGATGGGCGACCCCGGCTTCAGGATCGCGCCGCGGACCGGGCGGTCTCGGATGGCGTCTCGCCGAAGCGTCGGCGGAAGGCGGCGCTGAATCGCGACGGGTTGGTGAAGCCGTACCGGGCCGTGACAATCCCGGTGGAGGCACCTGCCGCACCGCGCTTCAATGCGGCACGCGCCTGCTCCGGCCGCAGCATGTGCAGCGCCGCCAGCGGCGTCGTGCCGCGGAACTGCCGGAACACGATCTCCGGCGTCCGGACGCTGCATCCGGCTGCGGCGGCGACCTCGGCGATGCGGAGCGGCTTCGTGCACGGCGCGGGCATGAAATCCTCCGCACGCCGGACATGGGCCGGTGTCGTACTGGAGGGCCTCTCTGCAGCTGATCCGTCTAGTTGTGCGGCACGGCCTGCAGGACCAGCGCCACCAGCGGGTCGGTGACGGAGGCCAGTGCGACGGCGTTGCCTTCCAGCCGCTCGAAGTCCCGCATCCGAAGCCCTGATGAAGACGTTGGTGCGCGCGCAGGCATCGCTGGTCATGGGCCGGACCCGTGCGTCGGGGCGGAGGACCAGACCCTTCGCCACCGTGCCCGTCACGGGACTGCCCATGCCGTCCAGCGCCAGGTGGCCGTGCAGCAGCGTCGTGCAGCAATGGGAATCGCCCCGCTCGCCGCCGATCGAGACGCCGGTCGCGAAGCGACTATCCCCATGGCTCGCCAGGATGGCGCCGGCCCCACGGGTCGCCATGCCGGAGACCAGGGCCTCGAACTGCGTGCGCCACAGCGCACGGTCCCGCAGCGTGTGGCGATGGACAGGGCTCGACGGCGGGAGACGTACGCTTGTGCCCAATCCGCCGTCGAGTTCCGCCGAACTGCTGGCGCGGAAGATGTCGAGATGCGCCAGCCGCCCGGTGTCGAGCCAGAGCCAGGTGACTACCATGGGTCGCCCCTTTCGAGCCGCGTGTTCCGCCTGAGCTGGCCATGACCATTCGGTTGCGAGGAAACCGACAGAAAGCGCAGCGCCCGGACAGATCCGGCAGGAATGCACGCGGCTGCCGACGATAGCCCAACCGCAGGACATTTTGGTGTGGGAACCTGCTTCGAGCTTTGGAGCATGTCGTCATGCGCGCAGCCGAGAAGATTTTTTCCGTCAAGGTAACGAAAGGCCTCCACAGTGATGACCCGCTGCATGCAGCCCATCGCGCAGAGGTGGTCGAGGCGGCACGGATGCGCGTCTGCGCCGCGGTCCGGCATGCCGACCCCATCGATGTCGAGGCCGCCGCCCGTGCCTATGGCGGCACCCTCCTCCGCGTGACGCTCGCCCGGGCGTGGAACGTCGTCGTGACGCTGGCGTCCGTCCTCTGGCGACGCATTCACGGTCCTCCTGCCGGGGCCGTCCATACGATGCGGCTCGATTCATGACGCCTCGGCGCAAGGTCCCGCCGCGCTGCCGGGATGGCGCCCGGGTTGCCCTTTGCCTGATGATCGGCGTCGCTCTCGGCTGCACACTTGTCAGCGCCGGGCGTGCTTCGGCCGGCACGAAGATCAATGTGGGCGCCGTGGGAATCCTGTGGTCGTCCGATCGTGCTGCGCCGGCAGCGCCGCCGGCGGTGGTCATCGCGATCCATGACTCCTCCGGCATCGATCATCGCGGCTGGCGCTACGGCGATCAGATCACCGCGGCCGGAATCCCGGTGCTGCACGTGGAGATGCAGTCGATCTCCGCGGACGGGGCCTCGCCCGCGGTGGCGCTCGACGAAACGGCTGCCGCAATCGATCGCCTGACCACGATCATCGACCTTCTCGCCGAGGATCCGCACTTCGCCGACGCGGCGGTCGGCCTCCTCGCCTTCGGTTCCGCCGGCCGGGTTGCAGCCCTGGTCGCCGCGAGTTCCACCCACGGCCAGCGCGTTGCGGCCCTGGCGCTGCTCTATCCCGGCTGCGGCGATCTCGCCGCGAGCCTGGCTGCCACCAGCGCGCGGCTGCTTATGCCGATCCTGCTGCTGCACGGCGATGCGGATCCGACCAATCCGCCCGCCGACTGCATCGGCGCCACGGCCCACCTCGCCCGCACGGCGCCGGTGCGCCGCCGGCAGTACGAGGGTGCCGGATATGCCTGGGACCTGCCGCCTCTCGGCCCGCATGAAGCCCTGAAGCTGCCCTGGCCCGGCAGGCCCGGCTTCCTGGTATCCGTCGGCTACTGGCACGAGGCCGCGGAACTGTCCTCGGCCCATGCCGCGAGCTTCTTCGCCGCGACCCTGGCGGTGCAACGGCCGTGAAATCCAACGCTGCTAGAATCCGGTCGGGCCGAGGCGGCCTCGACAGCCCCGGGTCCCTGCCCGCTCCGTGCCTCAGCCTTCCTGCAGCCGATCGAGGGTCTGCCGACCCTTGGCGCCCGCGCCGTGACAGGAGGAAGCCCATGACGCCATCTCGTCTTTCCGCCTTGGCCCTGGCCTTCGCCGCCGGCCTCGCCGCGGCGCCGGTCCTCGCCGATGAGTACACCACCTTCCACCATCTCGAGGTGACATCGGCGGCCAGCCCGGATTGCCGCACGGGCATGCTGCTCAACCTGCCGCCATCCTGGCAGGTGGGCGATGGCGCCATTGTCCTGCTGACGATGCGACCGCTGCGCGATGCGGCGTACGACCTGCTGGTGTCGGCACTGCTGTCCGAACACGCGGCGGTGCTCGAACTCGTGCCGCTGCGCTGCGACGCATCGCATGGCGAGCATGCCAGCGCTGTGGAAAGTGCGCGCGGCGCGCTGGAGGCCATGGCGCAGACGCTGGGCGCCGGGCTGGTGGTGGCCATCGGCTACGGCACTGGCGGCGCGGCGGTACTGGACGTGCTCCACCGGCCGGAGGCCGGCCTGCCGGACCCGGACCGGCCGCGCTACGTCGCCGCGGTTGCGCTGGGCGGCGGCCCGCCGGTCTTCGCGCTCGGACATCCCCTGCCGGCGCAGGAACAGGCGCCGTCGCGCATCGCCTTGCTGTGCCGCGCGCTGGCCGCCCTGGTCGGGGGCATGGGCACGACGCCGGAGCGTGCGGCACCTGGCGTTGCCGCCGAGGCTTGTGGCGCGGTTGGTGCCGACGGGACAGCGCCCGGCAAGGCCGCGCGGGCCGCCACGACGCGCCCCTGAGGCGCCGCGGGGCCGGGGCGGGTGATCAGCCCGCCCGGGTCTCGATCGTCGCGTGGCAGATGCGGTCATCCTCCGGCGCGCGGCCGAGCGCGGGATGCGCGCCGCCCTTGGGCAGCGGCGGCAGGCGCCAGACCAGCTGGCTGTCCGCCTCGGCCCTGAAACCTGCGGCGGCAAAGGCCGCCAGCATCTGCGACAGGCCGAGCCGGTTGCAGTACAGCCCGGCGCGCGCCACCGCCCTCCCCTCCCAGAACTCCGGCGTGAAGGCCAGGTGGCGAAGCCGGCCGCCCAGGTGGTCGTGGAAATCCACCGCGTGCTGGCCCAGCCCGCCCGGCGCCGTGACGCGCCGCAGTGCGCCCAGCAGCGGCGCCAGGTCGTCGCGGCGCACATGCTCCAGCGCCACTTCCGAGAAGACCAGGTCCACCGAGGCGTCCGGCACCGCGGCCAGCGCCCCCGTCTCGCCGACCAGCAGGCGGGCGCCGCAGGCTGCCAGGATTTCGGCCCGGCTGGCGCAGCCGGACAGGTCGGGCGGCACCAGCCCCGCCGCCCGCGCCGCCTCGGCCGCGGCACGATACGGCGCCAGGTCGCGCGGCGCGGAATCCTCGACATCCAGGTACCACACCGGCCCGAAGCCCAGCGCCGCCGCCACCGGCGCGCGCAGCACCATCGCCCCCGGCCCGACCTCCAGCACCCCGCGCGGGGGCCGGCCGGCCAGTTCGGCGAAACGCTGGGCGCGGCCGGCCAGTGGCGCCACCAGCCGCGCCGGATCGGCGGCGAAGAAGGAATGCCGGCGCAGCCCGAGCGCGCGCCAGGCGCCCGCCGGCACCGGCAGCGCCCCGAGCACCAGCTTCACCCCGAGCTTCAGCCACCACGGCACCGGCGCTCCGGCGGCATAGGCGGGTGGAGCCGGATGCTCGACGGGGGGCGCTGAGGCTTGCATGCCCTGGCATCTGGCACCGTGCGCGGTCCTTGTCCTCCCCATCGCCGGCAGAAACCCGCCGGCCCGGATGAAAATACGTGAAGAAACGTCGGCACCGGGCTGCCATGCGTGAACCCGGACCGGTGCGGCGGCGTTCCGGTTCCAGCACAGCTGCCCCGCGCGACCCAAGGATCCGAACTTCAATGCCCAAGCTACCGCCCATCGCGGACCGGCGCGTCCGCCCGGCTGGCGTCCCCAAGGATGGCGGCGCCATTGCGCAGGCCGCGCTGGTGGTGGTCGCCGTGCTGTACTTCGCGCGCGAATTGCTGGTGCCGCTGGCGCTGGCCGTCCTGCTGTCCTTCGTGCTGGCGCCGATCGCCCGCGCGCTGCGCCGCATCGGCATCCCGCGCGTCGTCGGCGTGCTGGCGGCGGTGCTGGCGGCGGTCGCCGTCATCGGCATGCTGGGGCTGGTGATGGGGCGCCAGCTCAGCGAACTGGCCACCGACATCCCGATCTACCAATGGGAGCTCAACCGCAAGCTGGCCTCGGTCAACGCCAGCGGCGGCATGCTGGAACGGGCGCAGGAGATGCTGCGCGGCCTGGCCGATGGGGCCGAGCAGGCCGCGGCACAGCGGCCGGAACCGGCGGCCGCCAATGCCGTGCCGCCGCTGCTGGTCGAGGTGCAGGCCCCCGCGCCGCGGCCGTTCGAGCTGCTGCAGAACATCATCGAGCCGCTGCTGCTGCCGCTGGCCACCTTCGGCATCGTCGTCGTGCTGGTGGTCTTCGTGCTGCTGTACCGGGAGGATCTGCGCGACCGCGTGATCCGCCTGGTCGGCGCCGACGACCTGCACCGCACCATGGCGGCGATGGACGATGCGGCCTATCGCCTGTCCCGCTTCTTCCTGGCGCAGACCGCGATGAACGCCGCCTATGGCGTGGTCATCACCCTGGCGCTGCTGCTGATCGGCGTGCCGCAGCCGGTGCTGTGGGGCATCCTGGCCGGGCTGATGCGCTTCGTGCCTTTCGTCGGCACCATCGTCGCCGTCGCCTTCCCGCTGCTGCTGGCGCTGGCGGTGGAGCCGGGCTGGACCATGCCGCTGCTGGTGCTGATCCTGTTCGCCATCGGCGAGGGCCTGATGGGCCAGGTTTTCGAGCCGCTGGTCTTCGGCCATTCCACCGGCCTGTCGCCCATCGCCGTGATCGCCGCCGCCACCTTCTGGACCTGGCTGTGGGGCCCGATCGGCCTGATCCTGGCGGTGCCGCTGACCGTGTGCCTTGTGGTGCTCGGGCGGCATGTGGAGCGGTTCGAGTTCCTGGAGGTGGCCCTCGGCGACCGACCACCGCTCGACCCGCCCGAAACCTTCTACCAGCGCGCTTTGGCCGGCGATGCCGATGCGCTGGGCGAGCAGGCGGAGACGATGCTGCGCGACCACCGCCTGTCCGCCTACTACGACGAGGTGGCGCTGCCGGCCCTGGCCCTGGCGCAGGCCGATGCGCTGCGCGGCAGCTTCGCCGAGGAACGTCTGGTGGCGGTGCGGGCCCGCGTCGCCTCGCTGGTCGAGGATCTGGAGGAGGAGGTCGAGGACGACCAGGCGCCGCAGAAGCCCCTGGCCGAGCCGGATGGCGACGACGCACCGCCGCCTCCGCCGCCCGATCCGCCGCCCGCACCCGAGGCACTGGCCCAGCCCGGCGCGGTGATCTGCCTGGCTGGTCGCGGTCCCTTCGACGAGGCCGTGGCGGCGATGCTGGCGCAGGTGCTGCGCAAGCGCGGCTTCGGCGCCGTGGCGGCGCCGGCCGAGCTGCTGCGCGGCGGCGACCTGACCGGCTTCGAGCCCTCCGGCGTGCGCCAGGCCTGGCTGTGCACGGTGGAGGGCGGCGCCTCGGCGGCCGCCGCGCGCTACCTGCTGCGCCGGCTCAAGCGCCGCTTCCCGGATTCGGTGACGGCCGCGCTGGTGATCGGCGCGCCGGAAAACCGCCTGACGGAGGCGCTGCGGGCCGAAGGCGCCGCCGCGGTGGAGCTGGAAGTGGGCGGCGCGGCGCGCACCGCGCTGCGGCTGCTTCCGGCAGAGGCCGGCACCCAGCAAGGGGTGCCGGCGCCCGGTCAGGCGCTTTCGTAAAGCCGCGTCAGGCTGAACTCACGGTGGCCGAGCAGTTCGGCCGCCGTGAGTTCGCCGTCCGCGGTGCGCAGGATGCAATCCAGCAGCGCCTCGCCGGCCTCGTCCATGTTCATCTGCTTCTGCAGCAGGCCGGTCACGTCGACGTCGATGTGCTCGGACATGGTGCGCTGGGTGCGCGGGTTCGCCGTCAGCTTGATGACCGGCAGGATCGGGTTGCCGATGACGTTGCCCTGGCCGGTCGGGAAGGTGTGCACCGCGAAGCCGGAGGCGGCGCACAGCGTCACCATCTCCGCCGCGGCGGAGGAGCTGTCCATGAACCACAGGCCCGAATGGGTCGGCACCTCGGCCTTGTCCAGCACGCCGTCGACCGTGCACTTCTTGCCGATCTTGGTGATGTTGCCGAGCGCCTTTTCCTCGATGGTGGTAAGCCCCCCCTCGATGTTGCCCTTGGTGGGCTGGCTGTCCGACAGGTCGCTGGTCTTGTTCACCTCCACCACGCGCTGGTAGCGGTCGAACATCGCCTGGAACTGTTTCCCGATTTCGGGCGTCTTGCAGCGAGCGAGCACCAGGTGTTCGCCGCCGGTCAGTTCGGTGGTCTCGCCGAAAACGAGTGTATTTCCGTTGGCCCAAAGCTTGTCATAGGAATTGCCGACGGTGGGGCAGGAGGCGAGGCCGGAGGTGGTGTCGCTTTCGCCGCACTTGGTCGAGACCCACAGCTCCACCAGCGGCGCCTTGGACTTCTTCAGCTTCGAGGCGTGCTTCACCAGCCGGTAGGCGGCGCGGGAGGCGCTGGCAATGGTGTTGATGTCGCCATTCTGCTCGATGGCGAAACCCTCGACCGGCTTGCCGGACCTGGCGATGCCCTCCACGATCTTGCCGGTCCAGCCCGGCTCGATGCCGATGACGATGACGCCGGCGACGTTCGGGTTGGTGCCGGTGCCGATCAATGTGCGAAAATGCAGGTCGAGGTCGGCGCCGAATTGCAGGCGGCCATAGGCGTGCGGAATGGCCAGCGCGCCCTTGATGTTGTTGGCGACGGCTTCCGCCGCGGCGTTGGACAGGTCGTCCACCGGCAGGATGATGACGTGGTTGCGCACGCCCATGCGGCCGTTCTCGCGCCGCCAGCCTTCGAAGCTGGCATCTCTCAGGTTCAGGCCCATCGGTCGCGTTCCCTTACCAGCGCTTCGTCTTGACGTTGTGCACGTGCAGATGCTCGCCGGCACCGATATCGGCGACCGCGCGGCCGATATCCGTGCCGTACTTCATGATGGTGTCGCCCTTGGCGATGGGGCGGATCGCCAGCTTGTGGCCGATCGGGATGTCCGACTTCGAGTCGAACTCCATCATCTTGTCCTGGTCCATGATCCAGCCATTCAGCCTGGTGCCGGCCTTCAGGCCTTCCACCACCACCACGCCCACGCTGTCGCCCTCGTCATGGACGACGAAATGGATTTGCATCGGTCCCCCCGGAATTCGCTAACCGGCGGCAGCCTAGGCGCGCGCGGCGCCCCCTTCAACCATGCCCCCGGACGTGGCATTGCTGCCGCCACACGAAAAGGGACAGCCATCATGGCGGGCGTCTACTGGTATGCCGGCACCTGGTCGACCGAGGAGCCGAAGATCATCGGGCCGATGGACCACTGCTTCTGGCTCGGCAGCGTGATCTTCGACGGCGGCCGTTCCTTCCAGGGCATCGCGCCGGACCTCGACCTGCACTGCGCGCGGGCCGTGCAATCCGCCCGCAACATGCTGATGAAGCCGACCCGCACGCCGGCCGAGATCGAGGAGCTGTGCCGGGAAGGCATCCGCCGCATGGGGCCGGAGGCGGAGCTGTATATCCGCCCGATGTTCTTCGTCCGCCGCGGCCTGGGCGCGGCGCGGCCGGACCCGGACAGCACGGATTTCATCCTCGCGATCTATGACGCGCCGCTGCCGCCCTACAAGGGATTCTCGGCCTGCCTCGCGCCACAGCGCCGCCCGGCGCCGGACCAGGCGCCGACCGATGCCAAGGCGGCCGCGCTGTATCCCAACGGCTCCCGCGCCGCATCCTTCGCGAATGAAAAAGGCTTCGAGGCGGCGGTGGTGTGCGACCCGATCGGCAATGTCGCGGAATTCGCCCACGCCAACCTGATGTTCGCCAAGGACGGCCGCGTGGTGACCCCGGCACAGAACGGCACCTTCCTGGCCGGCATCACCCGCCACCGCGTCATCACCCTGCTGCGCGAGGCCGGCGTGACGGTGGAGGAACGCGCCGTGAAGCCGGAGGAGCTGGACACGGCGGACGAGATCTTCTCGACCGGCAACTACGGCAAGGTTCTGCCCTGCTCCAACTGGCAGGGCCGCGACATGCAGCCCGGGCCCTTGGCGCAGAAGGCGCGCACGCTGTACTTCGACTGGGCGGCCGAGACTTGGCGCATCCTGCCGAAGGTCGCGGCCTGAAGCCTTCGTAGGGGGCGCTGCCCCCTCACCCCACCCTCTCCCCTCGAGCAGGGGGAGAGGGCCTCTCGGTCAGGCCGCCTTGGCGGTGGCGAGCGCCTTCCAGACGATCTCCGGCGTCGCCGGCATGTCGATATGCGTCACGCCCGCACCCGACAGCGCATCGACCAGCGCGTTGATCGCGGCGGGCGGGGAGCCCACGGCCCCGGCCTCGCCGGCGCCCTTCACGCCCATCGGGTTGGTCTCGCAGGTCACCTCGATCAGGTCGACGTCGATGTCCGGCAGGTCCTCGGCGCGCGGCAGGCAGTAGTCCATGAAGGACGCGGACAGCAGCTGGCCGGAGCCGTTGTCATAGGCGGTGCGCTCATGCAGTGCCTGGCCGATGCCCTGCGCCACGCCGCCATGCACCTGGCCGCGCACGATCAGCGGGTTCAGCGCGTGGCCGACATCGTCCACCACGATGTAGCGCGGCACGGTGACGATGCCGGTCTCGGGGTCGACCTCGACCTCCGCCACGTGGCAGCCATTGGGGAAGGTGTGGAACTCGATGTTCGCCGTCTCCATCGTGTCCAGCAGGATGGCGGAGGCGCCGGAGGCGACGCGGCGGCGCTGTTCCGCGGCAAGTTCCAGGATGCCGACGCCGCGGTCCGTGCCGGCCACCTCGAAGCGCCCGGCCGCCGGGACGAACTCGATGTCCGCGGCGGAGGTCTCGAGCTGCTCGGCTGCGGCCTGCTTGCCCTTCTCGATGACGCTGGCGGTGGTCACCAGGATGGCCTGGCCTTCGGAATACAGGCTGCGCGCGCCGCCGGTGCCGCCGCCGGAGGGCAGGGTTTCGCTGTCGCCCTGCTTCACGCGGATCTTCTCGATGGGGATGCCCAGCTCATGGCTGGTCATCATGGAATAGGCAGTCTCGTGGCCCTGGCCGGTGGATTGGGTGCCGACATAGACATCGACGAAACCGTCATCGGCGAAGACGACCTTGGCGTTCTCCGTCGCCGCGCCGCCGGTGGCCTCCAGGTAGTAGGCCAGGCCGATGCCACGCTGCTTGCCGCGGCGCGCGGCCTCGGCGCGGCGGGTGGGGAAGCCGTCCCAGTCGATCTTCGCCAGGGCTGCGTCCATGAGCTGGGAGAAGTCGCCGCTGTCGTAGCGCTGGCCCATGGCGGTGGTGAAGGGCATCGCCGTCTTGCTGACCATGTTGCGGCGGCGCAGCTCGATGCGGTCGATCTTCAACTCCCGCGCGGCGGCGTCGATCAGGCGTTCGACCAGGTAGTTGCTCTCGGGCCGGCCGGCGCCGCGATAGGCATCGACGGGCACGGTGTTGGTCAGCACGCCGATGACGTTGGCGTGGATCGCCTCGAACCCATAGACGCTGGCCAGGACCTTGGTGCCGGCGCCGGTCGGGATGAAGGGCGCGAAGGTCGAGAGATAGGCGCCCATGCCGGCATAGTTGCGCGTCCGCAGCGCCAGGAACTTGCCGTCCGCATCGGTGGCGAGCTCGCCGAGCGTGATGTTGTCGCGGCCGTGCGTATCCGAAAGGAAGGCCTCGCTGCGGTCGCTGGCCCAGCGCACCGGGCGGCCGACCTGGCGGGCGGCGAAGCACACCAGCACGTGTTCCGGGTACAGGAACAGCTTCATGCCGAAGCCGCCGCCGACATCCGGCGTCACCACGCGGACATCCTCGGGCGCGATCTTGAAGATCGGGTCGGCCAGCAGGCCCTTCAGCAGCCAGGAGCCCTGGGTGTTGGTGTGCAGCGTCAGCTTGCCGCCGACCCAGCCGGCGACGGCGGCGCGGGCTTCCATGCTGTTCACGACGACGCGGTTGTTCACCACGGTCAGGCGGGTGACATGGGCGGCACGGGCGAAGGCGGCGTCTGCCTTCGCCTTGTCGCCGGCTTCCCAGTCGAAGCAGATGTTGTTGGCGGTATCCGGCCAGACCAGCGGCTGGCCCGGCTGGAAGGCCACGGCCAGGTCGGTGACGGCCGGCAGTTCCTCGTAGTCCACCATCACCGCCTCGGCGCCGTCGCGGGCGGCCTGGGCGGTCTCGGCGACGATGAAGGCGACCGGGTCGCCGACATGGCGCACCACCCCATCGGCCAGCGCCGGGCGGGGGGTGTTGGCGCGGGGCGAGCCATCGCGGTTCTTCAGCGGGATCAGGCAGGGCAGGTCGCCGATGCCGGCGGCCTTCAGGTCCGCGGCGGTGACCACGGCCAGCACGCCGGGCACGGCCTTGGCGGCGCTGGTGTCCAGGCTGGCGATGCGGGCATGCGCCTGCGGGCTGCGCAGCACGATGCCGTAGGCCTGGCCCGGCATCGCAATGTCGTCCGTGTACTGGCCCCGGCCGGTCAGCAGGCGGGGGTCCTCGACCCGCCGCACCGATTGGCTCACTCCGAACTTCGCCATGGCGTCAGACCCTCCACTGGTTTGGCCTAGTATCTGCTGCCGAACCGCCCCGCGTGAAGGGGGGTTCGGGACAAAGCCCTACTCGGCCGCCGCCGGCGGTGGCGGCGCCACCGCCTTGCGGCCGAAGCGGGCCTTCACCCCCTCCCGCATCGTCTGGAACACGACATACAGCATCGGGATGATGAAGATGCCGACCAGGGAGGCCGCAATCATCCCGCCGAACACCGGCGTGCCGACGGCGCGGCGGGAGGCACTGGCGGCGCCGGAGGCGATCACCAGCGGCACCAGCCCCAGGATGAAGGCGAAGGAGGTCATGATGACGGCGCGGAAGCGCAGCCGCGCGCCCATGATCGCCGCCTCCCGGATCGGCAGCCCGGCTTCCCGCTTCTCCTTGGCGAATTCGACGATCAGGATGCCGTTCTTGGCGGCCAGCGCGATCAGCACCACCAGCCCGACCTGGGCATAGACATCGAGCGACATGCCCGCGAGGCTGATCGCCGCGAAGGATCCCAGCGCGCCGACCGAGATCGACAGCAGCACCGGGATCGGGATCACCCAGCTTTCGTACAGCGCAACCAGGAACAAATAAGCGAACAGCAGCGCCAGCGCCATGATGATGCCGGTCTGGCCGCTCGCCTGCTTTTCCTGGAACGCGGTGCCGGTCCATTCATAGCCGTAGCCCTGCGGCAGCGCGGTGTCCGACAACGCCTCCATCGCCGCCAGCGCATCGCCCGAGGAAACGCCCGGGGCGGGCGAGCCGCCGATGCGCACCGAACGCACGTTGTTGTAGCGGTTGATGGTCTGCGGGCCGAGCACGATGCGCACATCGGCGACGGAGCGCAGCGGCACCATCTCCCCGGCACTGTTGCGCACATGGATGCGCCACAGGTCGGGAATGTCGTCGCGGTCCGTCGCCTCGCCCTGGATGTTCACCTGCCAGGACCGGCCGTAGATGTTGAAGTCGTTGACGTAGAAGCCGCCCAGCGTGGTCTGCAGCGCGTTGAAGATGTCGCTGATGCGGATGCCCAGCGCCTGCGCCTTGTCGCGGTCCACATCGAGGAACAGCGACGGCGTGTTGGCGGTGAATGTGGAGAACACCGCCGTCAGCCGCGGATCCTGGTTCGCCGCCGCCGCCAGGCCCTGCATGGCGCTCGCCATTTCCTCCGGCGGGCGACCTTCCAGGTTCTGCATCTGGTACTCGAAGCCGCCGCCGGTGCCCAATCCGATGATCGGCGGGATGTTGAAGGCGAAGGTGTTGGCGGCCCGGATCTGCTGCGTCGCGCCGAACACCGTGCCGATGGCGGAGAACACGCTTTCCTGCACCGTCGTCCGGTCCTCGAACGGCTTCATCCGCACCACGATGAAGGCGGCGTTGGACTGCGAGCCGCCATCGATCAGGCTGAAGCCGACGATGGCCAGAACGCGGTCCACGCCGGGCACCGGGGCGATGATCGCCTCCGCCTGTTCCACCGCGGCGCGGGTGCGGGACAGGCTGGCGCCGGCCGGCAACTGCATCTGCACGAAGAAGGCGCCCTGGTCCTCGGCCGGCAGGAAGCCCTGCGGCGTGCGGTTCGCCAGGAACAGGATGCCGCCGGCGGAGACCGCGACCAGCAGCAGCGACAGGATGGAAAACCGCACCAGGCGGGCGACGATGTTGCCGTAGCGGTCGCGCACCCAGTCGATGGCGCGCATCACCCGCGCCAGGATGCCCTTCCGCGGCCCGTGGCCGGGTGGATGCGGCCGCAGGAACATGGCGCAGAGCGCGGGGGACAGGGTCAGCGCGTTGAACGCCGAGATGATCATCGCGACCGAGACGGTCACCGCGAACTGGCTGAACAGCACGCCCGACAGGCCCGGGATGAAGCCGACCGGCACGAAGACGGACAGCAGCACCAGGGTGATGGCGATGATCGGCGCGGTGATTTCCCGCATCGCCTTCTTGGTCGCCTCGGCCGGCGTCAGGTGCGGTTCTTCCGACATCACCCGCTCGACGTTTTCCACCACCACGATGGCGTCGTCGACGACGATGCCGATGGCGAGCACCATGGCGAGAAGCGTGACTGTGTTGGCGGAGAAGCCCAGCAGCAGCAGCGCGGCGAAGGTGCCGATCAGGCTGACCGGCACGGCGATCACCGGGATGATCGTGGCCCGGAAGCTGCCGAGGAACAGCAGCACCACCACCACCACCAGGATGAAGGCCTCGATCAGGGTGACGATGACCTCGTAGATGGTGTCCACGACGAAGGTGGAGGTGTCGTAGAACACCTGGGTCTGCATCCCCTCCGGGAAGCGCCGCGACATGTCGGACAGCACGCCGGCCAGGTTGGCGGCGGCGGAGACCGCGTTGGCGCCGGGCGAGAGGTAGGTGGCGATGGTCACCGCCGGGCGGCCGTTCAGCCGGCTTTCCTGGTCGATGCGCGCCGCACCCAGCTCCACCCGCGCCACGTCGCGCAGCCGCAGGAGGGAGCCTTCGGGGTTCGCGCGGATGACGATGTCGCCGAATTCCTCCGGCGTCGTCAGGCGACCCTGGGTCTGGATGTTGATCTGGTACTGCTGGTCGTCCGAGATCGGCTGCGCGCCGATGCGGCCCACCGCCGCCTGCACGTTCTGCGACTGGATGGCGGCGATGACGTCGGCGGGGGTCAGGTTCAGGCTGATCAGCCGGTCCAGCTCGAACCAGATTCGCATGGAATAGTCGCGCGCGCCAAAAATCTGCGCCTGGCCGATGCCGGGCGTGCGCGCCAGCCGGTCCAGCATGTTGATGGTGACATAGTTGGAGATGAACAGCGCGTCGTGCTCGGGGTTGGTCGAGGTCACGGCGATGAACTGCAGCACGGCGGAGGATTGCTTGCGCACCGTCACGCCGGCGCGCTGCACCTCCTGCGGCAGTCGCGCGAGTGCGGATTGCACGCGGTTGTTGACGTTGACGGTGGCGATGTCCGGGTTGGTGCCGAGCGCGAAGGAGACGGACAGGTTGTAGCTGCCGTCATTGGCGCTGTTGGAGGACATGTAGATCATGCCTTCCACGCCGTTGACGGCGCTTTCGATCACCTGCGCCACGGTCGATTCGACCACGGCGGCGGAGGCGCCGCCATAGCTGGTGGTGACGGAAACCTGCGGCGGCACGATGTCCGGGAACTGCGCCACGGGAATGCGCAGCATCGCCAGGCCGCCGGCCAGCGTCAGCAGGATGGAGAGCACGATCGCCAGCCGCGGGCGATCGACGAAGACGGCGGAGATCATGCGCGGTCAGCCCTGCCGGCCGGCCGCGGCACCCGCGGGGGCGCGCATGGGTGCGGTGGCCGGGCCGGGCTGCACTGCCTGGCCGGGGCGGACGCGCTGCACGCCCTCCACCACCACGGTCTCCCCGGTCTCGAGCCCGGTCTCCACCACCACCTGGTCCTCGATGCTGCGGCCCAGCGTCAGCGGGCGGCGCTGCGGCCTGTTCTCGGCGTCGAGCACCCAGACGTAGTTACCCTGCTGGTCCTGCAGCACGGCACTGCGCGGGATCACCACGGCCTGCACCGGCTCGGCGCCCTCGACGAAGACGTTGACGAACATGCCGTCGATCAATTCGCGGTCGATGCTGCCATCGCTGTTGCCGGCACCGTTGGTGGCGCGCGGCGGGTTCGGGATCAGCGCGCGGACCAGGACCGTGTCGGTGTTGCGGTCCACCTGCGGGTCGATGAAGTCGATGCGGCCGGTCTGGCCGTAAAGCTCGCCCGTCACCAGCCGGATGCGCACGCGGGTGGCATCGGCGCCGCCGCGGGTCGCGTAGCGGTCGCGCAACTCGCTGCCGGTGCGCAGGTTCACGGGGAAGGACACGCGCATCGGGTCCTGGCTGACCACGGTCGCCAGCTTCTCGCTGGTCGGGCCGACCACGGCGCCGACGGAGAAGGTGGAACGGCCGACCTTGCCGGCGAAGGGCGCCGTGATCTCGGTATAGCCGAGGCTGATCTCCGCCACGCGAAGCTGCGCCTGGGCGCCGAGCAGGTTGGCCTGCGCGGTGCGCTGCGCCGCCGTGGCTTCCTCCACCCGCACCTGCGTGCCGGCCTGGCTGCGCACCAAGTCGCGCGCGCGGGCGAGGGCGCTGTTGGCGTTCTGCAATTCCGCCTCGGCGGAGGCGACGGTGGCGCGGGCGCGGGCGACCTCGGCCTCGAAGGGCGCGCGTTCCAGGCGGAACAGCACCTGGCCCTCGGTCACCTCCTGGCCCTCCCGGAACGGGCGTTCCTGCAGGAAGCCGGTGACGCGGGCGCGCAGGTCCACGCGGTCCTGCGCTTCCACCCGCCCGACGAATTCAGTGCGTTCCGTCACCGGCCGGCGTTCCACCGACAGCACGCCGACGGCGGGCGGCCCCTGCGGGCCGAACTGCGCCTGCGCCGGTGGCGCCATGACCAAGGCCATACAACCGCAAATGGCCGCACGAAGCGCGGCCGGGACCCGAGACAGCATGGGAAGGCATCCAAGATTTGGAGGCAGCCAAACCTATGCCGACTTGCCGCGTCAAGTTTCCTGAGTGTTACAGACTTGGGGCGTGCTGGGCTTCGTAGGCCGCTATCTCGGCTTCCAACGTCAATGTCAGACCGATTTCATCCAGCCCGCGAAGAAGGCAATCGCGCGCGAACCCGGGAATGACGAATTGATGCGCCGCACCACCCGGTGCGGTCAGTATCTGAGTCTCCAGATCAACGGAAAGTGTGGTGCCGGGATGCGCCACGAGGGTGCTGCGCAGGCCGGCGACGGTGGTCTCCGGCAGCCGAACCGGCACCAGGCCGTTCTTCAGGGCGTTGGAGAAGAAGATGTCGCCGAAGGACTCGGCGACGACGCTGCGGATGCCCATGGCGAGCAGCGCATACACCGCCGCCTCCCGCGACGAGCCGACGCCGAAATTGCGCCCGGCCACCAGGATGCCGGCCTGGTCGAAGGGCGCGCGGTTCAGGATGAAATCCTTCCGCGTCACGCCGTCCGGCTCGAAGCGCAGGTCGTGGAAGCCGTAGGCCACGTAGCGCTCGTCGCGCGGCCGCCGCATGAAGCGCGCCGGCATGATCTGGTCGGTGTCGACATTCGCCAGGTCGAGCGGCGCGGCGATGGCCGTCAGCGTGCGGAACGGCTCCATCAGGATGCTGCCACCAGCCGGCCCGTCAGCGCGGAGGCCGCGGCGGAGGCGGGCGAGACCAGGTGCGTCCGCGCCCCCCGTCCCTGGCGACCGGCGAAGTTACGGTTGGAGGTGGAGGCGCAGCGCTCCCCCTCCCCCACCGTCTCGCCATGCATGGAGACGCACAGCGCGCAGGAGCTTTCCTCCCACCGCGCCCCGGCCTCCCGGAAGATGCGGTCCAGCCCCTCCGCCTCCGCCGCGCGCTTGACGCGGGAGGAGCCGGGCGAGACCAGCATGGGCACGGCGATGTGGCGGCCGCGCAGCACGGCGGCGGCTTCGCGCAGGTCGTCCAGCCTTGCGTTGGTGCAGGAGCCGAGGAAGACGCGGTCCAGCTTCACCTGCTCCATCGCCTCCCCACCCTGCAGGCCCATGTAGTCCAGGCTGCGCGCCCAGGCCTTCTTCCGGGCCTCGTCCGGTGCCTCCTCCAGGCGGGGCACGCGGCCGGAGAGGGGCACGGCTTCCTCCGGGCTGGTGCCCCAGGTGGCCATGGGCGCGATGGCGCCGGCGTCCAGCGTCACCTCCGCGTCGAAGGCGGCATCCTCGTCGCTGAACAGTGCGTCCCAGGCCGGGTTCGGCCGCGGCGGGGCGAAGGGGCGGCCGGCAAGCCAGGCGGCGGTGGTGGCGTCGGGGGCCACCATGCCGGTGCGGGCGCCGGCCTCGATCGCCATGTTGCAGAGCGTCAGGCGTGATTCGATGGACAGCCTCCGCACCGCGGCACCGGCGAATTCGATCGCCCCACCCAGCCCGCCGCCGGTGCCGATGCGGGCGATCAATGCCAGCGCCATGTCCTTCGACGTGCTGCCGGCGGGCAGGGTGCCCTCGAAGTTGCAGCGGATCTGCTTCGGCGCCGACTGCCAGATGGTCTGCGTCGCCAGCACATGCGCGACCTCGGAGGCGCCGATGCCGAAGGCCAGGGCGCCGAGCGCGCCATGGGTGGAGGTGTGGCTGTCGCCGCACACCACCGTCATGCCCGGCAGGGTCAGCCCCTGTTCCGGCCCGGCGACATGCACGATGCCCTGGTCCGGGTCCGCCAGTTCGAAGGCGCGGATGCCATGCGCGCGGGCATTCTGCTCGAAGGTCTCGATGATGCCGCGAATCTCGGGATCGGCGATGGCCTCGGTGCTGCGGCCAGTGGTGGGCGCGTAGTGGTCGCCGAAGCCGAAGCTGAGGTCCGGCCGGCGCACCTTCAGGCCGCGCGCGCGCAGGATGTTGAAGGCGTGGAAACTGCCCTCGTGGAAATAGTGGCGGTCGACATACAGCAGCGCCAGGCCATCGTCGCGCGCCTGCACGACATGCCGGTCCCAGATCTTCTGAAACAGCGTTCTTCCCATGCGCGGCAGATTGGCCCTGCCTAGCCGCAGCGGCAAGGGCCGGGCAATCTCGTGAAAATGTGGAACACCGCGCCGGCCGTCATCGCCCCCACCCTGCTCTCTCGCCTGCCGGAGGCGCTGCGCCGGATGCGGCCCAGCGCCTGGGCGGAGGCGAACCGCGCTGGCGCCGCGGTGGACAGCTTCCTGGAAGGCCCCTGCTTCGACGGCGGCGGCAACCTGTTCTGCACCGACATCCCGCATGGCCGCATCTTCCAGGTCTCCGGCAGCCATTGGCATGTGGTGGCGGAGTATGAGGGTTGGCCGAACGGCCTGGCGGCGCGGGAGGAGGATCTGCTGGTCGCGGATTACCGCCACGGCGTGCTGAGCCTGGACCCCCGCACGGGCGCCATGGCGCCGCTGCTGGAGACGATCCTCAGCGAGGGTCTGCGCGGCATCAACGACCTGATCCTGCACCCCGATGGCAGCATCCTGTTCACCGACCAGGGCCAGACCGGCTTGCAGGACCCGACGGGCCGGGTCTGGCGGCGGCACCCGGATGGGCGGCTCGACAAGCTGATCGGCAACGGCCCGAGCCCGAACGGCCTGGTGCTGAACCGCGAGGGCACGCACCTACTGGTCGCCATGACCCGATCCTGCGAGGTCTGGCGCTTCGCGCTGCGGCCGGATGCGGTGGTGGCGAAGGCGAACCTGTTCTTCCGCGTGCCGGCCGGCACATCGGGCCCCGATGGCCTGGCGGTGGATGCGGCGGGGCGGCTGTTCGTGGCGAATCCCGGGCATGGCCAGGTCTGGGTGGTGGACCCGCATGGCGTGGCGACGCACCGGGTGGATTGCACCGGCTTCGGCCGCATGCCGACCAACTGCGCCTTCGCGCCGGATGGCCGCACCCTGGTCATCACCGAAAGCCAGTCCGGCAGCCTGCTGGCGGCGGAGATCCCGGCGCCGTGACGCTGTTCCACTGCCACATCGCCACGTCGCTCGATGGCCGCATCGCCCGCCCGGATGGCTCGGTACAGGATTGGCTGGTGGAGGGTGGGCCGCCGCCGGAGGCCGGTGGCTTCGACGCCTTCTACGAGTCCGTGGACGCCATCCTGATGGGTCGCGGCACCTACGAGGCGGTGCGCGGCATGGGCGAATGGCCCTACCCCGGCAAGCGGGTGCTGGTCGTCACCAGCCGGGCGCTGCCGGATGCACCGCCCGGCGTCGAGGCACGGCAAGGCGACCTGCCGGCGATCGCGGCGGAACTGGAAAGCTGCGCGCGGGTCTGGGTTGTAGGCGGCGGGGAGTTGATCCGCGGCATGATGGAGATCGGCCGGCTGGACCGGCTGGAGATGGCGGTGCTGCCCATCATCCTGGGCGACGGCATCCCACTGTTCCCGCCCGGCACGCCCGAATTGCGGCTGAAACTCGTGCATTGCGCGACGGTGGCGGGCGGGTCGCTGCACCTGGTCTACCAACGAAATGCTTGACCGCTCGGGCGGCCACGGCGCAATCATTCCTGGAGAATAGAACGATGTTCTGCTGGACAGAACACAAGGGAGGCACCGTCCATGACCATCCATCGCCGCGCGCTGCTCGCCGCACCCGCCCTTCTCGTTGGCCTGCCCGCCCACGCGCAGGAACCCTGGCCGAGCCGGCCGATCCGCATGGTGCTGCCCTATGCCGCCGGCGGCGCCACGGATGTCATCGGGCGCCTGGTGGCGGACCGGCTGTCGCAGCGCCTGCCGCAGCGCGTGGTGATGGAAAACCGCACGGGCGCGGGCGGCGCCATCGGCAGTTCCTTCGTCGCCAAGGCGCCCGCCGATGGCCACACGCTGCTGTTCCACAACATAGGCCACGCCGTGACCAGGGCGCTGTACCCGCAGCTGGACTATGACCCGGCCGCCGACCTCAAGCCCGTCACCATCGTGGCGGAAAGCCCGATGGTGCTGCTGGTGCCGCCCAATTCGCCGCACCGGACGCTGGCGGATTTCGTCGCCTTCGCGCGCGCCAATCCGGAGAAGCTGTCCTATGGCAGCACCGGCGGTGGTGGCGCCCTGCAATTGGTCAGCCTGCTGTTCCTGCGCGCCGCCGGCATCCGCATGACGGAGGTGCCCTATCGCGGCGGCGCCCCGGCGGCGCTCGACCTCGCCTCCGGCACGCTGGACATGCTGTACGACGCCGGGCTGACCGCCTTCGGGCTGGCGCAGGGCGGCCGCGCCCGCGCGCTCGCCATCTCCGGCCCCAGCCGCAGCCCGGTGATGCCGGAAGTGCCGACCATGGCGGAATCCGGTTTTCGGGACGCCACCTTCATGGTCTGGCAGGCGGTCTTCGCCCCGGCCACCACCCCCGCCCCCATCATCGACCGCCTGCAGCAGGAGGTCGCCGCCGTACTGGCGGAGCCCGCCACCCGTACCCGCCTGTCCGAACTCGGCGCGGAGCGCCTTGTCGGCAACAGCCCGGCAGAGGCACAGGCCTTCGTCACGGCGGAGATGGCCAAATGGGCCGTCATCCTGCGCGAGGCCGGCGTGCGGGCCGGCTGATGGACGCGTTGCCCAGCCCAGCGGCCGAGGAGAAAGACGGCGTCGCCGCCGTCGATCGCGCGTTGGCCATCCTCGGCGCCTTCCGGGATGGCGATGCGGCGCTGACGCTGGCGGAACTCGCCGCCCGCACCGGGTTGTACAAAAGCACCATCCTGCGGCTGCTCGCCTCGCTGGAGCGTGGCCGCTGCGCCGCGCGGCTGCCGGACGGGCGCTGGGCGCTGGGGCCGATGCTGTTCCGCTGGGGCACGCTGTATGCCCGTGCGCAGCCGGTGGAACGGCATCTGCCGACCCTGCTGGCGGCGCTGGCGGAACGCTCCGGCGAGACCGCCTCCTTCTGGGTGCGCCATGCCGGGCACCGGCTCTGCCTGGCGCGCGTGCGCAGCCCCAACCGCATCCGCGACGACCTTTCGGTGGGCGACCTGGTGCCGTTGCCGGCCGGTGCCGGCGGCCGGGTGCTGGCGGCGGCCGACCCGCGCAGCCTCGGCGCCGTCGCCACCTTCGGCGAGCGCAACCCGGACACCGCCGCCATCGCCGCCGCCGTCTTCGGGCCGGGTGGCGGGCTGGCCGGGGCGCTCGGCCTGTCCGGCCCCAAGGCGCGGATGCAGGAAAGGGCGGAGGCGCATCTTGCGGCGGTGGCGGAAGCCGCGTCCGATCTCAGCCGAAGACTCGGCGGCGACCTGTAGCCGCGACCGGAGCGACACGCATGACCAGCCCGACCCCGCTGAAGGGGATCCGCGTCCTTGAATTCACCCACATGGTGATGGGCCCGACCGCCGGGATGACGCTGGCCGATCTGGGTGCGGAGGTCATCAAGGTGGAACCGGCGCCGGAGGGGGATTCGACGCGGCGCCTGACCGGGTCCGGCACCGGCTTCTACGCCGCCTTCCAGCGCAGCCGCCGCAGCCTGTGCATCGACATCAAGGCGCCGGAAGGGCTGGCGCTGGTCCGCCGGCTGGCTGTGAAGACCGACGTGCTGGTGGAGAATTTCCGCCCCGGCGCCATGGCGAAGCTCGGCCTGGGCTTCGCCGAGCTGTCGGCGCTGAACCCGGGCCTCGTCTATTGTTCCTGCAAGGGCTTCCTGCCCGGCCCCTATGAGCACCGCACGGCGCTGGACGAGGTGGTGCAGATGATGGGCGGGCTCGCCTACATGACCGGGCTGGAGGGCCGCCCGCTGCGCGCCGGATCCTCCGTCATCGACATCATGGGCGGGCTTTCCGCCGTCGTCGGCATCCTGGCCGCGCTGTCGGAACGCCAGCGCACCGGCCAGGGCGGCGAGATCCAGGCCGGGCTGTTCGAGACGGTGGCGCTGCTGATGGCGCAGCACATGGCGCAGACAAAGATCACCGGCAGCGCCCCGCCGCCGATGTCGGTCCGCCGCCCGGCCTGGCCGGTCTACGACATCTTCGCGACGTCCGATGGCGGGCAGGTCTTCGTCGGCGTGGTGACGGACACGCAATGGCCGGCCTTCTGCGCCGCCTTCGGCCTTGAGGATCTGGGCGCCGACCCGAGCCTGGCCACCAAGCAGCAGCGCGTGGGGGAGCGGGATCGGACCATCCCCCGCATCGCCGCCGCGCTCGCCGCCTACACCAAGCCCGAACTCATGGCGAAGTGCGAGGCGCTCGGCCTGCCCTTCGCGCCGATCGGCAAGCCGGCCGACCTGTTCGAGGACCCGCATCTGCTCGGCTCCGGCGGCCTGGTGCCGCTGACCCTGCCGGATGGCAGCCCCATCGACCTGCCGGCGCTGCCGGTTTCCATCGACGGCGCCCGCCCCGGCGGCACCGGCGATTTGCGGCGGCCGGGGGAGGATGGGCCGGAGATCGCGGCGGAACTCGGCTACTCGGCGGCGGAGATTGCCGCGCTGCGCGCCACCGGCATCCTCGCCGGATAGCCCTGGCGCAACGCCACCAAGACGAAATGCTCCCGAAAGAGTCTCGTCGCGACCATCATCGGTTTAAGGAATATACGCGAGAGATTTTGGAGTCGGTACATGCCGAAGTTGGCGGGAACCTCCGATGCGGAGGTCCTGGAGGGAACGGCAGGCGCCGATACGCTGGAGGGGCTCGGCGGCAATGACACGTTGGACGGCGGCGCCGGCAACGACGTGCTGGTCGGCGGCGCCGGTGATGACCGTTTCGTCCTGCATGGCCGCGGCTTCGGCAGCGATGTCATCCAGGATTTCGGCGGCGGCGACGTCATCGACCTTTCAAGGCTCGGCATTTCCGATCTCGCCCATCTGGCGCCTTTCCTCGGGCGATCAGTGTTCGGCGACGCGACGCTCAGCCTGACCTTTGGCGGGTTGACGGACCGGTTGACGATCCTGGACTTCGGGCCCGCCGATCTCACCGCGTCCGCCTTCCTGCTCGATACCAGCCTGGCGGGACGGGAGGTCGGCGGCACGGCCGCCGCGGACGTGCTGTTCGGCGGGCTGGGGGATGACCGCCTGTCCGGCAGCGGGGGCGCGGACACGCTGTTCGGCGGCGCCGGCGCGGACACGCTGGCCGGCGGCGCCGGCAATGCCACGCTGACGGGCGGCGCCGGCGACGACCGCTTCATCATCGAGGCGCTGGCCGGCGCCAGCAGGACCCACACCATCACGGACTTCACCGCCGGCGACCTCATCGACCTGTCCGCCTTCGGCGTGACCGGGCTGGAGGATCTGGCCACGGTGATGCAGGTGCAATCCGGCTCCGGCCCGGGCGGCACCGATGTCGGCATCCATCTCACCGTCCAGGGCGCCAGCGTGCGGGTGGTGGTCCAGGCGACGCCGATGGCTGCGTTGACGGACGCCAGCTTCGTCTTCGCGACCGATCCTGCACCGCGCGACCTGACGGGCACCGCCCAGGTGGATGTGCTGTTCGGCGGTGCCGGCAACGACACGCTGAAAGGCGGCGGCAACTTGGACACCTTGGTCGGTGGCGGTGGCGATGACCGTCTGGTCGGAGGCTGGGGAAACGACCTGATGCTCGGCGGCGCCGGGGCCGACACGCTCATTGCATCGGGCGGCACCCCTGTCATGGGAGGCGGGCCAGGCGACGACCTGTTCATCCTCTTTCCGGGCAGCAGCCATCTGACGGAGGAGGGTGAGGTCCGGTTCACGGGCTACGCCGGCTTCGCCGACATCTGGGATTTGTCACCGGGCGACGTGGTCGATCTGTCGGGTACCCTGGTTCCGGACCTGGCAAGCCTGCTGCTGTTCGCGCGGCAGGACGGGGCGGATGTCGTGATCGACCTCGGCGATACGGGTCTGGTCCTGCGCCACACGGCGCTGGCCGGGCTGGGTCCGGACCAGTTCGTCTTCTCTCCACCAGCCGCAGAGGGCCGCCGGATCGTCGGCCATTGGGACGCCTACAGCGTCATCTTCGGTGGCGCGGGCGCCGACACCATCGATCTCGGGTCCGGCCAGAACTCCGTCTTCGGCGGCGCCGGCGACGACAGCATCGGAGGCTACGGCAATGCCGGCAGTGACTGGCTGAACGGTCAGGCCGGAAACGACACGCTGATTGGCGGGTGGGGCCACGATACGCTGGATGGCGGTGACGGCAACAACCTGCTGGATGGCGGCGGCGCCCAGACCTATGGACGGGGCGACCAGTACCGGATCGACTATTTCGACATCGCCGCCTACCGCGGCTTCTCCTTCGACCAACTTGTCCTGGCACCCTATCTCGATAGCTATGGCAGCCGTGCGGGCCTGATCGTGACGCGCCTCGACAGCCCGGGGGGAAGCGTCCTGGGCGCGGACACGCTGATCGGCATCGAACGCATCGAGACCCGCGACAGGCTGCTTGACCTCGGGACAGGATTCGACGGGCTGTTCGCCGCCACGAGCCGGCAGGACGGCGCCAGCATGCTCAGGATCGGGCAGGCCTATGCCGGCCCGGTCGACGGCCTCGACTGGCAGTTGCTCGGCAGCGGCGCCGACGAGATCTTCGGCGGCACCGATGGCCATGACTTCATCAATGCGCTGGGCGGTGACGATGCCGTGGATGGCGGCGGCGGCCACGACGTGATCGATGGCGGCACCGGGTCCAACTTCCTGACCGGCAACCAGGGCCGCGACGTCTTCTTCCTGGATGGCCGTGGCGGCACCACCACCTGGTCCACCATCACCGACTGGCAGCAGCCCTTCTGGATGCAGGAGCGCGAGCAGCTCTCCATCTGGGGCTTCCGGCCCGGTCTCAGCGTGCTGAACTGGGCGGCCGAGGACGGCACGGCGGGTTATCGCGGCATTACCCTGCATGCCGACCTGAACGGCGATGGCACCATCGACACCAGCGTGACCTGGGCCGGCAGGACGCAGGCGGACCTGCCCACGCCGTTGCAGTTCGACGGCCTGCTCTGGTTTACCTGAGCCGCGTCACGCGGCGCGCGGATTGACGGCCGACCAGGCTGGCATCGCCCAAATTACGTAACAATATTTGTTACGTCCTGCATCGCGATCCAGCTCATCGAGATGGCGGGACCTGTGGATCGGTTGCTCCGGTCCCGGACCTTCATCGCCTCGGGGCTGCCGGGACAAGCGGGCCTTCGCGCCGCAGATCCACATGAAGATCCTGCAAGGCAGGACCCGGCGTGACCGGCCACGATCCGGTCGTTTCGGGTCATCGCAGCCAACAATTGAGTTGGCGCAGGTCCCGTCGGGGCAGGCGTGCCCGCGTGGTCGGCAGGCGCCGTGCCGCCGGTCACGCCAATCGTGAAGCAGTTGATAATGAATCAGTAAGGTATAACGTAGGCTTGTGGTGTGAAAGAAGGCGACATCAAGGCAAATTGCACCGTTGCCCTGGCCTGGAGATGCCGCCGCAATGTGTTCCGCCACCGCCATGTCCAGGGTCCGCGAGACGCCGGACCTCGAGACCTCCTCCGAACGCTACGCCCTGCGCTTCGCAGGACCGGCCGGCCACTACATGCTCGGCGTGCAGGAGGATGGGGTCGTCAGCCTGCTGGGCCACGCGCCCTCGGCACTGGGCCGCACCGTGCTGGATGTGGGCGGTGGCCACCTGCAGACGGTGGCGCCCTTGGCGCGGCACGGCTGCGAGGTGACGATCTTCGGCAGCGACACGCGCTGTGGCGAGCGCTGGAACGCCGGCCCCCTGGCCAACCAGGTGCGCTTCGAAGCCGGCGACCTGCTGGAGATGCCCTTCGGCGACGGGCACTTCGACGCGGTGGTCAGCATCCGCCTGATGGCGCACATGCAGGATTGGCGTGGCCTGGTGCGGGAGATGTGCCGGGTGGCGCGGCAGAGCGTGGTGATCGACTACCCCACCTTCGCCAGCCTCAACGCGCTGTCCCTCGTGGCTTTCCCGCTGAAGCGGGCGGTCGAACACCACACCCGCACCTACCGGACCTTCCGCGATTCCGAGGTGCGGGAGGCTTTCGCGGCGAACGGCTTCGCAGTGGTGGCGACCTACAAGCAGTTCGTGCTGCCCATGGTGGCGCACCGGGTGCTCGGGCGGCTCGGCGTGCTGCGCTGGACCGAACGGATGCTGCGGGCGATCGGCGCCACGCAGGTCGTCGGCAACCCGGTGCTGATCCGCTTCGACAGGGCGCCGGGCTGAACCGAACCCGCTCGCGTGCCGATTGCGTCAGTGGTGGATGAAGACGGGGCAGGTGGCGCGTTGCAGCAAGACGTGGGTGGCGCTGCCGGTGAACAGCCGGCGCAGGCCGCTCTCCTCGTACGATCCCACCACCAGAAGTCGGGCGCGCAGGCCCTCCGCCTCGGCCAGCAGCAGGTCCGCAGGGCGGTCGCCGACCAGCGCCATCGGCGTCGCATCCAGCCCGTGGCGACGCAGGTAGGTGCAGGCCTCCTCGGCCATGGCGAGCGCCGCCTCCCGCGTCTCCGCCGCGGAAGCGACGCGGACCGGCGCGCCCTCCCCCATCCCGAGCAGGGCGAACAGTTGCAGGGCGGCCATGGCGGGAATCGAGGCGTCATAGCCCACCAGCACCGGGCCCTCCGCCGGCACACTGTCCACCGGCACGCTGCCGGGTGGAATGACCAGCAGCGGGCGGGCGCCGTCCATCAGCAGCCGCTCGATCACCGGGGCGACGCCATCCTCGGTCGCCTCCAGGCCCAGCGTGCTGTCGCGGCCGATCACCAGCAGGTCGTGCGTGGCGCCGGCGCGCAGCAAGGCGGGCTCCGGCGCGTCGTCCAGTTGCAGTTCCGTATAGGGGTGCCCGGCTGCGGCCTGCGCGCATTCGGCCAGCGCCACCGTCGCATCCTCCGCCGCGCGCTTCGCCAGGGCGGCGTCGCGGCGCGCCTTGAAGGCGGCGCCACCGATCGGGACGAACTCATGCTCGCTTTGGGTATGCGGGCGGTCCAGCACCACCGCCGCGGTCAGCACGGCGCCACTGCGGCGGGACAGGGCAAAGGCGGCGTCGCGTGCGGCCTTCGCGCCGGGCGTGTCGTCCAAGGCGACCAGAATGCTGCGCAGCATGGGCGATCCTCCTGAAGCCGGAGGATACCGCAGGACCAGCCGGCGCGGCACCCACCCCTGTCGCGGTTCAGTGGCAGGCGGCGCAGGTGCCTGCGGCGATCCGCCCGATCTCGCCCTGCGCGGTCGCGCCCCGCACCAGCACCCAATGCCCGCCAAGGGCCAGCCCCGCCAGCACCACCAGCAACCCGATGAGCCTGAGCATGCAGCCATCCTCCCGCCCGGACGGTAGCAGCGCGCCTTCCCGAAGCGACAGTTGCAACAACGGGAAGCCGGATCGGTCTCAGCGGCGCGGCCGCAGCGCCAGGAAGCCGAGCGAGCACACCACCAGCGCCACCGCGAAGGTGGACAGCGCCGCCGCCGGGCCGCCCCAGCCGGCCATGGCGCCCGAGGCGCCTTGCAGCACCGCGGCCCCCGCAAAGAAGAACAGGTTGGCGGCCGACAGCGCCCGCCCCGCCTGGTCCGGCGGCACCGCCGAGCGCACGATGGAGAACGCCAGCACCTGGAACGAGATCACCAGGCCGAACAGCACCAGCAGCGCCAGGTCCCAGGATACCGGCAGCATCGGCAGGCCCGCTGCTTCGGACAACCAGCCGCCCGGCCTGCCGGCGACCAGCAGCAGGATCATCCCGGCGCAAGCCAGGTGGCTGCCGGCCAGCAGCGCGGGCGCGCGGCCGATGCGGCGCAGCACCAGGCCGGCCAGCAGCGGCCCGGCCGTCAGCGCCACGGTGCAGGCCAGCAGCACGTTGCCGGCGGCCACCCGGTCGAGCCCCTTCACATCCATCAGCCACGGCCCGCCCCACAACCCGCGCAGGCCGAGCACGGCGGCGAAGGAGGCGAAGGTGAACACCATGACACCGCGAAGGGCGGGCTGGGCCGCCATCCGCGCCACCTCCCGCACATCGGTGCCGAGGCTGCGCGGCGCGGTGGCGGCGGGCCGATCCGACGGCACCAGCAGCGCCACCATCGGGATCGCCAGCAGCGCGATGCCGGAACAGGCCCAGAAGCCGGCGCGCCAGTCCACCGCCTCCACCAGCAGCGCCAGCGGGCTGGCGGACAGCAGCATGCCGGTGTTGCCCACGGCCTGGATCAGGCCGGACCAGACGGCGAAACGGGCGGTGGACAGGCCGCGGGCGGCGAAGGTGATCGGGCACATCAACATGCCGGAACAGCCGGCCCCCAGCACCACCTGCGCCGCCAGCATGGACCACGGCCCTGTCGCCAGCGCGCCCAGCACCGCGCCGACGCCGGCGACCGAAAGAAGTCCAAGCGCCACCCGCTTCACGCCGTGGCGGTCCAGCGCGATGCCGACCGGGATCATCACCATGGCGAAGGCCAGCGGGAAGGCGCCGGTGATCTGCGCCAGCGCCTCCGCCGAGATGCCGAGGTCGCGCGTCAGCACATCCACCGCGACCGCCGGGATGGTGCGGACCGCGTTGGAGAAGATGTGGCCGAGGCACAGCACCAGGATCGCCACGGGGGTCACGGCGCCGATGCGCGTGGGGGCGGACATCTCGTTCATTAGATCGCCGAAAGAGCCCTCTCCCCTTTTGGGGGGGTTGGAGGCATGCGTCCGACGGTGGGTGAGGGGGGCACAGCAAGATGCATCAAACCGACCGCCACCTGCACGTCCCCCTCACCCAACCCTCTCCCCCATAAGAGGGGGAGAGGACTTCTTCCGCAGCCCGTCAGTTCCGGAACATCTTCCCCGGATTCATGATGCCGTGCGGATCGAGCGCCACTTTCAGGCTGCGCATCACGTCGAGCGCGCCGGCGCCGTGCTCGGCTTCCAGGAAGTCGCGCTTGCCAAGGCCGATGCCGTGTTCGCCGGAACAGGTGCCGCCGAGCGACAGGCCGCGCGCCACCACGCGCTGGTCCATGTCCCAGGCGCCTTCCAGGCCCTTCGGGTCGGCCGGGTCGTACAGTATCATCTGGTGGAAGTTGCCGTCGCCGACGTGGCCTACGATGCAGGTGGTGTGGCCGAGCGACCTGGCTTCCTCCTTGGCGCCGACCAGCGCCTCCGCCAGGCGGGAGATCGGCACGCAGACATCGGTGGTCAGCGCGCGGCGGCCGGGGATCCAGGCGACGCCGGCCCAGTAGCTGTCATGCCGCGCCTTCCACAGTTTCGCGCGCGCGGCGGGGTCGGTTTCCCAGCGGAAGCCGGAGCCGCCGTTCTCGGTCGTGATCGCCTCGACCAGCGCCGCCTGTTCGGCAACGCCGGCCTCGGTGCCGTGGAATTCCAGGAACAGCGTGGTGACCGGCTGGAAGCCATCGAGCTTCGAGAAGGCGATGGCGGCGGCCATCATGTCGTCGTCCAGCAGCTCGATCCTCGCCACCGGGATGCCGAGCTGCATGACCTGGATGGTGCTCTCGACCGCCGCGGCCAGGGTCGGGAACTGCACCACGGCGCTGCTCATCGCCTCCGGGATGCCGGTCAGGCGCAGGCGGATCTTCGTGACCACGCCGAGCGTGCCCTCGCTGCCGATGAACAGCCGCGTCAGGTCGTAGCCGTTGGCGGCCTTGCGGGTGCGGCCGCCGGTGGTGATCACGCGGCCATCGGCCAGCACCACCTCCAGCCCCAGCGTGTTCTCCCGCATCGTGCCGTAGCGCACGGCGTTGGTGCCGGAAGCCCGGGTCGCGACCATGCCGCCGAGCGTGCAGTGGCTGCCGGGGTCGACCGGGAAGAACATGCCCTTGTCGCGCAGATGCTCGTTCAGTTGCTGGCGGGTGACGCCGGGTTCCACCAGGCAGTCCATGTCGGCCTCGTTGACCTCCAGCACCGCGGTCATCCGCGACAGGTCGAGGCTGATGCCGGCGCGGACCGGGTTCACATGCCCCTCCAGGCTGGTGCCGGCGCCGAAGGGCACCACGGGCACCGCATGCTGATGGCACAGGGCAAGCAGGCGGCTGACTTCCTCCGTCGTCTGCACGAAGGCGACGGCGTCCGGCAGCGTCGGGGTGGAGCTGTCCTCGCCATGGCTGTGCTGTTCGCGCAGCGCCGCATTGGTGGTGATGCGCTCGCCGAGGAAGGCGCTGGCGGCGGCGATGACGGCGTCGACCGGGCGGGGGGAGATCGTGTTCATGCGGCGCTCCTGGTGCCGGCAGGATGCCATGCGCGGGCGGCCCGGGCAAAGCCGGGGGCGGCGAATTGACGCCCCTCGCCCCCCGGCCTAGCGTCCGGTCATCGTACAACTGGGGACGGACGAAGATGGCAAACGGCGTCAAGGCAGCCTGGGCGGCAGGCAAGCCGGTGGTCAACGGATGGCTTGCCATCCCGCACGGCTTCACGGCCGAGGTGATGGCCCAGGCCGGCTGGGACAGCCTGACGGTCGACATCCAGCATGGCGTGCAGGACTACATGTCCATGGTCGCCTGCTTCCAGGGCATGCAGCCGCACGGCGTCACGCCGATGGTCCGCGTGCCGTGGAACGAGCCGGGCATCATCGGCAAGGTGCTGGATGGCGGGGCCAAGGGCGTGATCTGCCCGATGGTGAACACCGAATCCGAGGCCCGCGCCCTGGTGTCCTACTGCCGCTACCCGCCGAAGGGCACGCGCAGCTTCGGCCCGATCCGGTCCGGCATCTACGGCGCCGCCGCCGACACCAACGCGGCGAATGACGACATCCTGGTCATCCCGATGATCGAGACCAAGACGGCGCTCGACAATCTGGAAGCCATCGTCGCGGTGCCCGGCGTGGACGCGATCTATATCGGCCCGTCCGACCTCAGCCTGTCGCTCGGCATGGCGCCGCTGCAGGACCGGCAGGAGCCGGAGTTCCTGGCCGTGCTGGACCGCATCCGCAACACCGCCCAGGCGGCGGGCGTGAAGGTCGGCATCCACACCATGACCGGCGCCTACACCAAGCAGATGTTCGAGCGCGGCTTCAACCTGGCGACCATCATGAACGACAGCGGGTTGATGCTGACGGCGGCGAAGGCCCAGGTCGCCATCGCCAGGGGCTGAGTTTCCCGAGGGGACGGGGTTCGAGCCCCGTCCCAGCGGACGCTCGAGCATTTTCAAGTCAGGCGGATACGCCTGACGGCTCGGAAAATGCGCCAAATCAACAGCTAGGGCCGTTTCACCTGTGCATGGCGCAGGTGAAACGGCCCTAGGTTCGTGAGGCAGGCGCCGGCCCGACGACCGCGGGCCGAACGCCGTTGCACGTGTCGAGGGCCCCGCCCGGCGGCAGCCGCGATCAGACCTACGCGAGCCGCTTGCGCCGGCGCGCGGCCGCGAGGCCGAACAGGCCGAGGCCGAAGAGTGCAAGCGAGGCGGGTTCCGGAACCGGCGTCGGATCGCCGGGGTTGGTTGCCGACCGGCCGAAGCGCAGGTCGTCAAATCCAAGGATGTCATTCGTCGCGTTGAACGTCACACTGGAAATCAGCTGTCCGAAGTCGATGAAGCCGACGAACGCCCCGCCCCCGTTGATCGCCGAGGGGAAATTGATCGTCTGGGTCACCGACGAGCCGTCCTGGTAGACGATGGTCTGCTGGGGGACGAGATTCGTCTGGAGCCCATTGACGTAGAACCCGAACGCATCGACCAGGGTGGTGAAGCTGAAGGTCACCGAGCCGCCGGACACGTTGCGGAAAAATCCGCCGCCCGGCGTGGTGTTGAACCCGCACAGGGCGCCGCACCCCGAATTGTTTGTCGTGGTGCCACCCGTGATGGTCAGATTGGCGGGTAGGGCCGATTCGAAATCGACGGTGTTCAAGTTGCCGGCGGCAGCCAGGAAGCTTGCGTTGGCTGCGGTCGAGTTCACCATCTGAGCCAGCGAACTGACACCGTCGTCGGCCGCCAGATAGGTAATTGGCGCCGCGTGCGCTGACACGGCAATGCACGAGATCATGCCCGCGACGGCGAGCTTTGTCCTGAACGACATGTCCAATCCTCCTGGGTTCCGACGGTCCGGGATCAATAACGCTCCCGCCACGAGAGTTGGCAAAATCAATGCCACTTCGAAAACCGAACAGTTTCAAGGGACGATTCAAGTCGCCGTCATCGCATGTAAGAGAATCTGACAGCCGGGTTGAGGCGACCGGCAGCCACACCAAACGCCCGGTTCATCGACCGTTGGCAGGCTGTTCATGCTCTCATGCGCCAGGCGCGGCCTCCGGGTGCTTTCAGCAGCCGCAGGTCAGTCTTTTCGGGCGCCGGCATCATTCCGTCGCCGCAGCACCAACGTCGCCCAGGCGCCCTGCGGCAGGCGGCGTTCCAGCACCAGGCCGTGCCGGCGATGCGCCGCCAGCACCATCCGGACCTGGGTGCCCAGCAGCCCGGCCAGGATCGCCGTGCCGCCGGGCGCCAGCCCGACCGCCAGGTCGCGCGCCATGGCGCACAAGGGCCGGGCCAGGATGTTGGCGAAGACCAGGTCGTAGGGCCGCCCGGCCCTCACATGCCGGTCGCGCCAGCCATCCGCCAGCCGCGCCCGGAACAGCCGGCCGACGCCGTTCATCTTCGCATTGTCGGCGGCGACGCGGACGCTCCAGGGCTCGATGTCCGTCGCCAGCACCGGGCGGTGCAGCCGCTTGGCCGCGGCCATGGCCAGGATGCCCGACCCGGTGCCGAGGTCCAGCACCCGGCGCAACGGCCGGCGGTCCTGCGCCACGCGGTGGAAGGCCAGCAGGCAGCCGCGCGTGGAGCCATGCTCGCCGGAGCCGAAGGCGATGCCAGCATCCAGCTTCAGCACCATGCGGCCGTATTCGCGGCGGTCCGGCACATGGGTCGGGCGCACCAGGAAGCCGGCGCCGATTTCCTGTTCGCCGAAGGCCTCCACCGTGCGGGCCAGCCAGCCATCGGATTCCACCGGCGCCGCCTGCAATTCGGGCGGTGCGATGCCGGAGACCAGGGCGGCGATGGCCAGCGCGCCGGCCAGTTCCTCGTCACCCTGGCCGCAGGGCCGCACGCCTTCCACCCGCCAGGTGTCCGTCGCCTCGTCCCGGAAGATCGCGACGGAGGGGCAGACGCGTTGCAGCGCCGCCTCGAAGGCCGGCACCGCCTCCTCCGGCAGGGCGTCGAGCCAGATGGTCTCCAGCGGGTCGGCCCGCCGCGCCTGGCGCTGGGCATAGGTGTCACGCGGCATGGGCGGGGCCTTCGGTCTCAGGTCGGTGCATGTGGCAGGTCCGGCGCGGCACGGCCAGCCGTCTCGGCAGGGAAGGTCCGGCCTTCAGCCCTCGCCGGCCTTCTGCACGAAGCGGTCCAGCACGCGCTTTTCCCCCGCATGGTCGAAGGTGATGTCGAGGCGGTCTTCCTCGATGTCGGTGATCGTGCCGGTGCCGAATTTCTGGTGGAAGACGCGGTCGCCGATCGCCATGGCGCTCTCGCGCGCCGGGCGTTCGCGCACGTCCCAGGGATTGGCTTCCAGCATCCGCGGGCGGCGCGCCATCAGGCCCTGCTGTCCGAGAAAAACGCTGGGCGCGTCGGCCATGCGGTTGGCGCGGATCGCGGCCTGTCCTTCGCGCAGCACCGCCTCCTCCGGCAATTCGTCGAGGAAGCGGGACGGCAGGGAGGAGGTCCAGTTGCCGTAGATGCGTCGGTTGGCGGCGTGGCTGATGATGGCGGCCCGGCGCGCGCGGGTGATGCCGACGTAGGCCAGCCGGCGCTCCTCCTCCAGCGCCTTGTCGCCGCCCTCGTCCAGGCTGCGCTGCGAGGGGAACAGCCCCTCCTCCCAGCCGGGCAGGAACACCGTGTCGAATTCGAGGCCCTTGGCGGCGTGCAACGTCATCAGCTGGACGCGCTCGGCCTCCGCGTTCTCATCCGTCTCCATCACCAGCGCGACGTGGTCGAGGAAGCCGGCCAGCGTCTGGTAGTCGCCCAGCGCGCGCAGCAGTTCCTTCAGGTTCTCGAGCCGCCCCGGCGCCTCCGGGCTGCGATCCTGCTTCCACATCTCGACGTAGCCGGATTCCTCCAGCAGCGTCGCGGCGGCGACGACGTGGCCTTCCTTCTCGTTGATGCCGCGCCAGCGCACGAAGCCACGCATCAACTCGCGCAGCGCACCGCGCGGCTTCGGCTTCAGCGTCTCGGTCTCCGCGATACGCTCCGCGGCGAGGGCCAGCGGCACCTGTTCGGCGCGGGCGGCCATGTGCAGCGCGCGCAGGCCCTGGTCGCCGAGGCCGCGCTTCGGCGTGTTGACGATACGCTCGAAGGCGAGGTCGTCGGCCGGCTGGTGCAGGATGCGGAGATAGGCCATGGCGTCGCGGATTTCCGCGCGCTCGTAGAATTTCAGGCCGCCGACGACGCGGTAGGGCAGGCCGAGGGTGATGAGGCGTTCCTCGAAGCTGCGGGTCTGGAAGCCGGCGCGCACCAGGATGGCGAATTCGGACAGCGGGTGTCCGGATCGCCGCGCGGCCTCGATGCGCTCCCCCACCATGCGCGCCTCCTCCTCGCTGTCCCACAGCGAGACGACGCGGACCTTCTCGCCCTCCGCGTCCTTGCGGCCGGCGCGCAGCGTCTTGCCGAGGCGGCCGGCGTTCTTCGCGATCAGGCCGGCGGCGGCGGCAAGGATGGGTTTCGTCGAACGGTAGTTGGATTCCAGGCGAACGGTGCGGGCGCCCGGAAAGTCCTTCTCAAATCGTAAAATGTTCTCGATCTCGGCGCCGCGCCAGGAATAGATCGACTGGTCATCGTCGCCGACGCAGCAGATGTTCCGTTGCGCCGGGTCTTCCCGCTGCGCCAGCAGCCGCAGCCACAGGTACTGCACCGTGTTGGTGTCCTGGTATTCGTCGACCAGGATGTAGCGGAAGCTGCGGTGGTAGTCCGCCAGGATGTCCGGCCGGGTGCGCAGGATTTCCGTGACGTGCATCAGCAGGTCGCCAAAATCGGCGGCGTTCAGTTCCACGAGGCGGCGCTGGTAGGCCTCGTACAGGCTGCGCGCGCGATTGTTGGCGTAGTCCGAATCCTCGGAGGGCGTGATGCGCGGCGGCGTCAGGCCGCGATCCTTCCAGCGCTGGATCACCGCCATCAGCCCCGGCGCCGGCCATCGCTTGGTGTCGATGCCGCCGGCGGCCTCCATGATCTGCTTCAGCAGGCGGAGCTGGTCATCCGCGTCGAGGATGGTGAAGTTGGATTTCAGCCCGACCACCTCCGCGTGCCGGCGCAGCATGCGGGCGCACAGCGCATGGAAGGTGCCGAGCCAGAGCCCCTCCGCCGGCTGGCCGAGGATGGCGGCGACGCGTTCCCGCATCTCCCGCGCCGCCTTGTTGGTGAAGGTCACCGCCAGCACCTGCCAGGGCTTGGCGCGGCCGGTCATCAGCAGGTGGGCGAAGCGGGTGGTCAGCACGCTGGTCTTGCCGGTGCCGGCGCCGGCGAGGACCAGCAGCGGCCCCTCCAGCGTCTCCACCGCCTGGCGCTGCTCCGGGTTCAGCCGGGCAAGGTAGTCCGGCTGGGGGAGCGGCACATTCATTGGCAGGACCCGACGGAACCGGCGGCACAGATTCGCGCGCCATCGGTCCAGGTGACACCGGCCAGGATCACGTTGGTGAAGTCGGTGCCGAGCAGCATGGCGCCGGTCAGGTCCGCATCCGTCATGTCGGCGCCGAACAGCCTGGCGCGGCGCAGGTCGGCGCGCAGGAACTTGGCGCCGCGCAGGGAGGCGCGGGTGAAATCGGCCTCCCGCAGCCGGGCCTCGGTGAAGTCGGCGCCATCGACCTGTGCGGAGACGAATCGCGCCCGGTCGGCCTCCGCCCCGACCAGCTGCGCATTCGCCAGCCGGGCCCGCTGCAGCGAGGCGTCGCGCAGATGCATGCCGGACAGGTTGGCGCCGGTCAGGTCCTGGCCATCCAGGCTGCACCGGCGCCAATCCACCCCGGGTCCTGGCGGATCGGTGCAGGCGGCATGGGCGGATGAGGCGCCGAAGGCGGCCATCAACGCAACCAGGGCGAGCGAAAGCAGGGTGAGATGACGTCTGGGCACGCGGAAGATATAGAACACAGGTCGAACAACTCCAACCTCAGCCATCTGGTCCCCCTTGGTCCAATTCCTCGAATGGTCGGCCCGCCGCGGCGGAGCCCTGCTCGGCTTCGGCGTCTTCGCGGGTGTCCTCATTCCGCCGCTGGCGGCCGCAACGCGGGATGTGGTGACGCCCGTCGTCGCCTGCCTGATGACACTTGTGTTGTTGCGGGTGGATTTCATCCAGGTGCTTGGCTATCTGCGACGGCCGCTGCTGGTGGCGGCGCTGCTGGGCTGGGTGCTGCTGGCCTGCCCGCTGGTGGTCTTCGCCATCGTCCGGCTGCTCGGGCTGGATGGTCCGCTGGGGGCTGCGGTGGTCATCATGGCGACCGGCTGCGCCGCCACCTCCTCCCCGGCCTTTGCGCGGATGGTGGGGCTGGACGGCGAGATCTCGCTGGTGGTGGCCGTGCTGTCGACGCTGCTGATCCCCTTCACGGCGCCGCCGCTGGCGCTCGGCCTGCTGGGGATCGACCTGGCGATCTCGCTGACGGGGCTGATGGGGCGGCTGGCGCTGGTGGTGGGGCTGCCGCTGGTCGTCTCGCTGGTGATCCGGCGGCTGGCCGGGCCGGTGCGGCTGGAACGCTACGGGCGCAGCGTCGATGGCGCCGTGGTGCTGCTGGTGGTGCTTTACGGGTTTGGCGTGATGGATGGGCTGCAGGCGAAGATCCTGGCGGAGCCGCTGTGGGTCGCGGGTGGCGTGGCGCTGGCATTCGCCGGCAATTTCGGGCTGAACATCCTGACGGCGCTGGTCTTCCTGCGGGTGGCGGGCGCGCGCATCGCGTTGTCCGGCGGGCTGCTGTCCGGCAACCGCAACATGGCGCTGTACCTGGCGGTGCTGCCGGCGGCGACCGACCCGCGAATCCTGATCTTCTTCGCGCTTTGCCAGTTCCCGCTGTTCCTGTCCCCGGTGCTGCTGCGCCCGGTCTATGACCGGCTGCGATCGCGCGGCGTCACCTGAGCGGCCGCCACGGGCCGGCGGCTCCGCCGCGGAGAGGCCCATTGAGGGAGAATCGAGGCCGATGGACAGCGACGGGTTCCTGCACCGCTACTTCCTGAACAACGGGCACAAGCGGCTGCACAAATGGATGCACTACTTCGACATCTACGAACGCCACTTCGCCCGCTTCCGCAACAGGCAGGCCACCATGCTGGAGATCGGCGTCTTCGGCGGCGGGTCGCTCGCCATGTGGAAGGACTACCTCGGTCCCGGATCACGCCTGATCGGCGTCGACATCAACCCGGACTGCAAGGCGCATGAGGCGGACGGGATCGAGGTCTTCATCGGCAGCCAGGACGACCCGGCGCTGATGTCGAGGATCCTCGCGGCCTACCCCGACATCGACATCGTGCTCGACGATGGCAGCCACATGATGCACCACCAGATCGCGAGCTTCGAGCTGCTGTATCACCGCATCAGCGCGCATGGCGTCTACATGGTCGAGGATCTGCACACCTGCTACTGGAATGAGTATGGCGGTGGGTTGCGGCGGCCCGGGACCTTCATGGAATACGCCAAGGGGTTGCTGGACGAGTTGAACGCCGTGCACAGCCGGGGCGCCGTGGCCGTCACGCCCTTCACCGCAGCCACCTTCGCCATGTCGGCCTATGACAGCATCATCGCCTTCGACCGTCGGCCGCAGGGCACCCGGCAGGCGCCCATCACGGAATCCCTGCGCCCTGGCCCGGACGGCATCTGAACACCCGCCCCCTTGCGGCGGCGGCACTCCGGCCTTGGTATGGTGCCTGCGCAACCCGCCAGAAGGACCCCGCCATGGCATGGCCCGACCCCGCCCGCCCAGGCGAACCCGCCGACGCATCCCGCCCCTGGCATTGGGTGGCGCGCAGCGAGGACACCAGCCGCGCCCCGCTGCCGATCGGCTGGAACGGCGCGCTGCGGCAATGGATGGTCTGGGATGGCAGCGCGGTGACGGCGCCGGAGGCGGCGCGGCGCTTCACCTATCTCGGCCCGTGCCTGACACCGGCGGAGGCCGAGGCGGCACTGGCCAAGGCACGCGCCGCGCCGCCGCCGGCACCCTCCGAACCCGAGGAGCCGCGGGGACTTGCGGCGCTGGCGGCTTCCGCCACCCCGCCGCCGCCGCCGGCCATGGTGTTCCGCAAGGACGCCATCCGGAACCACGTCCTGATCTTCGCGGGGACGCTGTTCGGGACGCTGTTCCTGGCGGAGAAGATCGTGCGCTGGTGAGGCGGTCCCCTCACCCAACCGTTCAACGCATGCGTTGACCCCCCCGAAGTGGGGGAGCGGGTTTCAGGCGGCTGCCTTCGGCCGGGCGCCGAGCAGGTGGGCGATGGCGTAGGTCAGGTCGGCGCGGTTCAGGGTGTAGAAGTGCAGTTCATCCACCCCGTTCGCCTGCAGCAGCCGGGCCTGTTCGGCCGCCACCACGGCGGCGACCATGCGGCGGCTGTCGGCATCCTCGTCCAGCCCCTCGAACAGCCGGCCCATCCAGGCCGGCACCGAGGTCCCGCACATGGCGGAGAATTTCTTCACCTGCGCGAAGTTCGAGACCGGCAGGATGCCGGGGACGATCGGCACGGTGATGCCGGCCGCGCCGCAACGGTCGAGGAAGCGGAGGTAGACATCGGTATCGAAGAAGTACTGCGTGATCGCCCGCGTCGCCCCGGCATCGATCTTGCGCTTCAGGAAGTCCAGGTCGGCGGATTGCGAAGTCGCGGCCGGATGGCCCTCCGGATAGGCGCCGACGCTGACCTCGAAGTCACCGATGCGGCGCAGGCCGCGCACCAGGTCCTCGGCCTGGGCGTAGCCGCCCTCATGCGGGGTGTACTGGCTGGCGCCCGCCGGCGGGTCGCCGCGGAGTGCCACGATGTGGCGGACCCCGGCCTCCAGGTAGCCACGGGCCACCTCGTCCACCTCCCCGCGCGTCGCACCCACGCAGGTCAGGTGCGCGGCGGGGGTCAGGCTGGTCTCCCGCGCCAGGCGGGCCACCGTCTCATGCGTGCGGGTGCGGGTGGTGCCGCCGGCGCCGTAGGTCACGGAGACGAAGCGCGGCCCGAGCGGCTCCAGCCGCCGGATCGCGGCCCACAGGGATTGCTCCAGCGCCTCGTTCTTCGGCGGGAAGAACTCGAAGGACAGTTGCGGCGGCGGCATTTCGGTGGGCACCGGCAGGCCGGCGATCCGGGGGCCGGTCAGCCAGCGCTGCAGCGTGCCGACGCCAGGGGGGGGAGCGATATCCATGGGCGGTTCCCTCGCGGGTGTGGCGGCCTGCACGCCAGGATTGGGCAGGAAGTGGCGGAGGATGTCTCGTATCGTAACATCGGTCGTAACGTCGGCGGCACCACCGTTTCAGGGCTGCCTTGCAGTGCATATAAGTGTATCTGCGCGTCCCAGGAAGGCCTGGGCCGCGAAGGGCCCTTCGCGCCCGGCCGCCTGAACCCGGAGATCGCATGTTGATCCGCGCCCCCTCGACGCCCGCCGACAACCAGGCACGTCGCATCGTGTCCCGGCTTCCCGGACGCTTCGCCGCGCTGCGGCCGGCCCTGGCCCTCGCGGTGGTGCTCGGCCTCGGCGCCTGCGCCGCGCGGCCGGACCCGGCGGATGCCGCCGCGGTGGCGGAATTCCGCGCGAACAACGACCCGCTGGAGCCGCTGAACCGCGGTGCCTACTTCGTGCATGACGGCATCGACACGCTGGTGCTGCGCCCGGCAGCCGAGATCTACCGCATCTTCCTGCCGCCGGAGGTCCGCACCGCCATCCGCAACGTCCTCGCCAACCTGCGCACGCCGGTGATCCTGGTGAACGACGTGCTGCAGGGCGAGACCCAGCGCGCCGCCACCACCGCGGGCCGCTTCGTGGTGAACACCACGGTTGGCATCGGTGGCATCTTCGACCGCGCGACGGATTTCGGCCTGATCGGCCATACCGAGGATTTCGGCCAGACCCTCGCCGTCTGGGGCGCGCCGGAAGGGCCCTACCTGTTCATCCCCGTCCTCGGCCCCTCCAGCCCGCGTGACGTGACCGGCTTCGCCGGCGACATCGCCATGAACCCGCTGACCTATGTCGGCGGCGGCGAGACGATGGATGCCATCACGGTCACGCGCACGGCCACGGGCGCGCTGGACACGCGGGAAGGCCTGATCGACACCCTGGACCAGGTCCGGGCCACCTCGCTCGACCCCTACGCCACGCTGCGCAGCGCCTACCGGCAGCGCCGCGTGACGGAGATCCGCAACGAAGCCAGCGCCCGGCCGGCGACCTCCGACCCCGGCCTCGGGCTCGGCTTCCAGGGCCTGCGGCGCTGACGCGCGGCCTGCCAAAGGACATCACCGCATGACAAACCCGACCCGCCGCCCCCTGCTGCTGGCCGCCCTCGGGCTGGCCGGCCTGGCCCGCCCCGCCGCCGCGCAGCAGATCGACCCAGCCCGCGCCACCAGCTTCATCCAGGCCACCGGCCAGGACCTGGTCGCCGCCATCAATGCCGACGGCCCGGTGCCGCAGCGGCGCGACCGCGTCGGTGCCATCCTGCGCCGTGCCGTGGATGTGGAAGGGGTTGGTCGCTTCATCCTCGGCCGCTGGTGGCGCACCGCGACCCCGGCGCAGCAGGCGGAATACCTGCAGCTGTTCGAGGAGGTGCTGATCCGCAACCTGTCCTCCCGCTTCGGCGAGTACCAGGGCCTGACCTTCACCATGGGCCGCAGCCAGGCGCGGACCGAGGAGGACGTGCTGGTCAGCACCATCATCGAGCGTGCCAACACCCCTGCCTTCGGGCTGGACTGGCGCGTGGCCGAGGTGGGCGGCCAGCCGAAGGTGGTGGACGTGATCGCCGAGGGCACCAGCCTGCGGCTGACCACCCGCAGCGAATACAGCAGCGTCGTCTCCCGCGGCGGCAGCGACGTGGGCGCGCTGCTGACGGCGATGCGGCGCCAGATCTCCCAGATGGCTTCGCGCGAAGGCGGCTGATGTCCGAGGAACCGACCGTCGTCCAGGGGCGGGCGGGTGCCGCCGGCACCCTGCTGCTGAACCGGCCGCGAGCCTTGAACGCCCTCGACCAGGGCATGATCGCGGCGCTCGATGCCGCCATCGTCGCGCTGCGTGACGACCCGGCGGTGAAGCTGGTGATCCTGGAAGGCGCCGGCGGCCGCGCCTTCTGCGCCGGCGGCGACGTGCGGCGCATCCGCGACTTGGCGCTGGCCGGCGACGCGGCGGGCGTCGAGGCGTTCTTCGCCGGGGAATACGCCGTCAACGCCGCGATCGCCGGCTTCCCGAAGCCCTGGATCAGCCTGATCGACGGCGTCTGCATGGGCGGCGGCATCGGCCTGTCCGTCCACGGCGACATCCGCGTGGTGACGGAGCATGCGATGCTGGCAATGCCGGAGACCGCGATCGCGCTGTTCCCGGATGTCGGCACATCCTACGTCCTGCCGCGGCTGCCCGGCGCGATGGGCAGGTTCCTGGCGCTGACCGGGGCCCGGCTGCGTGGGGCGGAGGCGGTGGAGGCCGGGCTGGCCACGCATTTCGTGCCGCGCGAAAGGCTGCCCGCCCTGCGCCAGGCGCTGCTTGCCGGCGAGACCTCGGCCCTGGCGGACTTCGCGGAGGCCGTGCCGCCCGGTGCCATCGCGGCGCAGCGCCCGGCCATCGACCGCTGCTTCGCCGCCGACACGCTGCCCGCCATCCAGGCGGCGCTGGCCGCCGAGGGGACCCAATGGGCGCAGGCCCAGGCGGCCATCCTGGCCCGGATGTCGCCCACCAGCCTGGCGGTGACGCTGGAGTTGCTGCGACGCGGCGCGGAGCTTTCGCTCGGCGACTGCCTGGCGATGGAGCTCGCCCTGACCCGCCACGTCACCCGCCACCCGGACTTCGCCGAGGGCGTCCGCGCCGTATTGGTCGACAAGGACAACCAGCCCCGCTGGGCGCCGCCGCCCGCCGACGTCGGGGCTTTTTTCGCGGGGTAGCGCGGGACGCCGCTACCGCAGCTTCACGTCGATGCGGACGGTATCGCCGCGGTAGATGCCCTTGGCCGCCAGCAGCAGCGTGCCGCCAGGGTCGATCGCGGTGCGGTAGACATGCGCGACGGGGGCATTCAGCGGCAGGTGCAGCGCGGCCGCGGTTTCCACATCGGCCGCGCCGATGGTCAGGGTCTGGTGTGCGGCGGCGATGCGGATGCCGGGCAGGCTGGCGACCAGGCGCAGCGCCGTCTTGGTCAGCAGGTCCTCCGGCGTGACCAGGGGCGACAGCCGCTGGTCGAGCCAGACATCGGCCAGCAGGAATGGCTTCTCGTCGCGCCAGTGGCGGCGGCGCAGGTGGCGGTAGGCCGGCGCGCGGCGGCCCGGGCTGGCGGGAATCGCTTCGCCATCCTGGTCCGGCGTATCCGACAGGATCTCGATGCGGGCGCCCTCACGGGATCGCAGCAGGCCGTTCCAGTCGGTTTCCACATCGCACCACAGGCGCGGCGGCGGGGTGGTGGAGACGAAGGTGCCGCGGGCGCGAAAACGCGCAATCAGCCCGTCCTCTGCCAATTGGTCCAGCGCCTGGCGGATGGTGGCGCGGGCGACGCCGCATTCGGCGGCGAGTTCATCGACGGTCGGGATGCGGGTGCCGGGCGCCCAGACGCCGGATTCGACGCGGTGGCGGAACAGCGTGGCCAGCTGCAGGTACCGCGCGACGGCGCTTCGGTTCAGGTCGGGCGTCGGGCCAGCCGGGCGGCGGCTATGGGTCATGCGGGCTTCCGCTGTGGGTGGCGGAGGTTAAGGCCCCGCCACGCCGCACGCCAGCATCAAGCGCCGGCGCGCATGACCTTCGGGATTTCCTCGCGGAAGCGGAAGCGCAACGCGGACCAGGTGTCGTCCAGCGCCACCTGGGTGACCGGCAGCAGGCCCTCCGTGGTCAGCGGGTCCCAGCCATGGTCGCGGTCGAGGTCGGAGCGCACCGGGCCGGTTTTCTTGGGATAGGCGAACCACAGCCGGGCGCCGATGCCGTAGAGGTTCAGCGCCCGCGGTGCGACGCTGCGCAGCGCGATCTTGTCCGCCGCGAAGGCGAGGATGAGGTCGGCCGCCGCGGTCGCGCCATTCGGCAGCCCGAACGTCATCCCCGGAGGATTGCCCAATACCGCGCACGCCATACCCGGGCGGTAGCCCAGCTTACGTGCCACCTCCCCGATTACCACGCCCATTCGAATAGTTTCCGTCATGGAGTTGCCACCTTCGGTGTGGTCTAGCGCATAAGCAGCCGGTGTGCAGCCATTCGTTGGGCAGGGCCGCCCTGCGTTTTGTGCGACCCGGCGGTTGTTACGTATACTTAAACGTCAGGGAGCACCGGCCATCCGGCAACTTTCGGCAAGGGGTCAGCGCGGACGCAGGACCGCCACCGCCTCCACCGTCGCCGAGACCACCGCATCCTGCGCGACGGCCACCGGCGGGCTGCCGGATGCGGCGCTGCGCGCGGCCATGGCCATCGGGCGCGGCGTCGCCTCGCCGGCATGGACCGTCACCTCCCGCAGCCCGGCGACCTGGAGGCCGAGCTGGCCGGCGATCTCCGCGGCGCGGGCCTGCACGGCCTCGATCGCCAGGCGGGCGGCGTCCTGGCGTGCCACCCGCGTCGTCTCCCGCCGCAGGGTCCAGTCGAGCGAGGCCATGGCGAGGCCCTGGCCCTGCAGCGTCCCGGCGAGTTCCAGCAGGGCCGGGCCGGCGGCGGCGCGCAGCGTGAGGGACTGGCTGGCCTGCCAGGCGCGTGCCTCATCCACCCGCGCGGTCCAGTAGCCGCCGGTCGAGACCTGGATGCCGGGCGTCGCCTGGGCCAGCGCGACGGCGGCGGCGATGCTGCGGTTCACCGCCTCCTGCGCCGCGGCGGCGGTGCCGGCGCGGGCCTCCGCGCGCAGGGTGGCGACGACCTCGTCGGGCGGGCGGGTGACCTCGGCGGTTTCCGACAGGCGCAGGATGGTCTCGGACAGGCCGGCGGGTTGGGCCATGGCCGGGTGGGCCAGGATGAGGCCAGCCAGCAGGGCCAGGGCGCGGCGGGTCATGCGCGGGGTCTCCTCGGGTGTCGCCGCAGCTTACCAGGACGCCCGCGATGTCCGATACGCGATCGCAAGACGATTGACGCGCCGGCGGGGTGGATCGACGCTGGCCTCTCGCCGAACCCGGAGACCTCCCCATGCGTCCCCTCGCCCCCCTGGCCCTGTGCGCCGCCCTGCTTGCCGCGGGACTGGCCGCCGCGCAGCCGGCCGCCGCCAAGACCTTCACCTGGTCCTACAACGCGGATGTGCTGACGCTGGACCCGCATTCCTCCAACAACACCTTCACCAACACCTTCCTGGGGAACGTCTACGAATCCCTGGTGCGTCACAACGACCGGATCGAGCTGGAGCCGGCGCTGGCGGAAAGCTGGGAACGCACCTCGCCGACCGTGTGGCGCTTCAACCTGCGCCGCGGCGTGGTGTTCCATGGCGGTGAGACCTTCGATGCCGACGACGTGCTGTTCACCTGGGGGCGCGTCAACGGCCCGGGCTCCCTGGCGCGCGGGCTGCTCGGCGCGATCAAGGAGATCCGCAAGCTCGACAGCCACACGATCGAGATCGAGACGCACCGTCCCTTCCCGATCCTGCTCGCCTCCATCACGCAGTTCTTCATGATGGATGAGGGCTGGTCGCGGGCGAACAACGCGCAGCAGGCGGCGAATTTGTCGCAGCAGGTGGAATCGGGGGCGACGCGCACCGCCAACGGCACCGGGCCCTTCCGCATCACGGAACGCCGCCCGGATGAGCGCACCGTGCTGGAGCCGCATGCCGGCTGGTGGGACCGCCCGGTGCACAACCTGACGCGGGTGAACTTCCAGCCGATCCGCAGTGCGGCGACCCGCACGGCGAGCCTGCTCTCGGGCGCCATCGACGCCAGCGTCGAGGTGCCGTTGCAGGACGTGCCCCGCCTGCTGCAGGACCAGCGCGTGAAGATGGTGGAGGGGCCGGAGCTGCGCACCATCTACCTCGGCTTCGACCATGAGCGCGACGAGCTGCTGTACTCCGACGTGCGCGGCGCCAACCCGCTGAAGGACCGCCGGGTGCGGGAGGCGATGTACCGCGCCATCGACGTCGCCGCCCTGCGCCGCACCGTGATGCGCGACAAGGCGTGGATCGCCGGCATGATGGTCAGCCCCTTCCTGACCGGCGCGCCGCAGGACCTGAACGACCGCCTGTCCTACGACCCGGAGGCGTCCCGCCGGCTGCTGGCGGAGGCCGGCTACCCGAACGGGTTCTCCGTCGGCATCGTCTGCCCGAACGACCGCTACGTGAATGACGAGCGCATCTGCCAGGCCGTCGCCGCGATGTTCTCCCGGGTTGGCATCCGGCTGCAGTTGCAGTCGGAGCCGACCAACATCTGGTCGCGCCGCACGGCGACGCGCGATTTCTCGCTGTACATGCTGGGCCATGCCGGGCTGCCGCTGGCGGATGCCTATTCGACGCTGAACGAGGTGCTGCGCACCAACGGGCCGACGACGGGCGGGCTGAACTATGGCCGCTGGTCCAACGCACAGTTCGACGCGCTGGTGGCGCAGGTGGCGGAGGCGGCGGATGAGCCGACGCGGCGCGGGCTGATCCGCCAGGCGCTGGAGATCGAGCGGGCCGAGATCGCGCATATCCCGCTGTTCCAGCAGCCGATCGCCTGGGCCTCGCGGCGCGGGATCGACCTGCGGCAGGCACCGGACAACCGGCTGCGGCTGTGGCTGGTGAAGGTGGACTGACGATTTCTCCCTCCCCCGCCCTGCGGGGGAGGGTCGGGGTGGGGGCATCGGCGGTCCCGGTCCTCCACGTCCCCCCACCCAACCCTCCCCCCCAAGCGGGGGAGAGGGCTTTCTGACTGAAGGATTTCCATGACCGATCTTCTCATCCGCGGCGGCGTCGTCATCACCATGGACGCCACGCGCCGCGTGATTCCGGATGGCGCCCTCGCCATCAAGGATGGCCGCATCCAGGCCGTGGGCACCACCGCCGAAGTCGAGGCCGCGCATCCGCAGGCCGCGCAGACGATCGAGGCCAAGGGTCGCGCCATCCTGCCGGGGCTGATCGACGGCCACGCGCATGCCGGGCATGGGCTGGTGAAGACGCTCGGCAACAACGACAGCAAGGCCTGGATGGAGGCCTGCCGCATCATCTACACCCTCGCCTCCCCGCCCGCCTTCTGGCGCGCCGAGGCGAAGCTGGCGGCGCATGAGCGGCTGCGCTTCGGCGTCACCACCGGCGTCTCGCTACTGGGCGGCGGCGACAGCATCGGGCGCGTAGACGACACGGCCTTCACCGATGCGCATGCCGAGGCGACGGAGGAAGTGGGCATCCGCAGCGTGCTGGTGCTCGGCCCGACGCGGCCGCCCTTCCCGCGCCCCTATGTCGGGCCGGACGGCGTGGAGCGGCCGGTGAGCTTCGAACAGCAGCTGGAGGTCATCACCGCCGGCGTCGAAAAATGGCACGGCCGCGGCCGCGTGAAGGTCGCGACGCTGATGCCGGTGTACCGCGAGGCGACGCACGACCCGGCCAAGGTGAAGGAAATCGAGCGCCAGGGACGCCTCATCCGCGAGGCCGGCCAATCACGCGGCGCGACGTTCCACCAGGATGGCCACCGCGACGGCAGCATCGAGATGGCGGACCGCATGTTCGGCCTGCTCGGCCCCGATGCCTGGCTCAGCCACTGCACCGAGCTGACCGATGGCGACATCGAGACGCTGGTCCGCACCGGCACCAGCGTGGTGCACAACCCCTCCGCCATCGCCGCCGTGCGCGGCTACTGCCCGGCGCCGCGGATGATGGACGCCGGCGTCACGGTTATGATCGGCTCGGATGCCACCGCGCCCGACCGCTCCGGCGACATGTTCCGCCACATGTTCCAGTGCATCCGCTACCACCAGCGGCATTTCCGTGACGAGACCATGATGCCGCCCGGCAAGGCGCTGGAGATGGTGACCATCGACGCCGCGCGTGGCCTCGGCCTGGCCGATGAGATCGGCAGCCTGGAGGTCGGCAAGAAGGCGGATGTCATTACCGTGGACCTGACCGCGCCGCACATGGTGCCGGCGAACATGCCGGTGGCGCGCGTGGTGTATTTCGCGAACGGCCAGGACGTGCTGGACGTGGTGGTGGACGGAAAGGTGCTGATGCGGGATCGCGCCTGCGGGCATCTCGACGCGGCGGAGATCGCCGAGGCGGCGAACCGGGAGACCGCGGCGATGCTGCAGCGGTCCGGCCTGTCGCACATGGCGGTCGAGGACCCGGGGTGGGGCCTGACGCGTCGCTGAACGGCGCGCCTCCGGCGCGGCGTTGATGCGCGATACCGGCCGCGTCATGATGCGGCCGGGAAACGCCCGGGAGAACGGCACATGCCGCAACGTCGCACGCTGATGGCCGCCGCTATTGCGGGGCTGGCCGCCCCCCGCCTTGCCTTCGGGCAAGGCTGGCCCACCCGCCCGGTGCGGCTGGTGGTGCCGGATGCGCCAGGCGGCGGCAACGACAGCACCGCGCGGGTCTTCGCGCATCACCTGGAAGCGGCCCTCGGCCAGCCGGTGCCGGTCGAGAACCGCGCCGGCGCCGGTGGGCGCATCGGCGTGGAGCACGCCTTCCGCTCCCCGGGCGACGGCACCACGCTGCTGCTCGGCAATGCCGGGTCGAACGGCATCAACGCGGCGCTGTACCGCGACCTGCCCTACGACCTCGAGACCAGCTTCGTGCCGATCTCCCTGCTGGTGACCGGGCCGAACGCGCTGGTTGTAAACAGCCGCGTGTTTCCGGTGAACACGGTGGCGGAGCTGCTGGCGATGATCCGCGCCAAGCCGCCCGGGCACTACAACTACGCGACGGCCGGCGCCGGGTCCTCGGCGCATTTTTCCTGCGAGCTGTTCAAGTCCATGACCGGCACGGACATGGTGCATGTGCCGTATCGCGGCGCGGCCGGCATGGTGCAGGCGGTGATCGCGGGCGACGCGCCCTTCCTGATCGCCAACATGGTCAACGTGATGCCCTTCGCACGGCGCGGCGAGGTGAAGATGCTGGCCGTCACCAGCCTGGAGCGCTGGCCGGACGCGCCGGACATCCCGACCCTGCACGAAAGCGGCCTGCCGGGCTTCGAGACCATCGCCTGGAACGGCTTGTTCGGCCCGCCTGGCCTGCCGCAGGAGGTCGTCACGCGCCTGGTGCCGGAATTGCGCCGCATCGGCCGCCTGCCGGAGGTGATCGACCGCATCAACCTGCTCGGCGGCCGCATCGTCACCAGCGACCCGGATGTGCTGATCGCCCGTGTGCGCGCTGACATCGCCAAGTGGAAGGCGCTGGCCGAGAGCGCCAACATCCGCCTGTCATGAAGATTTCCGCCATTGCCTATCGCGGCCTGAACGTCACGCCGAAGACCAATTGGGGCTTCGTGGAGGTGCGGACGGAGGATGGTCGCACCGGGCTCGGCGAATGCACGCTGGGGAACCAGGAGCCGCTGATAGCGGCGGAGGTGGACAGGCTGGCGGCGAACCTGGTCGGCCAGGATGCGCGTGACCGCAACCGCATCGCCCGCTTCCTGCCGCACGCACCGGGCGGGCTGGTGGCGGCCACCGCTTTGTCGGCGCTGGACCAGGCGCTGTGCGACCTCGCGGCGCAGTGGAACGGGGAGCCGATCTTTCGCCTGCTGGGCGGCGCGTTCCGCGACAGCGTGCGGCTCTATGCCAACATCAACCGCGGCGCCAACCCGCGCACGCCGGAGGGCTTCGCCGCCGCAGCACGGCGCGCGCTGGCCGATGGTTTCACGGGCATCAAGCTGGCGCCGTTCGAGCCGCTGATGTGGGAGGATGGCGCGACGCCGGAGAACCGCGCCGCCTATGCGGAGGGGCTTTCCCGAGTTGCCGCCGTGCGTGAGGCCATCGGCCCGGAGATCGACCTGATGGTGGACGCGCATTGGCGCTTCTCCCCCGGCTCCGCAGCGGCGCTGATCCGCGATGTATCCCAGGAAAACCTGTTCTGGCTGGAATGCCCGGTGGCGGAGGCGAACCACCGGGAGATCGCCCGGCTGCGCGGCCTGTGCAACGCGCGCGGCATGCGGCTGGCCGGGGCCGAGAGCCTGTCCGGCCTTGCCGCCTATCGGCCGCTGGTCGAGGCCGGCTGCTACGACGTGCTGATGCCCGATGCCAAGCATGCCGGCGGGTTGCAGGAAATCCTGCGCATCGCAGCCCTGGCGCAGACCGCGGGGATTGAGATCGCGCCGCACAACCCGACGGGCCCGGTGTGCCACGCGCATTCCGTCCACCTGTGTGCCGCCATCCCGAATTTCCTGGTGCTGGAAGTCCAGTACGGGGAGACGGAGGCGTTCTTCGACATCGTGCAGGGCGAAAGCCTGCGCTTCGAGCGCGGCACGGCGCGGCTGCCGCAGTCACCGGGCCTCGGGATCAGCCTGGCGCCGGGCGACACGCCGGCCTGGAAACGCATGGACCGCCCTTGGCTGGACCCGCGGCTGGGCTGATAAGCACCGGATGATTTCCGGCTGGATCGGCGTTACCGTCACCGCGGCACTGTTCCAGTGCTGGCGCACCGCCATGCAGCAGCGGCTACGTGGGCAGCTTTCGGTGAATGGCGCGGGCGTGGTGCGCTACCTGTACGGCGTGCCCGTGGGCCTGCTGCTGCTGGGGCTGTATGTCGCGGCGTTCGGCGGCAGCCTGCCGCCGCTGGGTCTCGCCGTGCTGGCGCTGTGTGCGCTGGGTGGGTTCCTGCAGATCCTCGGCACCAACCTGCTGATCATGGCCTTCGGCTACCGCAACTTCGCGGTCGGCACCGCATACGCCAAGACCGAGGCGATGCAGGCGGCCTTCGTCGCCACGCTGCTGCTGAACGAACATCTCTCGCTGCTGTCCTGGGTCGGCATCGCGGTCGGGGTCGGCGGCGTGCTGTACCTGTCGCTGGCCGGGCGCGGCACCTCGCCGGCCGAATTGCTGCGCGGCGTGACGCAGCCGGCGGCGCTGTGCGGCATCGGCGCGGGGCTGTGCTTCGGCATCACCGGCGTGCTGATCAAGGCGGCGAACCAGGCGATGCCGGGGCCTGACGTGGTGTTCAAGGCGCTGCTGATCCTGGTCATCACCAACAGCCTGCAGACGCTGATGCAGGGCGCCTACCTGGCCTGGAAGGAGCCCTCGCAGTTCCGCGCCGTCTTCACCACATGGCGCGACAGCGCGAAGGTGGGGGCGCTGTCGGCCATGGGCTCGGCCTGCTGGTTCACTGCCTTCGCGCTGGCGCCGGTGGCGCTGGTGCGCGCGGTGGGGCAGGTGGAGATCCTGTTCACCCTGGGCTTCAGCCGCTTCTACCTGCGCGAGAAGGCGACCCCGTCCGACATCATCGGCGCGCTGGTCGTGGTGGCGGGCGTGGTGCTGGTGCTGGCCGGAAGCTGAGGGGTGGGCGATGAATTTTTCACAATGGCTGAGCGCGCGCGGGCGCATCACGCGGACCATCTGGTGGCGCTGGTACGGCTTCGTCTTCCTGGGCTTCGGCCTGCTGAACGGCCTGGTGCAGCGCGGGCACGGCATGCCGTCGCTGCTGGAGGCGCTGCTCGGGCTGGTGTCGCTGCTGCTGGTCCCGGCGGCGATCTGCGGCGGCGCGAAGCGCTGGCACGACCGGGATTGCAGCGGCTGGTGGCAGTTGGTGGTGCTGATCCCGCTGGTCGGCTGGCTGTGGAACCTGATCGCGGTGGGGGCGATGCCCGGCAACACCGGCCCAAACCGCTTCGGGCCGGACCCGCGCGAGACCGGCGGCATCGCGCCGCCCTGGGGGCCGCCCTCTGTCCCGCTACGGCGCGGCACGGAAGCCGCGCCAAGGCGCGATGGCGGCAGCGTGCCGCCGACCGGCTGAGGTCAGCGCCCGCCCGCCTGGGTTCAGCGCCCGCCGGCGCCGGGGCGGGTGCTGCCGTCGCGCTGCGGCACCTCGATCGGCTCGATCACCACCGGCGCCGTGCCATCCTCCCGCATCCCGAGGCGATCCGCCGTGCGCGGGCTGACATCCAGGATGCGGCCGCGGGCATAGGGGCCGCGATCCTCGATCTCGACGGTGGCGGTGCGGCCGGTTTCCGTGTTGGTCACGCGCGCGGTGGTGCCGAGCGGCAGGGTGCGGCTGGCGGCGGAATCCGACTGCGCATCGAAGGGCTCGCCATTCGCCATCGGCCGGCCGTGCAGGCGGGGGTGGTAGAAGGAGGCCTCGCCCCGCTGCACCCGGCCGCTGGTGTCATCGCCCGGCCTTGCCCGTTCCTCCCGCGCATTGCGGTCCTGCGCCAGGACCTGGCCGCTGAGCGCCAGGGAGGCCAGCGCCACCACCATCATCCGATACCGGGCCATCTCGCCCTCCCGCCCGTTGTTTCGCGGCATGAGACGCGCGGCGGGCCCGAGGGTTCCCTCCCGTCAGGGCCAGTAGAGCCGGTCCGGGTTCGCCACCACCACCTGGCGAAGCAGGGCCTCGTCGCCCTGGACCATCTCGCCCAGCAGGTCCACCAGGTCGCCATCGTTCGGCATGTCGCCGGCGATGTTGGGGTGCGGCCAGTCCGTGCCCCACAGGCAGCGATCCGGCGCCGCCGCCAGCAGCGCCTGGGCAAAGGGCACGGCGTCCCGGAACGGCGCACCCGCCGAGGAGACGCGCTCCGGCCCCGAGATCTTCACCCAGGCCAGCGGGTTGCGCATCAGCTCCTGCAACTGCCGGAAGGCCGGCTGGCCGGTGCCGTCCTTGGCCTTCACGCGGGCCATGTGGTCGATGATGAAGGGGATGCGGATGGCGGAGATGGTGTCCGCCAATGGCACGATGTCCTGCGCATCCAGGTGCAGCACCACGTGCCAGCCCAGCGCCTCCGCCTGCGCCAGCACGCGGCGGAAATGCGCCATGTCCGGCATGCCGCCCAGGTGCTTCACGAAGTTGAAGCGCACGCCGCGGATGCCGCCCGCATGCAGCCGCGCCAGTCCGGCATCGGTGACGCCCTGTTCCACCACGGCGACGCCGCGCATGCGGCCCTCGCTGCGGGCGATACCGTCCAGCGTCACCGTCATGTCGCTGCCGTGGCAGGAGGCATGCACGATGACGGCGCGCGAAATGCCGAGGATGCCGTGCAGCTTCACCAGCCCCTCATAGGGGCTGTCGGGCGGCGTGTAGGCGCGGTCCTCGGCATAGGGGAACACGTCGCCGGGGCCGAAGACGTGGCAATGCGCGTCGCAGGCGCCTTCCGGCAGCACCAGGCGCGGCTTGCGGGTGTCGGGGTCGGGTCCCTTGCAGGTCGGGATCATTGGCGCGGGATTCCTGCCTTCTCGATCACTTCGGTCCAGCGCGCCGTATCGGCGGCCAGCAACCGGCCCATCTCGGCCGCCGTGCCGCCGCGCGGCTCGACGCCGACCTGGGTCAGCGTGGCGCGCAGTTCCGGCGTGCGGAGCGCCTCGTTCACCGCGGCATTATAGGCCGCGATGGCCTCCGGCGGCGTGCCGGCGCGGGCGACCAGCGCGTTCCAGGAGGCGACGTCGTAATCGGCGACCCCGGCCTCCGCCAGCGTCGGCACGTCGGGCAGGTTCTGCGCCCGCGTGGCGGAGGTCACGGCCAGGACGCGCAGCGCGCCGGACTGGATCTGGCCCCAGATCGGGCCGGTGATCTCGAAGGCCGCATCCACGTCGCCGCGGATCAGCGCCGTGGTCAGCGCCGGGGTCGCCGGGAAGGCGATGGTCTCGAACCGCGTGGCGGAGCGGATCTTGAACAGCTCCGCCGAGAGGTTCTGCGTGCTGCCGGCGGTGATGCTGCCGATGTTGAGCTTGCCCGGGTTCTCCCGCAGTCGCGCCAGCAGCCCGGCGATGTCGCGATCCGGCGAATTGGGCGCCACCACCACCGCGATCGGGAAGGCGCCCATCGTCACCACGGGGGCGAAATCCGTCAGCGGATCGAAGGGCAGCTGCCGGAACAGCGCCTTGCTGATCGCGGTGCCGTTGGAGGCGACGAGCAGCGTGTGCCCATCCGCCGGCGCCGCCATCAATTGCTGCCCGGCGACGATGCCGCCGGCGCCGGGGCGGTTGTCGATCACCGCCGGCTGGCCGAGCCGTTCGGAGATGCGCTGCGCCACCGCGCGGGCCGTGAGGTCCGCGACGCCGCCCGGCCCGAAGGGCACGACGATGCGGATCGGGCGGGACGGCTGCCAGCCGGATTGCGCGCGGGCCGTGGACAGGAACGGCAGGGCGAGGCCGGCGCCGAGGACGGCGCGGCGTGTTGTCGGGTTCATGGCTGCAAGCTCCCGCTCAATCGTTCGTCACGTTGGCGCGCCGGATCACCTCGCCCCAGCGGGTGCGCTCCGAGATGATCATCTCGCGAAACTGCTCCGGCGTGCCGGGCGCGGCGTCGGCGCCCTCGGCCTCGAGCCGCGGCTTCAGCTTGTCGCCACGCAGCGCGGTGGCGCTGGCGGCGTTGACGCGGTCGATGATGGCGCGCGGCGTGCCGGCAGGCGCCACCAGCCCGTACCATTGCACCGCGTCGAAGCCCTTCACGCCCTGTTCGTCCAGCGTCGGAATGGTGGGCTCGCTGGACAGCCGGGTCAGCGAGGACACACCGATGGCGCGCAGCAGCCCGGCCCGCACCGGCGGCAGGATCGGCGGGCCGCCCGTCATCGTCATGTCGAGCTGGCCGCCGACCAGGTCGTTCATCATCGGGCCGGTACCGCGATAGGGCACGTGCAGCAGCTCGATCCCCGTCGCCAGGCAGAAGGCCACCACGGCGGTATGCGCGGCGGAGCCGTTGCCGCCGGAGCCGTAGGTGATGGCGCCGGGGTTCGCCTTGGCGCGGGCGATCAGCTCCTGCGCCGTGGTGATCGGCAGCTTGCGCGGGTTCACCACCAGGATGTTGGCGACGTTCGCCACCAGCACGATCGGCTCGAAGCTGGTCACCGTGTCGAAGCTGAGGTTGCGGTAGAGCGAGGGGTTCACCGCCAGCGTGCCGATATGGCCCATCATCAGCGTGTAGCCATCCGGCGCGGCGCGCGCGACCAACTCGCTGCCCAACGTGCCGCCGGCGCCCGGGCGGTTCTCCACCACAAAGGGCTGGCCCAGGGCTTCCTGCAATTCGGCACCGAGCGCGCGGGCCAGGATGTCCGTGCTGCCGCCGGGGGTGAAGGGCACCACCAGGCGCACCGGGCGCGTGGGCCATGTCCCTTGGGCGCGCAGCAGGCCAGGCGTTGCCAGCAGGGCCGCGCCGGCACCGAGCAGGGCGCGGCGGGGGGTGCGGAAATCATTCATGTCGTTTCTCCCAAGGCGCCGGTTCGCGCCAGTTCTTCGATCTCGTCCGGGTCGAGCCCGGCCTCCGCCAGCACGTCGCGGCCATTGGCGCCGAGGCGCTGCGCCGCCGGCAGGGCAGGCGCCATGCCGCCCGAGAGGCGGTTCGGCGCGGCGATGGCGAAGGTGGGGCCCTCGGTCGGGTGCTCCTCCTCCCGCACCAGGCCTGTGGCAAGCAGGTGCGGGTCGGTCAGCAGGCTCTCGATGGTGTTGTAGGGCATCGCCGGCACGTCGTGCTGGCCGAAGATCTCCAGCCACTCCGCGGTGGGGCGACCGACCAGCGCGGTGGCGCGGATCGCGAAGTAGTCCTTCGTGTGCTGGGTGCGCGCGGCAACGCGGGAAAAACGCGGATCCTCGACCAGCTCCGGTCGGCCGATGGCGCGGAAGAAGCCATGCGCCTGCGCGTCGGTGTTGGCGGAGACGGCGATGAAGCCATCGGCGGTCTTCAGCGGCCGCGCCTCCGGGCTCAGCACGCGCTGGTCGCCTGGCGGGCCGAGAGCGGGGCGGAAGGACATCGGGCCCAGATGTTCCTGCAGCACGAAGGCCGCCATGTTCTCGAACATCGGGATTTCGAGGCTTTCGCCGCGCCCGGTCTTCTCCCGCCGATAGAGCGCGAAGCCGATCTGCTGGGCGGCGATCAGGCCGCAGACATGGTCCGCGATCAGCATCGGCACGTAGCGCGGCTCGCCGGTCGAGGCCTCGAAGCAGCCGGCGACGCCGGAGACGCCCTGGATCACCGTGTCGTAGGCCGGCTTGCCGGCATAGGGGCCGGTGGTGCCGAAGCCGACGATCGAACAATGGATCAGCCGCGGCAGTGTCTCGGCCATGGTCGCGGCATCGACGCCGAGGCGCTTCTGCGCGTCGGGACGGATATTGGTCACCAGGATGTCGCAGCGCGCGGCGATGCGCGCCAGCACGGCCTTGGCGCGCGGGTGCTTCAGGTCCAGGCAGAGGGAGCGCTTGCCGCGGTTGAAGTTCAGGAACTTCCCCGCCATGCCCGGCGAGCGGCCCTTGCCGCCGAGCTTGCGCAGCAGGTCGCCCTCCGGGCTTTCCAGCTTGATGACCTCCGCCCCCTGTTCCGCCAGCACGCCGGTGCAGACCGGGCCGACGACGACGGAGGACAGGTCGAGGACGCGCAGCCCATCCAAGGGTCCCGGCATCAGCCGATCCTCGCCTGGATGCGCAAGGCCATCCGGCCCGCCTCGTCCTCGGCCCACAGCCATTGCCTTCCTTCCTCGTCCGGCGCGGTGCCCGCGAGGAAGGCCGGGCGGCCCACGGTCAGCGGGCGCAGCGTGCGGGTGTCCGTGGCGCGGATTGTCGCGTCCGGGTCGGCGTGGCGCAGCGCGGCCTCCAGCAGCATCATGGTGGTGAGCCCGCCATTCACCACCAGGCCGGGATAGCCTTCCTCATCCCGCGCATAGTCGGCGTCGTAGTGGATACGGTGGCCGTTGAAGGTCAGGGCGGAGTAGCGGAACAGCAGCACCGTGTCGGGCTGGAACGGCTCCCGCCACGCCGCTTCCGGCAGCGGATCGGCAGGTGGCGCCGCGTCGGGCGATCCGGAGGCGGCTTCCCGGTAGGCGATGTCCTGTTCCTCCACCGCCACCATCCCGGCCGGGCCCGTCACGGTGTGGCGGACCGTCACGAAGACCAGGCGGCCGCTGCGGCCCTGCTTCGGCGTGATCGCCGCGATTTCCGAACGCCGCACCACCGCATCGCCGATGCGCAGCGCGGCGCTATAGGTGGTACGGCGGCCGGCCAGCATGCGGCGCGGCAGGTCCACCGGCGGCAGGAAATCGCCCTTCGCCGGATGCCCGTCCGGGCCGAGCTGCGATTGCGGCTGGGCGTCGTCGAACAGGATGGCGAGCCAGTGCGGCGGCACCGACGCGCCGATGGCGAGCGGCGGCGGCGCACGGTCCAGCATCGCGGCCAGGCGGCGGGCGGCCGGCGCCGTCATCTGGTCCTCGACCTCGCGCCAGCGGCCTACCCAGTCGGCGAGGTTGTCGTTCACGCTTCGGGTCCGCCGCGCGGTCTCAAGCAAGTTCTTCCAGCGCCTGCGGGAACAGCCGCTGATACGCCTCGCCATGCACCATCGGCTTGCCGGAATTGCGGCCGCCCTGCATGCCGCGGTTCAGCGCCACGCGCTCGTAATACGCCCACAGGTGCTTCTGCGCCGGCAGGCACTGGAACGCCTTGAACTTCGTCTCCCACACCTCGGAGATGTTCAGCAGCACGTCCGGCTTGAAGCCGCATTGCTCGGGCTGGTGCGGCTCGAACAGGAACATCGCCGGCGCGCTGTAGGTGTAGTCCGCCTGCGGCTTGTGGCCCATCGCCTGGGCGATGACGCGCGCCTTCTGGGCGAAATGCGCGGCCTCGGGATGGTCGAAATTGTAGGGGTCGTGCAGCGCGTGGCTGAGCACGAAGCTGGGGTTCAGGTCGCGGAAGATGTCGATGGCGCGGTCCAGCATCGCCTCCGTCGTCACCAGCGGGTAGTCGCCGGCATCCAAGAACTCGATCTCGGCGCCGAGCACCGCGGCCGCCGCCTCGGCCTCCGCGCGGCGGCCTTCCTTCACGCCTTCCAGGGTCGCGCCCTTCTCCTTCCAGGCGAACTGGCTCTCGCCGCGCTCGCCATAGGACAGGCAGAGGATCTTCATGCGATAGCCGCGCTTCGCATGCAGGGCGATGGCGCCACCCGCACGCCAGACGAAGTCGCCGGGATGGGCGGTGACGACGAGACCCGTCTTGGACATGCGATTCCCCCTGGATAGCCGGTACCAAGCAGCTATGCCGGTGGCGCGCCTCCGTCACAAATGGAAAGAACGGCGAGACTATGCCGTTTTCTGCATCTTCCTGCCCTGGGGCCGGAAGCGCCGTCGCAGCAGGCCGAGCAGCGCCTCCGCCGCCGGGCTCAGCGGCACCCCGCGCCGGGACACCACGCCGAGCCGCCGCAGCACCCCCGGGTCGCGCAGCGCCACCGCCACCACCCCGGCCGAGCCCGCCGCCTCCACCGCCAGCCGTGGCACCACCGCCAGCGCCAGGCCGGATTCGACCATGCTGATGGCCGTCGCCAGGTGCTGCACCTCATACCGCCAGTCCATCGCATCGCGCCGCGCGCCCAATGCCTCGTCCAGCAGGGCCCGGTTGCCGGTGTGCGGCGCCACGCGGACCAGCGGGTGGCCCTCCAGATCGGCCCAGGACAGATGCGGGCGCGTGGCGAAGGCGTGCGCGGCGGGGCAGGCGACGACGAACACCTCCGTCAGCAGCGGGACGATATCCAGGTCCCAGCGGTTGGCGGAGACGATGGTGATGCCGAACTCGGCCTCCCCGCGCGCCACGCGCTCCGCGATCTCGCTGGCCGAATTGTCGAAGACCTTCACGGTGACGCCCGGATGGGTGCCGGCGAATTCCACCAGCAGGCGCGGGATGTGGTGCACGGCGATGGTCGGCAGGCAGCCGATGGCCACCGTCTGGCCGCCCTGGCTGGCCCCCGCGCGCAGCTCCGCCAGCACGGCGACCAGCGCCTCCACCGGCCCGCGCGCCCGGCCGGCGAGTTCCAGCCCGGCCGGGGTCAGCGTCACCTGCCGGGTGGTGCGCGCCAGCAGCTTCGCGCCCAGCGCGTCCTCGAACTTGCGGATGCGGTGCGACAGGCCGGTCTGCGACAGGTTGAGGTGCGCCGCCGCCTTGCGGAACGACCCGCGCTCCGCGATCGACAGGAAGGCTTCCAGGCCGAGGAAATCCACCGCCATGCCTGCACCTCCCGCCCCTGCGTTGCGTGAACGCTACGGGCGGGCTGGCGTCAAGCTTTGGCGGTGCGGCGGCGCAACGGCTCCAGCCGCCGCAGCGGTTCCTGGCCCACCTTCAGGCAATCTGCCGCGGTGTTGGCGGGTGGCTGCTGCCGGCGCCACAGGGCGGCGAGGCTTTCGCGCGTCGGCGCCCCGCGGCGCGCCCAGATGATGCGGCGTTCGAGGTCGGTCTGCATGGCGGTCTCCTCCGGCCCGCGCAACGCCGCAGGTCGGGGCGGGTTCCCGCTCAGTTCAGCCGCAGGTCGTGGATGTGGCGCGGGTCGGCCGTGATCTCGCCGCGCTCCACGCGCTGCACCAGGCTGGTCAGCGCAGCATTGGCCGGCGTCGGCAGGCCGAGCGGCTGTGCCTGGTCCACGATGAAGCCGTTGAGGAAGCCGATCTCCGTCCGCCGCCCCTTCACCATGTCCTGCCCCATGGAGGGCCGGTGCGCGCCGCCGCCGGGCTTCCTCGCTTCCGCCAGCCGATGCGCGTCGTACTGCGCACGGGCCGCGGCATCGCCCTCCCCGGCGCGGGCGATCACCTCCGGGTCCAGATGGTGGATCTCCTCCAGCGCATAGCCGAGCGCCTGGCCGAGGCGGATCGCCTCGCTGCCCAGCCGGGCGCCGAAATCGCGCAGCCGGTCGTCCAGCAGCGTGTCGCGGCTGATCAGGCCGGTGCAGGCGCAGAGCCCGTTGCCCATGACATTGGCGACCAGCTTGGACCAGCGCTCACCCCACAGATTGCTGGTGACGGTGGTGCTGTCGGACAGCGCGGTCAGCCGCCCGACCTCCCGCGCCCGGTCGGTGATGCGGCCATGCACCTCCCCCACCCGGTACACGGTGTGCGCGGCGCCACCCTTGCCGGAGGCGCGGCGGACATGGCCGGGCTCGCACAGATCCACGGTGATGGAGGAGGCGATGGCACCCAGGGTGCGGCCCCAGCCGACGATGCCGGCGATGGTCTCCTCGTTCATGCAGTTCTGCAGGCTGACGACGAAACCCTCCGGCGCCAGATACTGCCGGATCATCATGGTGGCCCAGGCCGTGTCGTAGGACTTCACGCAGACGAAGGCGATGTCGAAGGGCTTCTCCCGCGCCACCGATTGCAGTTCGGTCAGGTGCAGCGCGCGGACCGGCACGGTGAATTCCGGCACGTCCTTGAGGTGGCTGATGCGCAGGCCGCGGGCCCGCATCGCCTCGACATTCTCGGGCCACATGTCGACGAAGGTCACATCCTCCCCGGCCTGCGCCATGTGTGCGCCGGCGTAGCCGCCGACGGCGCCGGCGCCGATGATGGCGATGCGATGGCCCATGGTTCGTCCCCTCGATGTTGGCCCGAGGCTAACGCGGCGGGGCCGGGCGCACCAGACGCGCCGCCCTGCCCTTCACGCGACCTTGGCCGCTGCTATGGTCGCGGCCATGCAGCAAGACCGTCCCGTCCGGATCGCCGTCGATATCGGCGGCACCTTCACCGACCTCCAGATCCTCGATGCGCGGCACGGCCAAATCCGGGCCTGGAAGACGCCGACCACGCCGCAGGACCCGTCGGAGGGCCTGCTGCTCGGGGTGCGGGAGGCCGCCACGCGCTTCGGCTTCGCGCTGGCGGATGTGGGCCTGCTGCTGCACGGCACCACCATCGCCACCAATGCGGTGCTGGAGCGCCGGCTGGCGCGCGGTGTGCTGCTGACCACGGCGGGGTTCGAGGATGTGCTGGAGATCACCCGCCACGTCCGCCGCGACATCTACGGCCTGGCGCCGGACCCCTTCCCCTGCCTGATCCCGCGCGACCGGCGCCTGGGCGTGGCGGAGCGCCTGCGCGCGGATGGCAGCGTGGAGACGCCACTGGCGCTGGGCGACCTGCCGGCGCGGCTGGCGGCGCTGCAACCCGAGGCGGTGGCGGTGTGCCTGCTGCACGCCTACGCCAACCCGATGCACGAACGCGCGTTGCGCGATGCCATCCTGGCCGCGCATCCCGGCCTGCCGGTCTCGATCTCCTCCGACATCTCGCCGGAAATCCGCGAATATGAGCGCAGCAGCACCACGGTGCTGAACGCGCTGCTGGTGCCGGTGGTGCGGGACTACCTGCGGCGGCTCGCGGCGCGGCTGGGGCAGGATGGCTTCGCGCCGCGCATCTTCCTGGTGCAGTCGAATGGCGGCGTGTTCAGCCTGGAGACGGCGGCCGAACAGCCGGCGCGGCTGCTGCTCAGCGGCCCCTCCGGCGGCGCGCTGGCGGCGTCCCGCATCGCGCAGGAACTGGCGCGACCGAACCTGGTCGCGGTCGACATGGGCGGCACCAGCTACGATGTCTCCGTCGTGCAGCAGGGCCGCGTCTCGCTGGTGACGCAGGGCGAGGTCGATGGCCTGCCGGTGCGGCTGCCGATGGTGGAGATGCGTACGATCGGCGCCGGCGGCGGCTCCATCGCCACGGTGGAAGCCGGCGGCCGCCTTACCGTCGGGCCGCGCAGCGCCGGGGCGCGGCCGGGTCCGGTGGCCTATGGCCGCGGCGGCACGGAGCCCACGGTGACGGATGCGAACCTGGCACTCGGCAGGCTGGATGCGGATTTCTTTCTCGGCGGCACGATGACGCTGGACATGCCGGCGGCGCATGCGGCACTCGCGCGGCTCGGCGCGACGCTTGGCCTCGGGGAGGAAGCGACGGCGGAGGGGATCATGGCGCTGACCAACGCCTCGCTCGCCGCCGCGGTGCGGCTGTCGCTGTTCGAGAAGGGCCTGCACCCGCGCGACTTCGCGCTGCTCAGCTTCGGCGGCGCCGGCGGGCTGCACGCGACGGAGGTGGCGGAGGAGATGGGCATGACGGAGGTGATCTTCCCGCGCGACCCCGGCACGCTGTCCGCCTACGGCATCCTGTTCTCCGACCTGGTGCAGGACCTTGCACGGTCGCGCCTGTTCACGCTGGGTGCGGATGCACTGCCCGGCCTCGGCGCGCTGATCGAGGAATTGCGGGCGGAGGCCGATGCGCGGCTGGCGCGGGATGGCGTGGCGGCGGCGGATCGCGCCCTGCATGTCGCGGCCGACATGCGCTACCACGGGCAAGCCTTCGAATTGCTGGTGCCCTGGGGCGACGTCACGCAACCCGATGCCGAAAGCCTGGCCGGGCTCGCGGCACGCTTCCACGCGACGCATCGCCAGCGCTTCTCCTATGCCTCGGAAGCCGAGGCGGTGGAAATCGTCACGTTGCGCGTCACCGCGACCGGTCGCCTGCCGCGCCCGAGGCCGGCGGTGCCGCAGCCGGTGGACCGGCCATCGGTGAAGGGCACGCGGCGCATCTTCGCACATGGCGGCTGGCACCAGGCGGTGGTGTGGGACCGTGAGGCGTTGCGGCCGGACGATATCCTCGAAGGCCCCGCCATCATCGAGGAAGCCTTCGCCACGCATTATCTCGCGCGCGGCTGGACCGCGCGGCCCGGCGCGGCCGGCGCCATCATCGCGACGAAGGATGCGGCGGCATGACCCTGCTCAACCCGATCGACATCGAGGTCATCCGCAACGCGCTGACCGCCGCCGCGGCGGAGATGGATGTGACGGTCTGGCGCACCAGCCGCAGCACCATCGTGCGGGAGCTGCTGGACTATTCCACCGCCGTGTTCGACGCGGAAGGCTGGAACCTGGCGCAATCCGCCCGCATCCCGAGCCACCTGAACAGCATGAGCGCCGCGCTGCGCACCCTGCTCAGCGACTTCGTGCGGGCGGAGGATTGGGGGCCGGACGACGTCGTCATCACCAACGACCCGTATTGCGGCGGCCAGCATTTGCCCGACATCATCGCCTTCCGCCCGGTGTTCCATGAGGGCACGCGCATCGCCTATGTCGGCACGCTGTGCCACCACATCGATGTCGGCGGGCTGGTCGCCGGCAGCTATCCTTCAAAGGCGACCGAGATCTTCCAGGAAGGCCTGCGAATCCCGCCCGTCAAGCTGATCGACAAGGGCGTGCGCAACGAGGCGGTGTGGGCGATCATCCGGCAGAACATCCGCAAGCCGGATTTGCTGCTGGGCGATCTGCAAAGCCAGGTCGCCTCGCTGGAAGTCGGCCGCCTGGCGCTGGCCCGGCTGGCCGCGCGCTTCGGCGCGGCGGCGATGCTGGAGGCCGGGCGCCGTATCCTCGACATGAGCGAGGCGGCGATGCGCGCGGCGCTGCACGACATGCCGGATGGCATTTATGAATTCACCGACCAGCTCGATGATGACGGCATCGACATCGGCACGCCGATCATCCTGCATGTGAAGCTGGAGATCGCCGGAGACGCGGCCATCGTGGACCTGTCCGGCTGTTCGCCGCAGGTGCAGGGGCCGACCAATGCGACGCTGGCCAGCAGCAACTCTGCCGTGATGTTCGCGCTGATGAGCGCGGCGCTGGGCGGCCAGCGCGGCGGCAGCTTCGCGATGAATGCCGGCTGCTACCGCCCCATCACGGTGATCGCGCCGGAGGGGCTGGTGGTGAATGCGCGCGCGCCAGCGCCGGTCGCGCATCGTATCGCGGTGACGCACCGCCTGCTGAACGCGATGTTCGGCGCGCTGCACCAGGCGGTGCCGGACCGCATTCCCGCCGCCTATTACGGCTGTTCCTACGTCACCACTTTCCAGACAATTGGCCTTGATGCGAAGCGCGACGTGCTGGTGGAGATCGAGATCGGCGGGTCCGGCGCCACGCCGGGCAAGGATGGCGTCAACGCCTATTCCAGCGGCATGCACAACAACAGCAACATCCCGGTCGAGATGATCGAGGCGCAGATGCCGCTGACCATCCTGCGCTATGCGCTGCTGCCGGGTACGGGTGGCGGCGGCATGCAGCGCGGCGGGCTCGGCCTGGTGCGGGAATGGCGGATCGATTCGGAGCGCTGCTTCTTCACCGCCAACATGGACCGCTTCTTCAGCCAGCCCTACGGCCTGGCCGGCGGCGCGCCTGCCAGCGTCGGCCGGCTGGAGTTTTTCAGGGGCGGCATCACCACGCCGATCCCGCCGAAATCCGACAACGTTCCGCTGGTGGCGGGCGATATCGTGCGGCTGGAGACCTCCGGCGGCGGCGGCTTCGGGCCGGCTGCGCAGCGGCCAGCGGCGAGGCGGGAGGATGACCGCCGCCTGGGCTACGCGCCGTGAGCTTCGACCCGCGCGCGCACCGCCTGGCGCCACAACGCTGGTTCGAGGATTTCGCGCTCGGCGAGGTCTTCAACCTGCCCAGCCGCACCATGACGGAGGCGATCTTCCTCGCCTTCCAGGCGGCGTCGGGCGACAACCACCCGATCCACTACGACGTCGAATTCTGCCGCGCCCGCGGCATGCCGCAGATGCTGGCGCATGGCTACCAGGTGGCGATCCAGACTGCCGCCGGCGCCGGGCTGTTTCCCTTCATGGTGGAGGACAGCCTGAAGGCGTTCCTCGACCAGTCCAGCCGGTTCCTGGCACCGGTCTTCGCCGGCGACACGCTGTACCCGTCGCTGCGCGTCGCCACGCTGGAGCCGCAGCGCAGCACCGGCATCCTCGGCATGGACAGCACCGTCCACAACCAGGACGGCGTGCTGGTGATGGAGGGCAAGCAGCGCTACCTGCTGCGCAAGCGAGCCTAGCCGCAGCGGACGGACATGCCGCCATCCACCACCAGCTCCGTGCCGGTGATGAAGCGCGCTTCCTCCGAGGCCAGGAACAGCACGGCATTCGCGGTGTCGCGCCCATCGCCCGCAAAGCCCAGCGGGATGCGCGCCAGGCGCTGGCGCAGCAGCGCGTCCACGTCACCGCCGGCGCGCTGGCCGGCGAGCCGCACCTCCACCATCGGCGTGTGCATCTGCCCCGGCACCACGGTGTTCACGCGGATTCCCTTCGGCGCGTACTGCACGGCGACGACGCGGGAGAACTGGATGACACCCGCCTTCGACGCCGCATAGGCGACCTGCGCCGCGCCGGTCCAGCGGATGCCGCTGGTCGAGGCCAGGTTCACGATGGCGCCGCCACCGGCCGCTTCCATCACCGGGATCACATGCTTGCAGGTCAGGAAAACGCTTTTCAGGTTGCGGTCGATCTGCGCGTCCCAGACCTCCTCCGCCATCTCCACCGGCCCGCCGGCGGCGGATCCGCCGACATTGTTCACCAGCACGTCGATGCGGCCGATGCGCGCCACCATCGCCGCAATGGCGGCGCCATCGGTGACGTCGCACTCCACAGCCTCGAAGCTGCCGCCGAATTCCGCGATGCGCTCCGCCGTCTCCGCCATCGCCGCCATCTCGCGGTCCGCGCCCACCACCCGCGCACCCTCCCGCGCGAAACCCACCGCGATGGCGCGGCCATTGCCCCAGCCGGGGCCGACCGACCCGGCGCCGGTGACGAGGACGCATTTGCCGGCGAAGCGCGTGGACATGAGGCTGGCTCCTGGATGACGCCGCACCGCTACCACAGGATGAACGCCCCTTCCATCCTGCGGAAACCTCGTCTAGCGTCACGGCGTGAGGAACCCCAAGGCCAGAACGGCACCGGCAGCCCTGCCCGATGTGCCCGCCAGCGAGCCTGGCCTGGACGGCAACGTCCGCGCCGTGGACCGTGCGCTGGCGCTGCTCGACGTGTTCGGGGAGGAAGACGGGCCGCTGGCGCTGGCGGATCTCGCGCGCCGCAGCGGGCTGCACCTGACCACGGCGCTGCGCCTGCTCGGCACGCTGGAAAGCCACGGCTTCGTCAAGCGCCTGCCCGGCGGCGGCTACGTGCTCGGCGCCACGCTGCTGCTGCTGGGCGAACGCTTCCGGCGCACGCTGCGACTCGATGACCATGTGCGGCCGGCGCTGGAACGGCTGCGGCTGGAAAGCCGGGAAAGCGCCACCTTCTTCGTGCGCGAGGCCGATCGCCGCCGCTGCCTGTTCCGCCTCGACAGCCCGCATCCGGTGCGCCACCACGCGCGGGTCGGCGAAGTGCAGCCGCTCGGCATCGGCGCGCATGGCCGTGCGCTTCTGGCGCTGGATCCGGTGCCGGAACTGCGGCCGCGCCTGCCCATCATCAGCCGCGGCGAACGCCTGGCCGATGTCGCCGCCATCGCCGCGCCAGTGCTGGGCGCCGGTGGCGTGCTGGCGGGCTCCATCGGCATCACCATGCCGCTGTACCGCTTCGACGCCGCCGCGGAGTGCCTCTGCGTGGCGCTGGTGATGCGGGAGGCGGTGGCGGTGACCACGGCCCTCGGCGGCGACCCCACGCCCTTGAACGGAGAACGCTGATGGCCCGCCTCGACCTGCCCCCCGAAGCCGAGCGAACGCCGGAACAGCAGGCGGCCATTGCGGAGGTCACGGCCGGCATCCGCGGCCGCGTCCCCGCGCCGATGATCGCCTGGCTGCGCAACCCGGAACTCGCCAGCCGCGCGCAGAAGCTGGGCGAGCTGCTGCGCTACCAGACCAGCCTGGAGCCGCGGCTGTCAGAACTCGCCATCCTGGTCACCGCGCGGCACTGGACCTCGCACTATGAGTGGACGGTGCACAAGCGGGAGGGCCTGAAGGCCGGCATGGACCCGGAAGTGGTGGCCGCCATCGCGGCGCGCGCGGAGCCCACGCTGCGCGATGCGCGCGAACAGGCGGTGTACGACGTCGCCCGCACCCTGGTCGGCACCGCGCGCCTGCCGGAAGCCCTGCACGCCACCGGCACCGCGGCGCTCGGCGAGCGCGGCATGGTCGAGCTGGTGGCCCTCGTTGGCTACTACAGCATGGTGGCGCTGACGCTGAACGCGTTCGAGATCGGGCTGCCCGATGCCCGCGCGCCGGAACTGGGAGACGAGTCATGAGCGGCACCATCCAGCACTACCTGCCGGTTCGCGAGGCCTGGCTTGCCGCAAGGCAGGAGGCAATTCTCGACCCCGGCCAGCTCATCGTCGACCCGCACCACCACCTGTGGGACCGGCCAAACTGGCGCTACCTGCTGGACGAGATGCTGGCCGATATCCGCGCCGGCCACGACGTCCGCGCCACCGTGATGGTGCAGGCCCGCGCCATGCACCGCGCGTCGGGGCCGGAGGCGATGAAGCCGGTCGGCGAGACCGAATTCGCCAACGGCGTCGCCGCCATCTGCGCCAGCGGCATCCATGGTGATGTGCGCGTCTGCGCCGGCATCGTCGGCATGGCCGACCTGACTTTGGGCGCCGCCGTGCGCCCGGTGCTGGAGGCGCATATCCGCGCGGGCGGCGACCGTTTCCGCGGCATCCGCCACAGCGCCACCTGGGACCCCGATCCGGCGATGCTGAACCCGGCCTACAACCCGGCCGAGGACATGCTGGACAGCCCGGCCTTCCACGAGGGCTTCGCGCAGCTCGCGCCGCTCGGCCTCAGCTTCGACGCCTGGCTGTATTTTCATCAACTCCCGCGCCTGATCCGCCTCGCCCGCGCCTTCCCGGATACGCAGATCGTGCTGGACCATTGCGGCGGCATCCTGGGCATTGGCCGCTACGCCGGCCGGCGCGACGAGGTGTTTGCCGCCTGGTCCGCATCGATGCGCGAATTGGCCACCTGCCCGAACGTGATGGTGAAGGTCGGCGGGCTCGGCATGCGGCTGCCGGGCTTCGGGCTCGATGAAGCGGACATTGCACCCTCCAGCGAAATGCTGGTGCAGGCCTGGCGGCCCTGGATGGAGCCCTGCCTCGAGATGTTCGGCACCAGCCGCTGCATGTTCGAGAGCAACTTCCCGGTCGACAAGGGCGGCTACGGCTACGCCGCCGGCTGGAACGCCTTCAAGCGCCTGGCGCAGTCGGCCTCGGCCGAGGAGAAGGCCGATCTGTTCTGGCGCAGCGCGACGCGCTTCTACCGCCTGCCGGACATCGGCTGAACGAAATCAAAGGGAGGAACAACATGATCCGCAGGACAACCCTCGGAGCGCTGCTCGCAGCACTCACCGTGCTGCCGGCGCTGGCGCAGGACAACTGGCCGAACCGGCCGATCCGCTTCGTCGTGCCCTTCGCGGCCGGCGGGCCGAGCGACATCGTCGCCCGCATCGTCGCGCCGAAGATGTCGGCCACGCTCGGCCAGCCCATCGTGGTGGACAACCGCGCCGGCGCCGGTGGCGTCACCGGAGTCGATGTCGTGGCGAAGGCGGCGCCGGATGGCTACACCTTCGGCATCGGCAGCGCCGGGGCGCTGGCGATCTCGCCGAACCTGGACCGCGGCACGCCCTACAACCCGTTGCGCGACCTGGCGCCGATCACCCTCGGCGTGCTGGTGGCGGAACCGCTGGTGGTGCCGGCCGCGACCGGCTTCCAGACCATGCAGGATCTGCTGACGGCGGCGCGCGCGCGGCCCGGCAGCCTGAACTTCGGCTCCACCGGCTCCGGCAGCATGCCGCATCTGGCGGCGGAACAGCTGCGCGCGGCGTCGGGCATCGACATCGTCCACATCTCCTACCGCAGCGGCGGCGCGCTCGCGACGGCGATCCTGACGAACGAGGTGCAGATGGGCTTTGCCGACCTGCCGGTGCTGCTCTCCCACATCCGCGCCGGGTCGATGCGCGCGCTGGCCGTCGGCACGCCGGAGCGCCTGTCCTGGATTCCGGATGTGCCGACCATGACGGAAGTCGGCATGCCGAGCGTCGATGCCAGCAACTGGCACGGTCTGATCGCCGCGGCGCAATTGCCGGAGCCCATCCTGGTGCGGCTGCACGCCGCCGCCGCCGGTGCCTTCCAGGATGCCGAGGTGCGGCGCCTGCTGGACGCGCAGGGCGCCATTCCCGGCGGCAACAGCCGCGCGGAATTCGGCGCCTTCCTGCGGCGGGAGAACGAGAAATGGGCCGAGGTGATCCGCGCCAACAACATCCGCGCGGACTGAACCCTGCCATTCAATCTCCCTGTCGGGCCGATAGGCAGCGCCCCATGGACGGCTCCCGCACGCGAAGCGCAATATGCTTTCGCAGAAGGAAAGAACCCACCATGAAGGCCTCTCCCATCGCGATCTTCGTCGCCGGCTTCGTCGCCGGCGGCATCGTGCTCGGCGGCGTCGCGCAGGCCCGCATCACGATGCTGAACTCGGCGATCGCCGGCGTGTTGCCGAACTCCGAAGGAAGCCTGTTCTGCGTGACGGCGGCCAACGTTCTTCGCCCGATCACGGGGGTCCAGCGAAACACCAGCGTCAACGCCCCCGGTGGGGTGTCCTACGGCGTGACGATGCGCTGCCCGGCCTGACGGATCAGATCGGGCACGCGCCCGATGCGCATTGCAGGTGGGCATAGTCCACCGCCTCGTGCAGCGCCGGGTCGCTGATTCCGGCGACCAGTTCCAGGAAACGGTCGGAGGAGACCTCCTCCTCCGGCAGGTATTCATAGCCGAGCTCGTGGTCCGGCCGGCTCGGCAGGATGGCGCAGCAGCGGATGCGCGGCTGGTGTTCCAGCACCATCTCGCGGAACGCCGCCAGGTCGTGGCGGTCGGTCATGATCTTCAACGTGTAGGACACCTGGTTGCCGCGCTCGGCGCCGATCCAGTGGCGTTCCAGCAGCGACAGCCAGCGATACTGCGATTCCGGCGAGGCCTGGGACGCCGTCACGAGCCGGTCCCCCAGCCCCAGCCGCTGGATCAGCGACAGCGTCGGGAAGCCGACGATCGCCATGCCGGGGAAGGACTGCAATTCACGCACCGGGTAGCCGCGCGCCTCGTAGTCGGCCAGCAGCCGGTCGCTTTCGGCGCTCCAGCCGCCAGCCTCATTTCGGAAACCCTTGAACTGCACCCAGCGCAGGTATTGCCGCCGCGCCGGCAGATGCGCGCCCTCGGTCAGCCCGAACAGCTTGCTGGTGGTGCCGGCGGGCTTCACCGTGGTGACGGTAACCGGCACGGCGACGCCCAACTCCGCCGCGTAATCCACCGCCTCATCCTGCGCGGCCGCGGACAGCCGCGAAAGCAGCGCCCAGAACCCGGCCGAGTCGCGTTCCTCGAGCAGGTCATCGAAACCGAGGCCGAAGCGCATCCAGGCCCATTCATGCAGCCCGGTCGGGCCGATGCCGATGCGGTTGGTGCGGCGCACTTCCTCGCCGTACAGCGCGTCCATCAGGTTGGCGCGCATCAGGAAGCGCACGCCGAGCCGCACGCTGTCCTCCACCCGCGCATCCCATTCGCGCGCCAGGTCGTCCGGCAGGTCGCCGGGCGTCAGCGTCGTGCGGTCCACCGGGCAGGCCAGCAGCGGCGCGAAATCGGCGATGACGCAGTAGCCGCCGGTGACGTGCAGCGTGATCTCGCCGCACGGGTTGGTGGTGACGGGGAAGCTGCTGGCATTGGCGCGGCGCGAGATCTCGGCCAGCAGCGACACCGCATGGTTCGCCTGGTAGCGGGCGGAGCGCACGTCGCGGCCATCCGCGTGCACCGGCTTGCGCCAGGCGCTGCCGGTGCGGTGATCCTCCAGCTTGTCGCCGTTGATGAAGCCGGGCTCGCCGTTGATGAAGCCGCAGCGCGTGGCTTCCTCGAACACCGTCAGGGCGTGGCGGTGCAGCGGCGCGTCGCTGCCCGCCTGCGCGGCGCGAACGCCCTGCCAGAACTCCGCATCGGCCATGACGGAGTTGTTCGCCGTCCACAGCCCGCCTTCGGATTTCGCACGGATGAAGCGCAGGATGCCCGGGTCGCGCCAGGATTTCGTCGCCATGCGCGCGGCGCGGCGGGCGCCGCCCACCTGGACCTCGACGGACAGATGATGGTCGACCAGCAGCGCCTGCTCCCAGGGCTGCAGCGCCTCCCCGGCCGGGTCGCGCAGGCGCGCCGGCTCGATCACCTCGCGACGCAGGTTGACGAAGCCGCGCATCAGCGACAGCGGGCCGGAGGCCGGGCGGCCCTGCATGCCGCCGATCGGGGCGCCGCAGGGGCGGATGGCGGAAAAGTCCAGCAGCAGGGTGCGCTCGGCGGCACCTTCGAAGGCGAGACTTTCCAGCAGCTCCACCGCCTTGGCCCAGCCTTCCCGGCTGTCCTCGACGGCGTGGTGGATCGCAGCCGCCGGCGCCTGCGCCGCATCGGCCAGGACCTCGCGCCCCAGCCAGGCGCGCAATTCCGCCTCCTGCGCCGCGGAGAAGGCTTCGAGCGTAGTGCCCCACGGCAGCAGCGAAAAATCGAGGCCGAAGCGGTGCAGCGCGGCGCGGTCGGCGGGGAAATCCGGATGCGCGGGGTCGATATGCAGCAGCAGCCGCGGCGCCTGGCCCCAATCCACCGCCATCAACTCGTCGTCATAGGCGCGGCCGACGCCGCTGCCGTTCAGCAGCAGGTAGAACAGGGTGAAGGAGGCGGCGGCGGTGGCGCAGTTGGTGAACACCTCCATGTTCCGCCCCGACTGGGCCGCATCGCCATGCTGCAGGTGCCGGCCGGAGGTGATCAGCGCACCGCTGGCGATGGCATTGCGCAGCCGCGCCTGCTCGCTGGAATCAGCCTGCGCGCCCAGCAGGCCCATGTTGCCGGCCGCCACGCGGTCCGCCACCCGGCCGAAATCCTCGGCATCCTCCGGCCGGAAAACGGTGCGGCGCGCCACGGCGAGGCCCATGCCCGCATCCAGCACCCGTGCCGCCGCCGGCGCGGTGCCGAAGCTGGCGCCTGCCGCGCCACGCGGGTGAAGGATGCGGTCGCGGGGCCATGAACCATCCATATGTGAAGCTTCCTCGCCGCGGGTGATGCAGGGCGCCACACAAGATGTGGTGGCGTTGTGGCCTTACGCATACCACCCCTCGGAGTTCCCGACCAGCCTTGTGTGATCGCGCCGCGACTCTTGCCGGAAAAGTAACTTGCTTTAGCTTTGGATACGGATGAGTGGGGCAAGGTCATTCCGCAAAAGGCCGGAGGCAAACGGCGTGGGGGCTGGGGGAAGCAAAGGGCGGCCCGGGATCGGGTCTCGCCGCTTCGGCGTGCATCTGCTGCGCATGGTCCTGGCCGTCACGCTGCCCCTGGTCGTGCTCGGCGCCGGGCTGGTGGTCTGGGCGGCCGAGGGGCGGCGCGACGCCGCGCTCGAGGCCATCGGCGCCACCGCGCATGCGCTGCAGACCGCGGTGGACCGCGAGCTGGACCTGACGGTCGCGGCGCTCGAGGCGCTGTCCACCTCGCCCTCCCTCGACGAGTCGCTGGCCTCCGGGCCGGGCAGCCCTGGCGCCGTGGCGTTCCGGGACCAGGCGCTGTCCCTGGTGGCGCGCCGCGCCGCGTCCCTGTCGATGATCTGGCTGATCCCCGCCCCGGCCGGCGATGGGGTTCGGGAGACTCTGGTGCCGGTGCCCGTGGTCAACACGCTGGTCCAGGCCGGGCAGGCGCCGCCGGCGCTGGGCCAGGCGCGCTACCCGCCGCGCCCGGTCGGCGCCGTGCCCACGCCCGGCGCCGCCTTCCGCGCCGCCATCGAGACCGGCCGGGTGCATGTCGGCGACCTGGTGCAGGGCTCCGTCGCCGGCTGGACCATCGCGGTGACGCTGCCGGTCTGGCGCGGTGACCGCATCGTCGGCGTGCTCGGCGCCGGCATCCGCCCCGCGCATCTGGGCGCGGTGATGCGGGCGGAGCTGGCGGCGGGCGCCGGCGTGGCGGCGCTGGTCGACCGCGGCGGCGTCATCGTCGCCCGCACCGTGCCCGAGCAAGCGGATACCGGCCGCCCTGCCGCCACCGGCGCCATCGCCTTCCAGCGCAACCCGTCCGTCCTTGAGGCGCGGGAGGCGGTGTCCTTGCTGGAGGGGACGCCGGTCTACGCGCATTTCCGCAGGTTGGACCTGGCGCCCTTCGCCCTGGCCTATGGCGCACCGCGGGCGCTGGTGGACGGGCCGCTGAACAGCGCTTTGCTGGCGGCGATCGGGGGCGGGCTGGCGGCGCTCGGCCTTGCCGCCGCCGCTGCCTGGTGGTTTGGCCGCCGATTGGGGGCGGAGGTCGCGGCGCTCGGCGCGGATGCGCTGCGCCTCGCCAAGGGCCGCCCCCTGCCCGACCGCCCGGCCTCCCAGGTGCGGGAGGTGGAGGCGGCGCGCGGGGCGCTGCTGGGCTCGACCGCGGCGCTCGCCGCCAGCGAGGCCCGCTTCAACCGCGCCGTCGCGGCCGCCCGCATGGGCACCTGGGAATGGGACGCCATCGCCAATCGCCTGACCGGATCGCCGGGCCGGGAAGCGCTGTATGGCCGGGCGCCCGGGTCACTGCCGACGCGGGAGGCGCTGCTGGAGGCGGTGCATCCCGAGGACCAGGGGGCCGTCGCCGCCGCCGGACGCCGGGCGACCGATCCGTCCGGCGATGGCGACTACGTCGCGGAATTCCGCACCGTCTGGCCGGACGGCACCATCCGCTGGCTGCGCACCAAGGGCCGCGCCGAATTCGCCCCGGACGGCACGCCGGTGCGGATGAGCGGTGCCGTGGTGGACGTGACGGAGCGCCGGCTGGCCGAGGCGGCGCTGCGCGACAGCGAACGCCGGCTGCGCCTGGCGCAGGAGGCGGCCGGGATCGGCGTGTGGGAGCGCGACCTGGTGACCGGGGAGGCCATCTGGTCGGTGCAGGAATACCGGCTGCACGGCCTGGACCCGGCGCGGCCGCCGCCCAGCCTGGCAGAGCTGCGCGCCATGATCCTGGCGCCCGACCAGCCCATCGGCCTGCTGTCCGACCGGCTGCGGGAGGCGGCGGCGGACAGCGCCCTCGACGCCGAGGCGGCGGCGCAGGCCAGCGAGTACCGCATCCGCCGGCCCGATACCGGCGCCATCCGCTGGCTGCAGGTGTTCGGCCGCGTGCTGCCCGGCCCGGATGGCCGGCCGGCCCGCGTCATCGGTGTCAGCCTGGACGTCACCGAGCGACGCGAGGCCGAGGAGCGCCAGACCCTGCTGGCGCGCGAGGTCGACCACCGCGCCAAGAACGCCCTGGCGGTCGCGCTGTCCGTCGTGCAGCTGGCACCGCGCGATGCGCCGCCCGGCGAATTCGCCGCCGCCGTGACGGAACGCATCGCCGCCATGGCGCGGGCGCATTCATTGCTGGCCGAGTCCGGCTGGTCCGGCGCCGATTTCGGCACGCTGGCGGAGGGCGAGCTGGCGGCCCATGCCGGGCATGTGACGCTGGCCGGCCCGCCGGTGCGGCTGGCGGCGGCGGCGGCGCAGCCGGTGGCCATGCTGCTGCACGAACTCGCCGCCAATGCCGCGCGGCACGGCGCGCTGTCGCAGCCCGGCGGGTCCGTGGCGCTGACCTGGGAGGTGACGGGCTGCGACACCCTGCGACTGGTGTGGCGCGAAGCCGGCGGGCCGGAGATCACCGGGCCGCCGAGTCGCAGCGGCTTCGGCAGCCGGCTCATTGCCTCCCTGACCAGGCGCCAGCTTGGCGGCTCGGCCAGCTTCGACTGGTCCGATCCGGCCGGGCTGGTGGGGACGGTGCAGGTGCCGGCGGCGCAGCTGGTGGGGGTGCCGCCGGCCGGCGGCCAGGAAAGCCTGTGTGCCTGACCCGCAGCCCCGGACTTGCGATGTGCTTGCCATGCCCCAAGGTTTCGGCGCGTTCATGAGGGAGGATGCGATGCGCCGCCGCGATCTGCTGACCCTGGCCGGAGCCACCCTGGCCGGCCCCGCCCTGCTGAAATCCGCCCCGGCCGCCGCCGCGCCGGCGGTGCCGCCCGGCTACCGGATGACGTGGTTCGACGCCAAGGCCCCGGGCGTGACCGGCCGCGTCGGGTCGCGCGACATCACCGCGTCCGGCGACGGCAGCTTCTGGTTCTGCGGCCAGCGCAACGGCACGCTGAACCGGCTGGACCCGCGGACGGGCGCCATCCATGACGTGAAGCTCGGCGAGGGCTCCGCCCCGCATGGCGTCATCATGGGCCCCGATGGCGGCGCCTGGGTGACCGATGGCGGGCAGAACGCCATCGTCCGCGTCGACCCGCGCGACCATCGCGTGCAGGTCTGGAAGCTGCCGGAGCGGTTTCCCAACGGCAACCTGAACACCGGCGTCTTCGACCAGCAGGGCACCTACTGGTTCACCGGGCAGAACGGGTCGTATGGCCGCTTCAAGCCGGCCTCCGAGCGGCTGGATGTGTGGGAGGCACCGCGCGGCCGCGGCCCCTACGGCATCACCCGCACCCCGCAGGGTGGCATCTGGTACGTCTCGCTGGCCGGCAACCACCTGGCGCAGATCGAGGACCTGGACAGCGCGCGGGTCCGCATCGTCGAGCCGCCGACGCCGAACCAGGGCGCCCGCCGGGTCTGGACCGACAGCCTGGGCCGGCTGTGGATCAGCGAGTGGAACAGCGGCAACGTCTCGATGCACGACCCGCGCGACGGGTCCTGGCGGGCCTGGCGCCTGCCGGGGGAGCGGCCGCGGGCCTATTCGGTCTGGGTCGATCCGGCGGACAAGGTGTGGCTGACGGACTTCCCGGCCAATGCCATCGTCCGCTTCGACCCGGTGGATGAAAGCTTCCTGGCGTTTCCCTCCGACCGCCCTGGCGCCAATGTCCGCCAGATGGACGGCATCGCCGGCGAGGCCTGGGGCGGCGAAAGCGGCACCGACCGCATCGTGCGGATCGAATACGGCCTTTGATCGTGACGCCGCAAAGCCCTCTCCCCCTGCTTCAGGGGGAGAGGGTTGGGTGAGGGGGCCAAGCGCCGCCCTCGCCATCGTCCTGCTGGCCCTGGCCCCACCCGCCCAGGCCCAGGACGGCCGCGCCATCTTCGAAAACCACTGCGCCAGTTGCCACGCGGTGGAACGTGAGGCGCCAGAACAGGCCGGCCCGAACCTGCACGGCGTGATGGGCCGCCGCGTCGGCGGTGCCGCGGCCTTCGGCTACTCACCGGTGCTCGAAGCCGCCCGCGACGCCGGCGAGACCTGGGACCGCGACCGCATGGTCCGCTTCCTCGCCGATCCGGAGGAGATGTATCCGGGCCTCTGGATGGGCGCCAACGGCCTGCGCCGCGCGCCGGAGCGCGAGGCGGTGGCGGACTACCTTCAGTCCGTGAGGTAGCGCGCCGTCAGGTGCGCGGTGAAATCCGCCGGGTCCAGCCGCTTGCCCGTCGCCGACTGCAACAGGTCCTGGAAGCCCAGCCGCGCGCCCTGGCCATGCACCGCGCCGCGCAGCCAGGCCATCATCGGCGCCATCTCGCCGCGCGCCAGTTGCGCATCAAGGTCCGGCTCCGCCCGCCGCAGCGCCGCCATGAGCTGCGCGGCGGCCATGGCGCCCAGGGTGTAGCTGGGGAAGTAGCCGAAGGCGCCGTCATGCCAGTGGATGTCCTGCAGGCAGCCCAGCGCGTCGTTTGGCGGGGTGATGCCGAGCGCCTTGGACAGGCCGGCATTCCACGCCTCCGGCAGGTCGGCGACCTCCAGCCCGCCCTCGATCATCGCGCGCTCCAGCCGGAAGCGCAGGATGACATGGGCCGGGTAGGTCATCTCATCCGCATCGACGCGGATGAAGCCGCGTTCCACCCGGCGCCAGTGCCGCGCCAGGTTGGCCGCCGCGAAGGCCGCCGCGTCGCCACCGAAGGCCGCGTGGAGCCGGGTGCCAAGGAAGGCCAGGAAGGCGTCGGAGCGGCAGGCCTGCATCTCGACAATCAGGGACTGCGATTCGTGCGCGGCCATCCCCGCCGCCTCCCCCACCGGCTGGCGGGCGAAGGCTTCGGGCAGGCCGCGCTCGTACATCGCGTGGCCGGTCTCGTGCAGCACGCCGAGCAGCGCCTTGGCGACGTTGAACTCGTCGTAGAAGGTGGTGATGCGGACATCGGTGGGCGTGCCGCCGCAGAAGGGGTGCAGGCTTTCGTCGAGCCGGGCATGGTCGAAATCCAGGCCCACGACCTGCGCCATGGACCGGCACAGGTCGCGCTGCGCCGGCACCGGGAACGGCCCAGGCAGGGGCAGCGCGGCGCCGCGGCGGGACTGGATCGCCTCCGCCCGCGGCAGCGCCTCGGCCAGCCAGGATTCATAAGCGGAGAAGACCGGATCCACGTCCTCGGCGGTGACGCCGCGCTGGTAGCCATCCATCAGCGCGTCATAGGGCGCCATGGCCAGCGCATCGCCGAGGCCCTGTGCCACCTCCCGCTGCAGCCGCACCACTTCCTCGAGATACGGGCGGACCAGGGCGAAGTCGGCCGACGCCTTGGCCTGGCGCCAGACCTTCTCGCAGGCGGAATTGGCGCGCTCCACCGCCTCGACCAGCGCGGTCGGCAGTGCGGTCGCGCGCAGGTGGGCGTGGCGCATCAGGTCGAGGTTGGCCTGGTCCCAGGGGCCCTCGGCGGAGGCCTCCGCCAGATCCAGCGTCACCTCCGGCGAGACCAGCAATTCGTGCCGCAGCCCGGCCAGCGCCGCGAGCTGTTCGCCCCGCGCCGCGCCGCCGCCGGGCGGCATCATGGCGCTGGCGTCCCAGTGCAGCATCCCGGCGGCCTCGCCGAGGGCGCCGAGGCGGGCGAAGCGGGCGGTCAGTCTTGCATAGGCGGGCATGCGGGCTCCCTCAGGCGGCGGCGGGCCCAGACGGCGAAGACGCCGAGCAGGGACAGCGCCAGCCCGTACCAGGTGATGGCGTAGCCGAGATGGCTGTTGGTGGGGCGCGGCAGGGTTCGCGCCGGGTCGGGAAGGCCGTTGGCCGGACCCAGCGCGACGAGCCCGAAAGGCGCGACCTGCGGCAGGCCGAGCCCTGCTGCGATCTCCGCCGGCACGAAGCTGTAGAATTTGCGACCGGCGGCGTCGTTGGTGGCGGCGAAGAAGCCCGGCGATTCGGCGGGGCGGACGTAGCCCTCCACCGTCACCGTGCCTTCGGGCCGGGCGATCGGGGCGCGGCTTTCCAGCGGCACCCAGCCGCGATCGACCAGCAGCGGCGGCGCATCCTCCCGCAGCAGCGGCACCAGCAGGTGGCTGCCGAGTATCGCGCCGCGCACCTCGAGCCCCAGCAGGGCCTCCCGCGCATGGTCGAAACGGCCGGTTGCGGCAACCTTGGTCCAGGGGCGCGGATCGGGCGTGAGGGGCACGGCGGGGGCGGCCTCGGCGGCGGCGATCTCGGCCAGCAGCCCGTTCTTCCAGTGCATCCGCTGCACCTGCCAGGTGCCGAGGAACAGCAGCACGCCCAGCACCGGCAGCGCCACCAACGCCGGCAGCAGCAGGCGCCTCATGGGTGTCGTTGGCGCGAGGTCAGCGCGATCAGCGCCGCCTTGCCGAAGCGCATGGTGAGGATGGCGGCCGGGATCAGCAGCGCGGGCCAGAGCAGTGCATGGACCCAGAGCGGCGGCTCCAGCCGGAACTCGACCAGGAAGGCGCCGATCATGGTCAGCGCGCCGAGCACGAAGATGCCGAGCACCGCCGGCCCATCGCCCGAATCCTGTGCCGAGAGATCCAGGCCGCATGCGGCGCAGGCGGGCACGACGGCCAGCAGCCCGGTGAACAGCGGGCCCTGGCCGCAGCGCGGGCAGCGGCCGAGGCCGGCCGCCCGCCAGAAGCCGGGACTAGTGATGCGCGATCTCGCCGGCGCCCCACCAGTAGATCGAGACGAACAGGAACAGCCAGACCACGTCCACGAAATGCCAGTACCAGGCCGCCGCCTCGAAGCCGAAATGCTTCTCCGGCGTGAACTGGCCGCGGATGGCGCGGATCAGGCAGACGGCCAGGAAGATGGTGCCGACGATGACGTGGAAGCCGTGGAAGCCGGTGGCGAGGAAGAAGACGGAGGGATAGACGCCGCCGGTGAACTGGAACGGCGCCTCCATGTACTCCACCACCTGGAAGAAGGTGAAGAACACGCCAAGGAACACGGTCAGGCTCAGGCCGAGGATCAGGCTGCGGCGATCGTTCTCCAGCAGCGCGTGGTGCGCCCAGGTGACGGTGCAGCCGGACAGCAGCAGGATCAGCGTGTTGAGCAGCGGCAGGCCGAGCGGGTCGAAGGTCAGCGTGCCGGCCGGCGGCCAGACCGCGGTGGCGGCGGCGCTGCCGGAGACGTGGTCGGGGAACAGCGCGAAGTGGAAGTAGGCCCAGAAGAAGGCGACGAAGAACATGACCTCGGAGGCGATGAACAGGATCATCCCGTAGCGCAGGCCGAGGCGCACCACCGGGGAATGCAGGCCCTTGGCCGCGCTTTCCTTCAGGATGTCGCGCCACCAGAAGAACATCGTCGCCAGCACGCCAGCGAGGCCGACGCCGAGCATCCACCAGCTGTCGTAATGCGCGATCATGATGATGCCGAGCACCAGCGCGCCGCCGGCGAAGGCGCCCAGCAGCGGCCAGGGCGAGGGGTCCACCAGGTGGTAGGGATGCTTGTAGGTGGGGTGGCCGGTTTCGCTTGCCATGGGTCGTCCTGGTCTCACTGGTCTCGATCGGGGGCCGTCCGGCCGGCGGGCATCAATCCTGAAAACCCTGCGGCCTTCAAGGCAGGCGGGTGGTCATTGCGTCTGGTGACGCATGGCGATCATTGCGTCTGGCTCGGCCGGCGGCCGACATGCGGCCCGGCGGAGGCCAGGGCGCCGGCGCGCTCGGCATCCTTCAGGCTGCGGAAGAAGGTGTAGCTGACGGTGATGGTGCGGATGTCGCGCGTGTTGGGGTCCTGCGCGATGGCGGGGTCGATCCAGAAGGCCAGCGGCATGTCGACCTGCTGGCCCGGCGCCAGGGTCTGTTCCTCGAAGCAGAAACAGGCGGTCTTCTGGAAATACTTGCCGACGACTTCCGGGGTGACGTTGTAGGTCGAGATGCCGGTGGAGGGACGCTCGCCGGTGCTGGTCGCGCTGTAGAAGGCGACGCCCTCCTCCCCCACCCGCAGCCGCAGGCTCGGCGCCGTCGGCGTGAAGCGCCAGGGCAGGTCGGGCTGGGTGTTGGCGTTGAAGCGCACGGTGATCACCTGCTCGCCGGCACCCGGCGCCGCCGCGCCGCCGATCATCGGCGTGCCGTTGAAGCCGGTGACGCGGCAGAACAGGTCGTACAGCGGCACCGCGGCGAAGCTGACGCCGACCATTCCGGCGACGCCGGTGAAGGCCGCCAGCACGGTGCGGCGGTTGCGGCGTTCCATCTGCTGCTTGCGCGCGGCGTCCACGGTTCAGGCTCCCAGCAGCTTCGCGGTTGCGATGAAGTAGAACAGCACGACGAGGGCCAGCAGCGCGGCCAGCATGGCCCAGTTGCGGCCGCGGCGACGCTTCTCGAAGGCGGTGCGTTCCTCGGGCGTCATCGGAAGGCGAGGACGTCGACGGCGAGCGCGCCGAACAGCACGAACAGATACATCAGGGAGAAGGCAAAGGTGCGCCGTGCCGCGGCATCCTGCACCAGGCTGCGCCCGGTCTCGTCCTGCGCCTCCCGCAGCGTACGGACGGCGTGGTACAGGAACATCCCGCCGAGCACGGTCGCCACCGCCGCGTAGAGCGGCCCTGCGAAGCCCACCGCCCAGGGCGAAAGCCCGGCCAGTGCCAGCACCACGGTATAGATGAAGATCTGTCGCCGCGTCTCCCGCGCGCCAGCCACCACCGGCAGCATCGGCACGCCGGCGCGGGCGTAGTCGCCATGCGCCCACAGCGCCAGCGCCCAGAAATGCGGCGGCGTCCAGGCGAAGACGATGGCGAACAGCAGCCACGGCACCAGCGTGACGTCGCCGGTCACCGCGGCCCAGCCGATGATCGGCGGGAAGGCGCCGGCGGCGCCGCCGATGACGATGTTCTGGCTGGTCCGGCGCTTCAGCCAGGCCGTGTAGACCACGACATAGAACAGGATGGAGAAGGCGAGCCAGGCGGCCGCCACCCAGTTCGTCGCCAGCCCCATGATGGCGACGCTGGCCACGGCGAGCACGATGCCGAAGCCCAGCGCCGCATTCGGCGCGATGCGCCCGGCCGGGATGGGCCGCCGCGCCGTACGGCGCATCAGCGCGTCGATATCCCGGTCGTACCACATGTTCAGCGCACCGGCGGCCCCGGCGCCGAGGGTGATGCACAGCACGGCCGTCAGCCCCAGCACCGGATGGATGGAACCCGGCGCCACCAGCAGCCCGACCAGCCCGGTGAACACCACCAGCGTCAGCACCCGCGGCTTGAGCAGCGCGACCCAGTCGCGAACCTCGGAAAGGTCGCTGCCGGTGTCCGTGGTGGGAAGGGTCGTGCTGCTCATCAGGCTTGACTTGATCCGGTTACTTGATGCGGGGCAGTTCGTCGAAGGAGTGGAAGGGCGGCGGGCTGCTGACCTGCCATTCCAGCGTCGTCGCACCCTCGCCCCACGGATTCGCCGCCACCTTCGCGCCGCGCGTGAAGGTCACGTACAGCACGTAGAAGAACATCAGGAAGGCGGCGACCGAGATGTAGGACCCGATGGAGACCACCAGGTTCCAGCCCGCAAAGGCGTCCGGATAATCCGGGTACCGGCGCGGCATGCCCTGGTTGCCCAGGAAGTGCATCGGGAAGAAGGTCAGGTTCACGCCGACGAAGGTCAGCCAGAAATGGATCTTGCCGAGGCGCTCCGGATACTGGCGGCCGGACATCTTTCCGAGCCAGTAGTAGATGCCGCAGTAGATGCCGTACACCGCGCCGAGCGACAGCACGTAATGGAAGTGCGCCACCACATAGTAGGTGTTGTGAAGGATCTGGGTGATGCCGGCATTGGCCAGCACCACGCCGGTGACGCCGCCGACGGTGAACAGGAAGATGAAGCCGATGGCGAACAGCATCGGCGTATCCAGCTTCAGCGAACCGCCCCACATGGTGGCGATCCAGGAGAAGATCTTGATGCCGGTCGGCACCGCGATGACCATGGTGGCCGCCATGAAGTAGGCCCGCGTGTCCACGTCGATGCCCGAGGTGAACATGTGGTGCGCCCACACGATGAAGCCGACCACGCCGATCGCGACCATCGCATAGGCCATGCCGAGGTAGCCGAAGATCGGCTTGCGCGAGAAGGTGCTGATGACGTGGCTGACGATGCCGAAGGCTGGCAGGATCATGATGTAGACTTCGGGGTGGCCGAAGAACCAGAACAGGTGCTGGAACAGCACCGGGTCGCCACCGCCGGCCGGGTCGAAGAAGGCCGTGCCGAAGTTGCGGTCGGTGATCAGCATGGTGATCGCGCCCGCCAGCACCGGCACCGCCAGCAGCAGCAGGAAGGCGGTGACCAGCATGGACCAGACGAACAGCGGCATCTTGTGCAGCGTCATGCCCGGCGCGCGCATGTTGAAGATGGTGGTGATGAAGTTCGCCGCGCCGAGGATGGACGACGCACCGGCCAGATGCAGGCCGAACAGTGCCAGGTCCATCGCCGGGCCGGTCTGGTAGGTGTCATCCGACAGCGGCGGATAGATCGTCCACCCCGCGCCCGCGCCGCCGCCGACGAACAGCGAAGCGCCCAGCAGCAGGAAGGCCGGCACCAGCAGCCAGAAGCTGATGTTGTTCATGCGCGGGAAGGCCATGTCCGGCGCGCCGATCATCAGCGGCACGAACCAGTTGCCGAAGCCACCGATCAGCGCCGGCATGATGACGAAGAACACCATGATCAGCCCGTGGGCGGAGACGTAGGCGTTCCACATCTGGCCGTCGGCGAAGATCTGCATGCCGGGCTGCTGCAGCTCGATCCGCATCAGCAGCGACAGGCCGATGCCGACGATCGCGGCCACCAGCGAGAAGGCGATGTAGAGGGTGCCGATGTCCTTGTGATTGGTGGAGAACAGCCACCGGTTCACGAAGTTCGGCTTGTGGTCGTGGTGGTCGTCATGTGCGTGTGCCGCGGTCGCCATCGGATTATCCGCTTCTGATGTTGGCTTCGGGGCCGCCTAGCGGCGGACCTCGGCGACGTTGATCTGGGTGGGCTCGGCCGGGGCGCCAGGGGACACCGCGATCGCGCGCGGGGCACCCGGCGGCAGGCCCTGGGCGAAGCGGGTCTGCGCTTCCGCGGCCCAGGCATCGAACTCCGCCTGCGGCACGGCGCGGACCACGATCGGCATGAACCAGTGGTTCACACCGCAGATCTGGTTGCACTGGCCGTAGAAGGTGCCGGGGCGGTCGGCGCGCATCCACGTCTCCAGCGTCCGGCCCGGGATGGAATAGCGCTGCACGCCGAGCGAGGGGACGAAGAAGGAATGGATCACGTCCTGGCCGGTGCTCAGGATGCGGACATTGGCCCCGACCGGAATGACCAGCGGGTTGTCCACTTCCAGGTTCCGCATCTGGCCGGCCTGGAGGTCCTCGTTCTGGACCGGGTAGCTGTCGAAGGTGAAGTTGCCGTTGTCGGGGTAGCCATAGTGCCAGTACCACTGCCGGCCCTGGACGTTGACCGTGATGTCCGCATCCACCGTCCGGTCCTGGTAGTAGATCAGGCGGAAGGACGGGATGGCGATGATCACCAGGATCAGCACCGGCACCACCGTCCAGGCGATCTCCAGCGTGGTGTTGTGGCTGGTGCGGGACGGGTTCGGGTTCACCTCCGCCCGGAACTTCCACACCACGTAGACCAGCAGCAGGAACACGAAGATCGTGATCGCCACGATGATCCAGAACACCAGGCTGTTGAAGGAGGAGATCGCGTCCTTGATCGGCCCGCCGGAAGCCTGCAGCCCGATGCCCCAGGGGACCGGCGCACCCACCATGGCCTCCTGCGCCAGGGCCACGCCCATCGGCCCGAGGGCCGCAAGCCCGCCCGCCAGAAGCGCCAGCCCGAGCAGGCCGGCGAAGCGGCCTGTCATTCCCCGTATCGCACCGATCACGTGCTGCATCCTGTCATCCCGCCAGCGCGTCGCGTCGCACGCTGAAACTGCTGTCGGACCACCCGGTGGTCACCCGCCGGAGGCCATCTGCGCGCCCGTTGCACCGCCGCCGCGGCAGGTCGCACTGCGAGCGGACCATAGTGGCGCGTCCCGCACCGCACAAGTGACGTGACACTTCCATTCCGCAAGGCGGAAACGCGTGCACCGTTGGGAAGGTTAAGGATTTTCCCCGATGACACCCATGTCAGCCGCGCGGGGCGGACCTTGCGCTCAGGCCGCCGCCGCCAGCACCGGCGCCGGCTGGTTCCGCACCCGCACCAGGGTGAACAGGCCGCCCGGCTTGCAGGGCTCCATCGCCTCGACCTGCACCCGCTCCGGGTCCAGCAGGTCGCGCAGCGCGAAATCCGGGTGCCAGCCGAGCAGGCGGGACAGCGGCGCCATGGCGCGCTCCACCCACCAGCGGGGCCCGTCCTCGGCGGCGAAGTGGTTCACGAAAAGCAAATGCCCGCCGGGCCGCACCACGCGCGACATCTCGCCGTACAGGCGCTTGGCGTCCGGCACCACGCTGGCGGTGAACATGGCGACGGCGATGTCGAAGGCGCCATCGGCGAAGGCCATCTTCTCGGCATCCATCTCGGCCAGGCCGACGACCTGGCCCAGCCGTTCCTCCCGCACCCGCTCCGCCGCCTTCTCGAGCATCTCCCGCGACAGGTCGATGCCGACCACGCGCTTGTCGCCGCGGTAGCGCGGCAGGGCGAGGCCGGTGCCGACGCCGACTTCCAGCACGCGGGTGCCGGGCAGCCGGTTCACCTCCGCCACCGCCCGTCGGCGGCCGAAGGCGGAGACGCCGCCGAACACCGCGTCATACACGCCGGCCCAGCGCCGGTAGGCGTCCCGGACGCCGGCGGCATCGAGCGCCGCGCGGGGATGGTCACGGTCGGGAGCGTCGGTTCTGATCGTCATGCCGGGCCACTTGCAGAGGTGCGGATGGGGCTAGTCCCTATAAGGCGGTTTAGGCAAGCGTCTTGATGCGGTTGAACGTCGCGCGGGCGCCGCCGTATGGCCTCGCCGGCATCACGAGACCGCAATCCGACTGTCATGCCAACGAGTTTCACCCCGCCCGTCTCAAGGCGCCGGGTCCCTCCGGCGCTCGGGTATCGCCACCAGGACACCACCCGCCGCGATGATGCCGGCGCCGAGCAGGGTCCAGCCATCCGGCCAGTCGCCGAACACCAGCACCCCCGCCAGCCCGGCCCACAGCAGCTGGGTGTAGGACATCGGCGCCAGCACGGAGGCCGGCGCGCGGGCGAAGGCCAGCACCAGCAGGCAGTGCCCGGCGCCACCCAGCAGCCCGAGGGCGGCGAACAGCGGCCAGTCCCAGGCCCCCGGCGTCACCCAGACGAAGGGCTGCACCAGGCCGGTGACCACCGCCGCGGCGATGGAGGTGTGGACGAAGGTCGTGTGCGGATCGTCCACCGCCGCCAGCTTGCGGGTCAGCAGCTGGTAGACGGTGTTGGCCGCGGCGGTGACCAGCGGCAGCAGCATGGCCCAGTGCAGCGCCTCCCCGGTCAGGAAGGGCGGGCGCAGCGCCACCAGCACGCCGACGAAGCCGATGCCGACGCCGACCCAGCGCCGCGGCGAGACCTTCTCCCCCAGCCACAGCGCCGCCAGCGCCACGGTCAGCACCGGCGCCGCGAAGGCCACCGCGGTCGCGTCGGCCAGTGGAATGTGGATCAGCGCGACCGAGAGCGCCGCATTGGCGGTGGCGAGCGACAGGCTGCGCAGGGTCTGCAGCCAGGGCGCGCGGCTGCGGAACGGCACCTTTCCGGTGATCAGCCGCAGCGCGCCCATCACCAGGATGGTGTGGAACACGAAGCGCACGAACATCAGCTGCGGCACCGCGTGGCTGGCCACCAGCACCTTCAGCAGCGCATCCATGGCGACGAACAGCGCCAGGGCGACGAGCTGGATCAGCACACCCTGGAGCGATCGCGACATGACCGTTCCTATGCCAGCACGGATCGCCTGCTCCAACCATCACCGGCGCACCCCCGCCCCGCTTGGCGGGCGGGGCAGCGGTCAGCGTGGGATCAGGCCGCGTCCTCGCGCCGGTCGCGGGCCTTCACATAGGCGACCGCGGCGTGCTGCGTGCAGTAGGGCTTGCCGGAGGTCGCCTCGGCCGAGCAGAAGCGGAAATCCGGCGTGCCAGGCTCCCCGATCGGCCAGCAGCAGCTGCGCGCGGCGCCGAAGCGCGGGAAGGCGCGGACCACGGAAGGCGGCGGCGACGCCGCGGCCGCCGGCCGCTGCGCCACGCTGGCCGGCCGGGTCGCCGGCGCGGCCGAGGGGGCCGGCGCGGCGTTGACCGTCGGCGCCTGCGGGGCGGGCGTGCTGCTGCGGGCCACCGCACGCACGGGTTGCATCGTGCCGCCCAGGGCCTCGCGGCGGATCGGGCTGGGGCGGGCCGGCAGGGTCAGGCGGTGCGCCTTGCCGACCACGGCGTTCTTCGAGATGCCCATCCGGCGACCGATCTCGGCCGTCGAATGACCCTCCGCCCAGAGCGCCCGAAGCCGCTCGATGGCCTCCGCCGTCCAATCCATGCGCTCTCTCCAAACCCGCGGCTGACACCACATACGGTAGGCCAACGCGGCAGGGGCCCACAAGTTGTAGAACGCTCAACGCTGCGGATTTCTGTGGACAGAGTCGGATCGGCGGCGAACCCGGTTACACAATATTCAGAAGAACAGCCCCTTCTTCAGCATCCCGTGCACCCCCTTTTCCCCGTTCACCGTCTGCGTCACGCGGAAATCGACGGCCAGCGAGCACAACTGGTAGGCGTCGGCGGCGGAGACGTTCATCCGCGCCACGATGAAGCCGATCATCTCCCGCAGCGCCTGCTTCATGGCGAGGTCGAGATCCTCGTTCAGGCCCATGGAAACATAATGCGTCTTCGTCTCGGCGCGCGGGAAGCGCAGCGCCGGGTCCTTGGCGCCGCCGCCCTTCTCCAGGGTCAGGCGGAAATGGCCGGTCAGGCACATCTCCAGCGCGTTGATGCAGACCTCGCCGTCGCCCTGCACGCCATGGCCGTCGCCGGCCGAGAAATTGCCGCCCGCGACATGCACCGGGAGCCACAGCGTGGTGCCGGCGGTGAGTTCCTTGTTGTCCAGATTGCCGCCATGCGCGCGCGGTTCCTTGGTGCTGATCGCGCCCCATTCGCGCGGCGGGGCCAGGGCCATGACGCCGAAGAACGGGCTCAGCGGCAGCGTCACCCCCGGCCCCACCGGCACCCGCCCGGTCATCGCCGCCCGATCCACCGGGATGTGCAGCATGCGGGCATAGGGAAAATCCTCCGGCAGCGTGCCGCCGAGCGGGCGAAACCCGCAGAAGCCCCAGTCGCAGCCCAACTCGATCTGCTCGATATCGATGCGGATCGCATCGCCCGGCTCGGCGCCCTGCACCGCCACCGGGCCGGTCAGGATGTGCGGGCCGAGGCGCGGCGGCTTCGCGGCGTGGATCGCGGCGAGCGCCGGCGGCGGCACCAGGCCGGATTCGGCCGGCGGCATCACCTCCGGCGCGCCGGAGACGCATTCCAGCACCACCAGGTCGCCGCTGGCGATGGTCGCGACCGGGGCGAAGCTGGCGTCGAAGGCCCCCCAGCGGATGGTTTCGGGGGTGGCGGCGATGCGGTGGCTGGCGGGCATGCGGGAACCTCGATCCGGGGCTATGCGGTCACCCAAGCAAGCGGCCTGCCACCGGTCAACCGGGTGCGGTGTCAGCCATCGCCCAGGCTGCGGCTCAGGCGCCGCTGGTCGGCGGGGCAGACCCGGCCGAGGCGGCGATACTCCTCGGCCGTGTCGATCTCGTCATGGCCGAATTGCCGGGCGTCGCGCAGCATCGCCAGCACCGGCTCCACCGCCGCGGTCAGGTCATCCTGCAGCAATTGCGCGGCGGCGGCGGCGTTCGGGGCCTGCGCTTCCGCCCGCGCCGCCCAGCTTCGTGCCACGGTGCGCAAGGCATCGGCCGCCTGGCGCAGGGTGCGGCGGTTGACCTCGGCATGGCGGCGCTCATGCGCCAGCACCTCCCGCGCCAGGCAGCCGCCGCGCGGAATCTCGCGGGCCAGGCGGATGCTGTGCTCGGCATGCACCAGGCTGAGCCGAACCTCGGAGGGTACGCCGCAGACCGGCCCGTTCGGCAGGCCCTGGCTGCGCACCGTGATCTCGCTGCGCCACTCGACGCGGGACATGGTCAGGCCGAGGTGATGCAGGATCTGCCCCGGCACATGCTCGTGGTCCTCCTGCACATCCGCCAGCCGGCGCAGTTGTTCGGCGGAAACCGGGGGCAGCACGCGCACATCGGGGTCGGAGACGCTGACGCGCAACAGCGGCGTACCCCGCGGCGGGCAATCGGCCGGGCGCGGGACCGGCGGCGCCGGTTGCGCCACCGCGGACGGCAGAAGGGCGGCGGCGCCGAGGACCAGGACAAGGGCGGCGACGCGGCGGATCAGAGCCAGCCCTTCCGCTTGAAGTAGAAGATCGGCAGCAGGGCGGAGCACACCATCAGCAGCAGCGCCAGCGGATAGCCGATCCGCCAGCCGAGTTCGGGCATGTACTGGAAATTCATGCCGTAGATGCTGGCGATCAGCGTCGGCGGCATCAGCGCGACGGAGGCCACGGTGAAGGTCTTGATGATGTTGGACTGCTCGACGCTGACGATGCCGAGCACCGCATCCAGCAGGAACTGCGCCTTGTCGTTCAGCACCTTGGCGTGGTCCACCAGGCTGCGCACGTCGCGCACCAGGGTCTTGATGACCACCTGGTTCACCTTGCGCACGGTCGAGGCCTTCTCCGCCCCCACGAAGGTGAGGATGCGCGACAGGCCGAGCAGGGTCTCGGAGGCCCGCGTCGTCACCTCCCCCACCGTGCCGAGGGTGATCAGCGTCTCCTTCAGCTCATCCGCCCGGACCCGCGCCTTCTCCTTCGCCTTGGTGGCGGCCTTGGCGCGGCCACCGCGGAAGGTGGCGGCGGAGGCACGATCCATGTCGGCGCCGAGCTTTTCCAGCACATCGGCCAGCCGGTCCACGATCTGCTCGAACAGGTGCAGCATCACCGCGTCCGGGCTTGCGGTGAGCGACGGCGTGCGCTGGCAGCGCAGGGCAAAGACGCTGAAGGCCCGCGGCGTCTGGTAGCGCACGGTGACGAGCGCGGTATTGGTCAGCACGAAGGTGATGGGGGTGGAGCCGTAGTCGCCGCTGTCCGTGCCGTAGAGGAAGTTGGCGGTCAGGAACAGCGCATCCTCCTCCCGGTACAGGCGGGAGGAGCTTTCGATCTCCTGCATCTCCTCCCGTGTCGGGATCTCGAGGCGCAGCGCGGCCTGTACCGCCTGCTCCTCCTCCGCCGTCGGGCTGAGCAGGTCGATCCAGACCGCGCCCGCGATCTGTTCCAGGGGCAGGACGCCATCGCGCACGGCGAGTTGCCCGTCGGCGACGGCGTAGGTCGTCATCATGATGGATCTCCCGCGCCAGGCATCCAGGGCCATGGCCATCTAGCCCGCGCAGGCGGGGGATGTCACCCGGGCAGGGGCAGGCCGAACCGGCGGGCGACCTCGGGGAGGTCCGCGGCTTCCGGGTGGCGGCCGGCCGGCTGTGTGCCGTCCGCGGGGCGCACCAGCTGGCAGGTGCCGAGGCCAGCCTCCCGCGCCGCGTCCAGCTCCTCCGCCACGTCCGACAGGAAAAGGATGCGGCCGGGCGGCTGGCCCAGTTCGGCGGCGATGGCGGCATAGGCGGCAGGGGTGCGCTTGGTGCCGATGCGCGTGTCGAAGAAGTCGGAGAACAGCGGCACCAGGTCGCCGGCCTCGGAATGGCCGAACAGCAGGCGCTGCGCGGCGACGGAGCCGGAGGAATAGATGGCAAGGCCGATGCCCGCCGCGTGCCAGGCGCGCAGGCAGGGTGCGACATCCGGCCACAGATGCCCGCGCAGCCGGCCATCGGCGAAGCCGGCTTCCCAGATCAGGCCCTGCAACGCCTTCAGCGGCGTGAGCTTGGCATCGGCCGCCATCCAGCCTCGCAGGGTGGCCGCCCGGTCCGGCCCCGGCACATCGGCCAGGATCGCCGCGACCTCCGGCTCCGTGCCGCGCGCGGCGAGGAAGGCGTCGAGCTCGGCCTCGGCGAAGGGGAACAGCGTGTCCTTGACGAAGGCGATGGCGCTGGTCGTGCCCTCGATATCCAGCAGGACCAGGGCCGGCGCCGTCACGCCGTGGCGGCCGGGAAGCGGTTGGCCATGTCCGTGCCGGTGTAGTGCGGCGTCCAGCCGGAGGTGTCGGTGAAGACGCGCAGCACCGCGAAGTCCGGGCTTTCGCCGGCATCGAACCAGTGCTTGGAATCCGCCGGCACCGAGATCAGGTCGCCCGCCGTGCAATGCGCGTCGAACACCTTGCCATCCATGTGCAGCACGAAGTTGCCGGACCCGGCATGGAAGAAGCGCACCTCGTCCTCGGTATGCGTGTGTTCCGACAGGAACTTGGCGCGCATCGCGTCCTTGGCGGGGTGGTCGGGCGTCAGCTTAATGACGTCGGCGGTGCCGGCGCCGGTCTCGCCCATGAAGGCATCGAGGCGCGGGCGATAGGCCGCCAGCACCGCCTCGGCCGGGGCGTCGGCGGGCAGGTCGGCCAGCGGCCAGCGCTCGAAGCGTACGCCGATGGCGGACAGGTTCCGGGCGATCTCGGAGGCGTCTTCCGTCACCAGGATCTGCGCGTCGGTGGCGGCGTCCCACACGGTCAGGCGGCTCATCGCAGGCTCCTTTCTTCCAGCTCGCAGCGGAGCATGAACTCCAGCCCCTCCAGGCGGGCCAGGGCGCCGGGCATGTCGGGCGCCCATACATAGCACCCGTGGCCGCGGATCAAGTAGCCGGGCGGCACCTGCGCCAGGCCATCCCACAGCGCATCCAGCCCGCGCTGCATGCGGGCGATGTCCTGGTCGTTCGGCACCACCGGGATACCGACGGAGGCGTCATGCGTGGCAAGTCCAGGAAACACCTTCAGCAATTCGTACCCGGCGAGCGACAGGCTGTTGCCCGCGACCCGGGACAGGACCGTGTTGGCAATGGAATGGCCATGCAGCACGGCGCCGGCCTCGGGGAAGCGGCGGTAGATGCCGCAATGCAGCAGCGTCTCGGCCGAGGATCGCTTCGCCGCGTCCTCCGGCACGCCGTCGAGGTCGACGACCATGACGTCATCGATCGTGAGGAACCCCTTGTGCCGGCCGGAGACGGTGACGGCCAGCCGGCGCGAATCCAGGCGGACGGAGAAGTTGCCCGCCGTCGCCGGCACCAGCCCGAGGACATCGAGCCGGCGCCCGGCGGCGACGATCGCCTCCGCCGCCGCTTGCATGCCGCTACCGCCCGACCGGGGCGCGGACCGCATCGCCGGGCGCTGCCTCCCGCCGCCACTGCCAGGCGATGATGCCGAGGCCGACGATCAGCCCGGCGACATCGGTGAAGGCCTCCGGCACCATCAGCGCGATGGCGGCGCAGCCGCAGACCACCCGCAGCGGCAGCGGCAGGGCGGCCCTGAACATCCAGCCTTCCGTGGTGCAGGCCAGCAGGAACACGCCGAGCATGGCCGAACCCACCGCCTGCGCCACCGTCAGGTGATCCCCCTGCCCGAGCAGCGCCGGGGACATCCAGAACATGTAGGGCACGATGAAGGTGGCGAGCCCGAGCTTCACCGCCTTCAGCGAGGTCTTCCACATGTCGCCCCCGGCCATGCCGGCGGCGGCGAATGAGGCCAGCGCGACCGGCGGGGTGATCGCCGACAGCACCGCGAAGTAGAAGATGAACATGTGGGCCGACAGCGCCGGCACGCCCATCTGGATCAGCCCCGGCGCCACCACCGCCGCGGCGATCGCATAGGCCGCCGTGGTCGGCACCCCCATGCCGAGGATGATGGCGACCACCATAGCGAACAGCATCGCCACCAATGGCAGGCCGGAGGCAACCTCCAGCAGCAGGGAGGCGAAGCGGCCGCCGACGCCGGTCAGGCCGATGACGCCGGCGACGATGCCCGCGGTGGCGCAGACCGCGACCAGCTGCATGACCTCCCGCGCCGAGCCGGACAGCGCCTCGAGGATGCCGTTCGCCAGGTCCCGGATGGTGCCGACCACGGCGCCGACCAGGCCGGAGCGCTGCACCGTCAGGTGATGCAGCATGAAGGTCACGGTCATGATGATGAGCGCGGTGGCGATGCCCCAGGCGGCGGCGCGGAACGGCGAGTAGCCGCTCAGCAGCACGGAGATCAGCACCACCAGCGGCGCCAGCATGTAGACCCGGCGCGCCAGGTCGATCAGCTTCGGCAGCTCGTTCCAGGGCAGGCCGTACAGCCGCGCCTTGCGGGCGTGCAGGTCGCAATGGGTGTAGACGGCGAAGTAGAACAGCAGCGCCGGGATCACGCCGGCCAGCGCGATCTCGGTGTAGGGCATGCCCAGCACCTCGGACATGATGAAGGCGCCGGCACCCATCACCGGCGGGGCGAGCTGGCCGCCGGTGGACGCCGTGGCCTCCACCGCGCCCGCCGTTTCCCGGTCGTAGCCGCCGCGGCGCATCATCGGGATGGTGAAGGTGCCGGAGGCGACGACGTTGGCGACGGAACTGCCGCTGACCGTGCCGAACATGAAGGAGGAGACGACGGCCACCTTCGCCTGCCCGCCGCGCGCCCAGCCGACCAGGCCCATCGCCAGTTCGTTGAAGTACTCACCGGCACGCGAGGCCTGCAGGAAGGCCGCGAAGGTGACGAACATGATGATGAAGGTGGAGGAGACCTGCACGATGGTGCCGAGCACCCCGTTGTTGTTGAACAGCTCCACCAGCGCCTGGTCCAGCGCCACGCCACGGTGGAACAGCAGGCCGGGCATCCAGGGCCCGACGAAGCAATAGGCGATGAAGGTGCCGGCGATGATCGGCATCGCGATGCCGGCGCTGCGCCGGGCGAATTCCAGCACCACCAGGATGCCGGCGGCCGCCACCACCAGGTCCCGTGTGTTGGGGCCCATGAAGCTGCGCATCTCGATGCCGTCGGCATCCAGGATGTAGTGGGCGACGATCAGCAGGCAGGGGATCATCACCAGGAAATCGTACCAGGGGATGCGCTTGCCGGCGCTGGCGGCGGAGGGCGCGAACAGCGCGAAGCCGAGGATGGCGCCGAGGAAGACGTGCACCGCCCGCGCCACGGTCGGGTCCACCGGGGTCACCAGCAGGATCCACATGTGCCAGCCGACGAAGGCCGCGGCGGCGTATTTCCAGGCGATGCCCTGCCAGCCCGTCAGGCTGCGGCGGGAGGAGGCGAATTCGGTATCGTCCACCGGCTTTGCAGCCTGCGCCTCGGTCACGGCGGCATCGGCCCCCGTGCGCCCGGGTGTTCCCGGTTGCTGCATTTCTTGACCCCCCTGCCGACAAGCGATGCGTTGACGACAAACAAAACGCCGGCCCCGCCATGCGGAACCGGCGCAATTCGCCAAGCCGCACGGCGCGGCCGGGCGCACATCACAGAGCTGCGAGCCTAGCGGCGTCCGCGTGGCATTTCAGCCATCCACGCCGCACGGCGCCGCCCTGAGGCAGGCCAGCCGCACCCTGGCCGATTCAGGCCGCCGGGCGGCTGGTGCCGGTGGTCTGCGACTGGGCCGGCTGCGCGCCGGGGGCCGCGATGGACCCGGCCGGCTGCGCCGGGGTCTGGGAGGCCGCGTCCGCCGTCATGGACGCGTCCTTGTCGTCGTCTTCCTTCATGTTCGACTTGAAGGACTTGATGCCCTTGGCCAGGTCGCCCATCAGCCCGCTGATCTTCCCGCTGCCGAACAGCAGCAGGATGACGAGCAGAACGACAAGCCAATGCCAGATGCTGAACGAACCCATAGCGACGCCTCGATCCCGTGAGTGGCCCGCCTGTTGCAGGGGGCCCGATTGCCTCAAGGACGCAGGTTAGTCCGCCCCCGCGTCTTCCGCAAATCAGCACATGGCCTGCCCGGCTGTCGCAGACAACCGGGGGTGGCCCGATTTCCCGTTGAGCACCCGGACGCGGCACGTGGCCAAATTATTTCATCCCGTCCATGCGCCAGGGCTTGAAGCCCCTCCGGCCCACCCCCATGTCGCCGCCTGATCCGGGCCCCTCTGGCGGCTCGGGCGGCGTTCCATGCCGCCCCCGCGATGTCGGATCGCCAGAGACCGCCAACCATGCCTGCCACGACCCCGGCCCGGATCGTGACACCCGCTGCCGGGGTGCCCTTGTGAATTCGCCCGCCACCGCGGGCGGCTTCCGCATGACCCGGAGCGAAATGTTCATGGAATTCCTGTTGTACGAATGGATCGGCAAGCCGGTCTGGATGTGGGTTGCCTTCCTGTCGATCGTCTTCGGCCTGCTCGCCTTCGACCTCGGCGTCCTCCACAAGGAGGACAAGGAGATGGGCATTTCCGAGAGCCTGTACCTGTCCGCCTTCTACATCGGCTTCGCCATGATCTTCGGCGGCGGCATCTGGTGGGCCTACGAGGCCGGGCACATCGTCACCTCCGACGGCACCCATGCCGGCGTCACCTATTTCACCGGGTTCTTCATCGAGAAGGCGCTGTCGATCGACAACGTCTTCGTCATCAGCCTGATCTTCGGCTTCTTCGCCATTCCGCGGAAATACCAGTACCGCGCCCTGGTCTGGGGCATCATCGCCGTCATCGTGCTGCGCGGCCTGATGATCGGCATCGGCGCGGCGCTGGTGCAGGAATATGACTGGCTGCTGTACATCTTCGGTGCCTTCCTGATCGCGACCGGCATCAAGATGCTGTTCGTGCCGGAAGGCGATGCCGACATCTCGAAGAACCCCGTGGTGAAGTTCCTGCGCCGCCACATGCGGGTGACGGATGCGCTGCATGGCGACAAGTTCTTCGTGCGCCAGCCCGACCCCAAGACCAGCAAGCTGGTGGTCTGGGCGACGCCGCTGTTCCTGGCGCTGGTCGTCATCAACCTGGCAGACCTGGTCTTCGCGGTGGACAGCGTGCCGGCGATCTTCGCCATCACGACGGACACCTTCATCGTCTACACCGCCAACATCATGGCGATCCTCGGCCTGCGCGCGCTGTACTTCGCGCTGTCGGCCATGATCCACCGTTTCCACTACCTGAAATATGCGCTGGCGCTGGTGCTGGTGTTCATCGGCGGGAAGATCTTCTGGAACCAGCTGTTCGGGAAGCTGGACCCGGCGATCTCGCTCGGCGTGACGCTGGCCCTGATCGCGGGCGGGGTGCTGTTCTCCCTGTGGAAGACGCGCAACGACCCGCCGGCGGAGAAGCTGGCCTGAGGGTTACCCTCTCCCCCCGTTCGGGGGGAGAGGGCTTTCCATCACCGGCCCATCTTGGTGAGTTTCTCGGCGATCTCGAACATCTCCTCCGGCGCGTAGTCCGGCGTGAAGGCTGATGGTACGCCGACCAGCTGGTGGATCTTGCCACCCTCCGGCATGCCGTCGATCACCTCGAGCTCGCCCGGCGGGTCGCCCGGCAGGGCCGTCTCGCCATTGCCCCAGATCCCCGCCATCTCCTTGTAGTCGTTCGGGGAGAAGCGGTAGAGCCGGCGGTGCGAGCCCTCGTCCAGGTACTTCTGGCATTCCGGGATGTTGCCCAGCGGGATGTTCGGCGTCGGCAGCACCTTGGTGATGTCGGCGCCGGTGATCTGCTTCAGCGCCAGGGCGTAGGCGTGGGCGTGGACCGATCCGCGCACCAGCAGGTAGCCGCAGACCACCCGCGCCGTCGGGTCCTTCACCGTCTCATACACCCGCAGCTTGTGCAGCCGCGCGCCGCATTCCAGGTGGAAGTTGTGCAGCAGGTCGACCACGACGTTGCCGGTGGTGGTCACCATGTCGGCGTTCCACGACATGGCATTGCTGTTGATCGGCATCGAGCCACCGCCATGCGACAGGAAGGCGCCGGCCAGCCGGATGTCCTTCATCGCCGAATACGGCGCGCCGGAGATGTCGCCGCCATCGCCGGTGTCGTCGCCTTCGCTGTCCGGGCCGTTGTTCAGCATGGCGACGCCGTTGCTGACCAGCTCGACATGGCCCAGCTCCTCGGCCGTGATGCTGGCGACCAGGCTGTAGAAGGGGCGCAGCTTGGCCTTGCTGCGGAAGTTGAAGCTCTGGAACATGTAGTTCCCGAGCGTGGACATCTCGCCATACTTGCCGCCGAGCAGCTCCTGCAGCGCGGCGGCCTCGTTGGGGTCCTTCCGCTTCGGCGGCGGCAATTCGGTCTGCAGCTTGTCGATGCGCAGGAACATAGGTGTTCTCCCGGAGGGTGTCCGGGGCCAACGGCATTCTGGCGCGAAGGTTTTGGTGGGCGGCGCGCGAACGCCGCCCGGCCGGTCACCCTTCGGTGGTTTCGGCAGCGGTCAACGATGCATCTATGCATCCATGCGGATGCCAAGCCGGCGAATCATGCCGCCCCAGCGTTCGGTCTCCTCCGCCAGGAAGGCGGCGGCCTCGGCGGGCGTGCTGGCCATCACCTCGAAGCCCGCGGCTTCCAGGCGCTGCCGCCCGGCGGGGTCGCGCAGCGCCCGCTGCGCCTCCGCCGCCAGCCGCGCGATGCGCTCCGGCGGGGTGGCGGCCGGTGCCACCATGATCTGCCAGCCATAGGACGTGGCGTTGGCGATGCCCTGTTCCGCCAGCGTCGGCACCGCCGGCGTCAGCGCGAAGCGGTTGGCGGAGGTGACGGCCAGCGCCCGGATGCTGCCATCCCGCACCTGCCCCATCACCGCCGCCGTGGTGACCACCATGGCCTGGATGCGCCCGGCGACCAGATCCAGCGTCGCATCGGGGAAGCCGCGATAGGGCACGTGCAGCATCTCCAGCCCGCCCGCCATGGCCATCAGGTCGACCATGCCGAGATGCCCGCCCGAGCCCGGCCCGACGGAGCCGAAGGCCAGCTTGCCCGGATTGGCACGGACATGGGCAATGAAGCCGGCGAGGTCCATGGCGGGAAAGTCCTTGTTCACCACCAGGAACTGCGGCCCGCGCACCAGCAGCGAGACGGCGACCAGGTCCCGCTTCGGGTCGTAGGGCAGGTTCGGGAACAGCGCCGGGGCGGTCGACAGCGGGCCGTTGATGGACAGGCCGATGGTGTGCTCGTCCGTCGCCTTGGCCACGAGATCCGTGCCGATGTTGCCGCCGGCACCGGCGCGGTTCTCCACCACCACCGGCTGGCCCAGCGCCGTCGCCAGATGCGCCGTGACCACCCGGCCGGTCAGGTCCGGGCTGGACCCGGCCGGGAAGGGCACGACGAAGCGCACCGGCCGGTTCGGCCAGGTGGCCTGGGCGCGGGCGGACAGGATCGGCGCGGTCGCCAGGGTGGCGCCCAGCAGCAGGCGGCGGGTGGGGTGCATCTCGGGGTTTCCTCGGGTTTCGTTGCGCACAGGATGACGTGTTCGGGCCGCGCCGCAAAGCGCTTCAGCCGCCGGCGTAGCGCGCCTGCGGGTGGATGAAGCCGCGCGCCGGGTAGGCGGTATTGCCGAGCGCGCGGATCGGCGGATACCAGACCCGCACCAGGGACCAGTCATTGCCGGCCGAGACATCGACCACGCGCTGGTCCGTGGTGATCCGCCCGCGCGCCGCGCCGGTCGCCCAGTTGGCGTGGTCCACCAGCACCTCCCGCCGCCCGACCACGCGGGAGACGACGGCGACATGGCCGAGCCGCATCCGCCCGGTGCGGCCGATGACCAGCACGCTGCCAGGCCGCGGCGCCGCGCCCCGGTCATACCGCCCGGCCGCCGCGTCCCACCATTGCCAGGCATCGCCGGCCAGGGTCACGCCGGACCGGGCGCGGGCATAGGGCACGCAGGAAATCGGCTCGCCCAGCTGCGGCCGCAGCGGTGCGACGGAGGCGGTGCGGCTGCTACCGCAGGCGGCGAGGCCGAGCAGCAGCAGCAAGGCAAGGACGGCGCGCATGGCCCTGTTCTACCAGGGCTCGGCGGCCGAGGCGAGGTCGTTACGCGGCGCGTGCGGCCGGAACCGCGCGCATCCGCCCGCCCGGCAGCGCGCCGGGGATTTCCGCCGCGAAATCCGCCGCCGCGAGCAGCGCGTTCCACTCCACGCCCGTCGCCACGCCCATGCGCCGGAACAGCCAGGCCACATCCTCCGTCGCCACGTTGCCGGTGGCCCCCGGCGCGAAGGGGCAGCCGCCCAGGCCGCCGGCGGCGCTGTCGAACACCCGGCAGCCGGCCTCCCACGCCGCGGCGCAGTTGGCGACGCCCATGCCGTAGGTGTCGTGGCCGTGGAAGGCGAAGCGCGGGCCCCAGCTGCCGATCGCCTTCTGGAAGACGCGGTGCACCTGGTCCGGGGCGGCGTTGCCGGTGGTGTCGCAGATCGAGATCTCGATCCCGGGATCGAGCGCCATCACGCGCTCCACCCAATCCAGCGCGTCGTCTTCCGGCACCACGCCCTCGAACGGGCAGTGGAAGGCGCAGGACAGGTTGAAGCGCAGCTGCATGCCCGACCCCACCGCATCCGCGACGATGCCGGAAAGATCGGAAAAGCTGTCCATGCAACTGCGGTTCACATTGGCCAGGTTGTGGCTTTCCGTGACGGACATGAACACGCCGACGCGCTGCGCGCCCGCCGCGCGCGCCATCTCGAAGCCGCGGCGGTTCGGCGCCAGCACGGTGCATTCCAGGCCGGGCAGCGCGAGTGCGGCCTCCAGCACCGCGCCGGTATCGGCCATCTGCGGCACCGCCTTCGGGCTGACGAAGGAGCCCACCTCCATGCGCCGCAGGCCGGCGGCGTAAAGCCTGCGGACCAGCTCGATCTTCATCGCGGTCGGCACGAAGGGGCCGATGGATTGCAGCCCGTCGCGCGGCGCGACCTCGGAAATCACGGCTTCAGCCATCGTTTTTCTCCCCCAGCAATTCGGAAAAGACGTGGTGGTTGTGCGCGCCCACGGCCGGCCCCGTCCAGCGCACCATGTCGCGCGGGGCCACGCCATCGAAGCGGAAGGGCGCGGCCGGGTGCAGCAGGGTCTCGCCGATCAGCGGATCCTCCACCTGCATCACCGTCTGGCGGGCCTGGAAATGCGGGTCCTCCGCGCAGTCGCGCATGTCGTACAGGCGGGAGCACGGGATGTCCGCCGCCTCCAGCACCGCCTCGGCCTCGGCGGCCGGCAGGGTGCGGGTCCAGCGCCCGATCTCGCCGTCGATCTCCGCCATGTTGGCGCAGCGGCCGCGGTTGTCGGCGAAGCGCGGGTCGGCGGCCATCCCGGGCCGGCCGATGGCGTCGCACAGGCGCCGGAAGATCGGGTCCGAATTGCCGCCGATGCAGAGCCATTTGCCGTCGGCGCAGAGATAGGTGTTGGTCGGCGCCGCGGTCAGGATGGCCGACCCCGCCGGCTGCCGCACCGCGCCGGTCAGCCCGTATTCCGGCAGCATCCCCTCCATCAGGCTGAACACGCTGCCGACCAGGTCGACGTCGATGATGCGGCCGCGCGCCTCCGGGTTGCCCTTCAGGCCCCAGCAGGCCGCCGCCACCGCCAGCGCCGCATACATGCCGGCCAGGTCGTCGCTGATCGAGACGCCGCAGCGTGGCGGCGCGTGCTCCGTCACGCCCGGCGTCGCCGTCAGGTGCCGCAGCCCGCCCATCGCCTCCCCGATCGAGCCGAAGGCGGGCTTGTCCCGGTACGGCCCGTCCTGGCCGAAGCCGGAGACGCGGGCGATGACCAGGCGCGGGTTCCCGGCGTGCAGCACCTCCGGCCCCAGCCCGATGCGCTCCAGGAAGCCGGGGCGGAAGTTTTCGACCAGGGCATCGGCGCGGGCGCACAGCTTCAGCAGCCGGGCGCGGTCCGCGGCGTCCTTCAGGTTCAGCGTGACCGACAGCTTGTTGCGGGCGTGGATGCTGAACCAGACGGGATGGCCGTTGTGCCGGCTGCCCCAGCCGCGGATCGGATCGCCCTCCGGCGGCTCCACCTTGATGACCTCCGCCCCGAGATCGGCCAGCAGCCGGGTCGCGAAGGGCCCGGCGATGTAGTGGCCCAGCTCGACGATCTTCAGCCCGGCCAGCGGCAGTCCCTGGCCCCCATCCTGCGCCATGCGCCCCAGCCCCTCCGAGAATGTGGCGCAGCCTTAAGCCTTGCCGGCGCGGGCGAAAAGACCAGGCGCAACCCCGCGCCGGAAAGGATCGGGAAACATCCTGCTGTCATGACGGGCCTCGGGTTGCCCTTCTCCCGCAGCCCGTCTCTCCCTCCGGATGCCGTGCCGCCCCTCCCCCCGATCCGGCCGGCATCCCCGACTCGGCGGGGCCCCTTCCCCGGGGTCCCGCCATTTCCTTGCCGTGAGCCCCGTGCCGGGGCGGCGGTCAGCGGCGCGCCAGGGCGGCGGTCAGCGCCGCGAGGGACAGCGCCAGGCCGACACCGAAGACGGCGGCGTGGCTCTCGCCGGTCGCGGCGAACAGCCCCGCCAGGGCGAAGGCCACGACCGCCTGCGCCACCGCATAGGCCGCCGTCGCGCGCACCCACAGCACCCCGGCCTGCACCCCCGCCGCCTCCCGCGCCGCGGCCAGCGTCACCGCCGTCACGCCGATGCCGGCGAAGCCGCCAAGCGGCGCGGCCAGCAGCAGCGCCGGCCACCACGGCAGCAGCGCCGCGGCCAGCGCCGCCACCTGCACCGCCAGCCAGATCGGCACCGCCCGTCGCCCGCCGAGCCGCCCGGCGACCCGCCCGCCCAGCAGCGTGCCGGCCACCGCGCCCAGCCCGAACAGCACCCAGACCAGGGAGGCTGCCTCCACCGGCAGCCCCCGCCCGCGCACCGCGAGGTCCGCCAGGTAGACCATCGGTGCCACCATTCCAGCGCCCGAAAGCCCATAGGCCAGCAGCAGCCGCGCCGCCCGTGGCACCGCCTGCGCCGCCTCCGCCGCCGCCAGGGCCGGCGGGTTCGGCCAGTGCGGCCGCGCCGCGACCCACAGCAGCCCGACCGTGACGGCAAGGCCACCCCAGGCCAGGCTCAGCCCGCCGAGCAGCAGCAGCGGCACCAGCAGCCCGACCACCGCGACTCCGCTGCCGGCGCCGGCCATCACCACGCCGCCGGCCATGCCACGCCGCTCCGGCGCCACGCTGGCCTGAACCGAGGGTCCGGCGAGGGCCATCAGCAACCCACCGGCGACGCCGGCGAGCCCGCGCCACAGCACGAACCACCACAGCCCGCCGGGCGCCGCGCAGGCCAGGAAGGACAGCAGCGCCAGCGCCATCCCGGCATCCAGCACCCGGGCGACGCCGACCCGAGCCGCCAGCGCCCGCCCACCGAGCACGCCAAGCAGGTAGCCCGCGAGATTCGCCGCGCCGAGCAAGCCACCGCCGGCGCCATCCACCCACCCCTCGCCCACCATGGCCGGGAACAGCGGCACATAGGCAAAGCGCGCCAGGCCAATGCCGGCCAGAACCGCACCCGCGCCGGCCAGCGCCGGGCGCCAGAACGGCTGCGCCGCCACCCCTCAGCCCACCGGCAGCCGCAGCGTCACCGTGAGCCCGGGCGGCACGGTGCCCGGATGGCTGTCGGCCAGCACCACCTCCCCGCCATGCAGTGCCACCACCGCGCGGACCAGGGACAGGCCGAGGCCGGACCCCGGCGTGGTGCGGGCGGCATCGGTGCGGAAGAAGCGCTCGCCCACCCGGCCCCGGTCGGCCAGGGAAAGGCCCGGCCCGTCATCGGCCACGGCGATCTCGGCGACGTTGCCGTATTGCCGGGCCGAGAGCACGACATGCCCGCCCGCCGGATTGAACTTCAGCGCGTTGTCTAGAAGATTCGCCACCGCCTGCAGCAGCAGGTCGCGGTCGCCGACCATCGGCAGCGCCTCCGGCAGGTCGCACTCCAGCACCTGCTCGCCCACTTCGGCGGCGGCGCCGTACAGCTCCGCCGCATCGGCCAGCATCGGCGCCAGGTCCAGCGGCGCGAAGGCGGCGCGGCGGGCGCCGGCCTCGACCTCCGCGATCCGCAGCACCGCCTTGAAGACGCGGGCGATGTCATCGAGGTCCGCGATGCCCTGTTCCACCGCCGCCCGCAGCGCCTCCTCGTCCGAGGCGGCGCTGAGCGACTCCTCCAGCTTGGCCCGGGCGCGCGCGATCGGCGTGCGCAGGTCGTGTGCGATGGCGTCGGAGACGCCGCGCACGCCGGCCATCAACTGGGCGATGCGGTCCAGCATGGCGTTCATGGTCATGCCGAGCCGGTCGAACTCGTCCTGCCGGTCGGAGAGCGGCACGCGGCGGGACAGGTCGCCGCCGCTGATCGCCGCCGCCGTGCCGTAGACCGGCGCCAGCCGGTCCTCCAGCGCGCGGCGCAGCAGCCAGGCGCCCAATACGGCAATGGCGGCGGAGGAGGCGGCGGCCCAGGCGATGCCCTCGCTCAACAGCGCCCGCAGCCGCAGCTTTTCCGCCACGTCGCGGCCGACCAGCATGCGGTAGCCGTCGCCGAGGTCGATGCGCAGCAGCCGCGCCTCGCTTTCCGAATCCTCGCGCAGCAGCGGGATGCGGATCCAGGGCGGATCGCCCTCCGCCTCCTCCGGCCATGCCTCCAGATTGCCGGCGAGGCTCGTGCGGTCCGGCGACTGCAACAGGTACAGCGCCTCGTACTGCACATCGAGCGCGATGCGGTCCGCGATCGAGGTCATCAGCCCGCTGATGCCGGCATCCTGCCGGCGCTCGGCCAGCGCCGTGGCATCGGCGCGGATCGCGGCATCGGTCTGCCGGTCCAGCGCGCCGGCGGTGTTCCACCACAGCACCACGGCCGCGGCGGTGGCGGCGGCGGCGAACAGCGCGGTGAACAGCAGCGCGAAGCGGCCGGAGGCGCTGCGCAGCAGGCCGATCAGCGGCAGCTCCGCCAGGCCGGGGGTCACCATCTCAGGCCTGGGCGCGGATCATGTACCCCGCATTGCGCACGGTGTGGATCAGCGGCCGGTCGAAGCCCTTGTCCAGCTTGTGGCGCAGGCGGCTGACATGCACGTCGATGACGTTGGTCTGCGGGTCGAAATGGTAGTCCCACACCTTCTCCAGCAGCATGGTGCGGGTCACCACCTGGCCGGCGTGGCGCATCAGGTGTTCCAGCAGCCGGAACTCGCGCGGCTGCACGTCGATCCGCTTGCCGCCGCGGGTCACGGTGCGGGACAGCAGGTCGAGCTCCAGGTCGGCCACCTTCAGCCGCGTCGTCGGCACCTCCGCCGAGGGGCGCCGGCCCAGCGCCTCGACCCGCGCCAGCAACTCGGCGAAGGCGAAGGGCTTGGTCAGGTAGTCGTCGCCGCCGGCCTTGAGGCCCTTCACCCGTTCATCCACCGCGGTCAGGGCGGACAGGAACAGGACGGGCGAGAGGTTGCCCTGGCCGCGCAGGGTCTCCACCAGGCGCACGCCGTCCACGCCGCCGGGCAGCATGCGGTCCAGCACCAGCACGTCGAAGGGCTCGGAGGCGGCCAGGAACAGGCCATCGCGGCCGTTGGCGGCGTGCTCGACCGTGTGGCCGGCCTCCTGCAACCCCTTCTTCACGAAGCGGGCGACCTCGGCGTCGTCCTCCACCAGCAGGATCCGCATGGGTGTCTGGGCCTTCTTGCCAATGCGGCAGGATAGGTCGGCGGGCGGCCCGGCGTCACCTGCCCGGCGGGCCGCCGCGGGATGACGAGTGCTTAACCCTCAGCCCAGCATCTTCAGCCGGGCGCCGTCGGCCGCCGGCCGACCTGCACCGGCACGTCGGTCGGCCGGCCGTTGCGCAGGATGGACAGGCGCACGGTCTGCCCCGGCGTCACGGCCGCGATGCCGCGCACCAGCGCCCGGCTGGTCGCCACCGCCTCCCCGTTGATCGCCACCACCTGGTCGCCCTGGCGCAGGCCGGCGCGCGCGGCCGGGCTGCCCCGCTCCACCCCCGCCACCAGCACGCCACCGGCGGGCGTGGCCGTCGGCGTGGCACCCGGCTCGCTGCCGACATCCTGCACCGAGACGCCGAGCCAGCCGCGCTCCACCCGCCCATTGCCGCGAAGCTGGTCGATGACGCCGCGCGCCAGATCCGACGGCACCGCGAAGCCGATGCCGGCGGAGGCGCCGGAGGGGGAGTAGATGGCGGTGTTGATGCCGATGACCTCGCCCGCCGTGTTGAACAGCGGCCCGCCGGAATTGCCGGGATTGATCGGCGCATCGGTCTGGATGAAGTCGTCGAACGGCCCGGCGCCGATCTCCCGCCCCCGCGCCGAGACGATGCCGGAGGTGATGGACCCGCCAAGGCCGAAGGGATTGCCCGCCGCCAGCACCCAGTTGCCGACGCGCATGGAGCCCGAACTGCCCCAGGCCAGCGCCGGCAGGGTGCCGCGCGCCTCGATCCGCAGCAGGGCGAGGTCGGTCAGCTCATCCGAGCCCACCAGGCGTGCCTGGTATTCCTGGCCGTTCTGGAACGTCACCTGCACCCGCGTGGCGTTGCCGATCACGTGGTTGTTGGTCACCAGCAGCCCGGCCGGGTCGATCACGAAGCCGGAGCCGGCGCCCTGCACCTGCGGCCCCCGGCCACGGCCACGCTCCCGCTCGCGGAAATAGCGCTCGAAAGGGGTTCCGCGCAGTTCGGGCGGGATGTCGGCGCGGGCCTCGGAGGTGACGGAGATGCTGACCACGGCCGGCAGCACCCGTTCCGCCAGGTCGGCGAAATCCGGCAGCAGCGCGCCGCGTTGCGCCTGGGCCGGCGGGGTGGCGCAGCCGACCACCGGCAGCAGGGCGAGGCCGGCGAGGGCGCGGCGGCTGAGGGCTGTGGACATGGGTTCTCCAGGGCGCGGGCGGCGCGGCACATATGGTCTTCTGGTGGCGCCGCACCATGCCAGTCAACAGGTCAGGAGGCGCGGGGCGGCGGCGGTTGCGCGGCCCAGGGCTCCTCCGGCCAGGGGTGGCGCGGATAGCGGCCACGCATCTCCCGCCGCACCTCCGCCCAGCCGCCATGCCAGAAGCGTTCGAGGTCGCCTGTGACGGCGATGGGCCGCCCGGCGGGCGACAGCAGGGAGACCTGCAAGGGCACGCGCCCACCGGCCAGCTTCGGCAGGCCCGGCAGGCCGAACAGGTGCTGGGCGCGGGCCTCCAGCGTCGGCACGTCCCGGTCGTAGTCGATGGCGGCGCTGCGGCCGGCGGGCAGGTCGAGGCGGGTCGGCAGCGCGGTGTCCAGCCGCCGCTGCGCCTCCCACGCCAGCATCCCGCGCAGCACGGCGACGAGGTCCAGCGCCTTCGCCTCGGCCAGCTTCGCGCGGCCATGCAGGTGCGGCGCCAGCCAGTCCAGCGCGGTGGCCACCAGCGCGGCGTCGGAGACATCCGGCCAGTCGCCACCCTCCTCGGCGCGCCGCATCCAGCCGATGCGGGCACGAAGCTGCTTCGCGGCGTTCGACCAGTCGAGGTCGCGCAATCCGCGCTCGGCGATGGCGCTGGCCAAGGCTGCCGCCATCACGGCCGGGTCGGGCGATGGAAGGACATGTTCCTCCAGCACCAGCGGGCCGAAGACCAGGCGGCGGCGGGCCAGCACCGCGCCGGCGCGGGCATCGAAGGCCGCACCCTCCACCCAGCGCAGGCGTTCCGGGAAGCGGGTCTCCAGCGCGGCGCGGTCCAGCCTGGCGGCCATGCGGATGCGCGCCTCGGTGCCCTGCAGTTCCAGGTCGGCGACCGCCAGCAACGGCGCGCGGGACAGCGGGTCGGTGGCCCCGAGGCGCGCGCCCTGACCGGACGCCAGGCGGAAGGCGCCGTCCATGCTGCCGCGGCGCGCGGCGATGCGGTCCGGAAACCCCGCGGCCAGCAGCGGCCCGGCCTCCCCGCCCGGCAGCGCCGCGCCGTGCAGCCGCAGGCGCTTGCGGTGCAGGGCGCCGGCGCGGCGGATGCGCTGGAGGGTGGCGCGGTCGGCGTCCGGATGGTCGGCGCCGTGCAGCAGTTCCAGCCGCAGGTTGATGTCGGAGGGCTGGTCGCGACCCCGGATGGGGTCGCGTTCCTCCAGCAGCGCGGCGAGGTCCGCGGCGAGCGCCTTTTCGCCGTCATCCACCGCGGCCAGCAGCATGCGGGCGAGGCGGGGATGCGTGCCCATCCGCGCCATGCCCTTCCCCATGGCGGTGATGCGCCCCTGCTGGTCCAGCGCGTCCAGGTCCACCAGCAGCGCCCGCGCCGCGGCCAGCGCGCCGGCGGGGGGCGCATCCAGGAAGGGCAGGTCGGCCGGCGCGGCGCCCCAGGCGGCACAGTCCAGCGCCAGCCCAGAAAGCTCGGCTTCGAGGATTTCGGGCCGGTCCTGCAGCGGCAGGCCGCGATGCAGCGCCTCCGACCACAGCCGGATCGCGACCCCCGGCGCGGTGCGCCCGGCGCGGCCGGCGCGCTGGTCCGCCGCCGCCCGGCTGATCCGCACCGTCGCCAGCCGCGCCAGGCCGGAGGCGGGATCGAGCCGCGGGGTACGCCGGAAGCCGCCATCCACCACGATCCGCACCCCCGGCACCGTCAGCGAGGTTTCCGCAATCGAGGTCGCCAGAACGACTTTTCGGCGATCCGACGGATTCAATGCGCGGTCCTGCTCGGCCGGCGGCATCTCGCCATGCAGCGGCAGCACCTCGGCGTCGATCCCCGAGAGTCGGTCTGCGGTGCGGCGGATTTCGCCCCAGCCGGGCAGGAAGGCCAGCACGTCGCCGGGGTGTTTCGCGAGTGCCTCCCGGATGGTGCCGGCCATCGCCTCCGGCAGGTCGCGCGCATCCTTCAGGTCGCGCAGGCGGTGTTCGACCTGCACCGGGAAGGCGCGGCCGAGGCTTTCGACCAGCGGGCAATCCCCCAGCAGCGACACGAATCGGGAGACATCCAGCGTCGCGGACATCGCCAGCAGCCGCAATTCCGGCCGCAGCGCGCGCTGCATGTCGAGGCAGAAGGCCAGCGCCAGGTCGGTGTCCAGGTTGCGCTCATGCGCCTCGTCGAACAGCACGGCGGCGACGCCATCGAGGCCCGGGTCGGATTGCAGGCGGCGGACCAGAAGCCCCTCCGTCACCACCTCGACCCGCGTGCGGTCGGAAACCATGCGGTCCAGCCGGGTCGCAAGGCCGATGGTGCCGCCCGGTGCGGGCTCCCCCAGCAGGTCGGCCATGCGGCGGGCGGCGGCGCGGGCAGCGACGCGGCGCGGCTCCAGCACCAGGATCTTGCCGGATTGCGCCCAGGGTTCGGCCATCAGCGCCAGGGGGGCCAAGGTGGTCTTGCCGGCGCCGGGCGGGGCGACCAGCACGGCGTTGGAGCCCGCCCGCAGCGTCGCCAGCAGGCGGGGCAGGGCTTCGGAGACGGGGAGTTCCGGCAAGTCCATCGGCAGGTCCATGGAAGCGCTGCCTACGCCGGCGCGAAACAGAAGTCACACGGCGTGTCGCGCTGCGCGACGTTGCGCGAAACGAACCAAACGATAACGGCAACAGTGCAACATCGCCCTGCAAGGTCGGGCCGGCAAAACGGCGCCACGACGCGGCCCCAACAAGGGGGGCGCCCCCCAAGGACCTGCCCGATGCGCCCCAGCCTGTTCCGCCCCAGCCTTCTGCGGCGCGCCGCCCCCGCCCTGTTCCTCGGTGCCATGCTGGTCCTGCCCGCGCTGGCCCGGCCCGCCGAGGCGCAATCCCGCGGCCTGCACCCCGAGGCCGGGGCGATGTGCCGCGCCGAATGCGTCCAGACCGCTGCGTCCCGGTCCGGTGGCAGCCAATCCGGCAGTGCCCGCGCCCATGCCGTACAGGCCTGTGCCATCCGTTGCGCCGCCACCGTCGCCTACCTGGCGCAGCAGGATGGGGGCGCCACCCCCACCGCGCTCCGCTCCTCCCGCCCGCAGGCGGTGCGCCCATTGCCGGTCGCGCATCGCGCGGCGCAGGCGCCGGCGGCCCGTGTGCAGGCCACCCCGGCGCCGCGCCCGCTGCCCGCAGCCACCCGCCCTGCCACGGGCCACGGCGTGATCTACGGCGCCCGCACCCCCTCCGCCGCCTTCGGCCTGGTGGTGGGGGAGCGGGACCGGATGGCGGCGCACCGGATCGCGGAACGCAGCTGCTCCTCCGCCGGCCCCGGCTGCCGCATCCTGGCCGAGTTCACCGCCGCCTGCGGTGCCGCCGCGCATGGCGTGAAGCGCAGCCAGTGGGCGATGTTCATGACCTCGAACCCCGACTCCTACGTGGTGACCTCGCTCTCCGCCGGGTCGGGGCCGACCCAGGCGGTGGCGGAGCGGGAGGCGATCGCCGATTGCCGGTCCCGCGACCCGCTTGCCACCTGCCGCATCACCGCCTCGGCCTGCGGAAGGGGTTAATCCCCGCGCAGCGCCGCCCCGGCCGCCAGCGGCGCCAGCGGCGCGGCCAGGGCCAGCAGGGCGGCCAGCAGCAGCAGGTAGGGGCGCGCGGACAGGCCGGCGGCGGCGGCCTCGATCGCGGCGGCGCCGAAGATCACCGCGGGGATGGACAGCGGCAGCACCAGCAGCGGCAGCAGCACGCCGCCGCGCCGGGCCCCGAGCGTCAACGCCGCGCCCGCCGTGCCGAACAGCGACAGCACGCCGGTCGCCAGCCCCAGCGCCAGCATCGCCACCCCCCAGGCCTCGACCGGCAGGTTCAGCATGGCGGCGGCGACGGGTGTGGCGAGCAGCAGCGGCAGGCCGGTGACCACCCAGTGGCCCAGCGCCTTGGCTGCGGCGAGGCCGGCCGGCGGCAGGCCGGACAGCAGGAGCTGGTCGAGCGAGCCATCCTCCGCCTCCGCGCCGAACAGGCGGTCCAGCGGCAGCAGCGCCGCCAGAAGGGCGGCGGCCAGCAGGGCGCCCGGGGCGATGCGCGCCAGGACCTCCGGCGAGGGGCCGATGCCGAAGGGGAACAGGGCGCAGACCAGCACGAAGAACAGCACCGCCGCCAGCGCATCGGCCGGATGCCGCAGGGCGAGGCGGATTTCCCGCCCGAGGACGGCGCCGAATCCCCTCAAAGCGCCAGCTCCCGCGCGCCCGGCAGGGGCAGCGGCAGGTGGGTGGCGGCCAGCACGGCGCCGCCGGCGGCCCGGTGGATGGCGAGCAGGCCGCCGAGCCTGGCGACGGAGGCCGCATCCAGCCCCACCGTCGGCTCGTCCAGCAGCCACAGCGGCACCGGCGCCAGCGCCAGCCGTGCCAGCGCCAGCCGGCGCTTCTGGCCGGAGGACAGCACGCGCGCCGGCAGGTCGGCCAATTCCGCCAGGCCGACCGCGGCCAGCGCCGCCTCCACGTCGCCGCCCCACAGCCTTGCGTAGAACCGCAGGTTTTCGGCCGCCGAAAGGGACGGCTTGAGGGCGTCCTGGTGGCTCAGGTAGCGCAGGCGCGCGGCATGCCCGACGCGGTCCGCCAGCGCATCCTGGCCATCCCACAGCAATTGGCCCTCCGCCGCCGGGATCAGCCCGGCCAGCAGCCGCAGCAGGCTGGATTTCCCCGCGCCATTGGCGCCGAGCAGCAGCAGCGCCCCACCCGCCTCCAGGGTGAAGGAAAGCCCGGCAAAGATCGCGCGGTCGCCCCGCCAACAGGCCAAATCCCGCGCTTCCAGCATAGGTCCCCCGCATAAGGCGGGCTGGCGGATGGACCGGCCCGGAGGCCTGTGGTTTAAGCCGCAAGCCGCGGTCGCGAAAGCGCCGGGGCGGAACCGCGCCCGACCTGGCGCAAGGCGCCCCGCTTCCGGGGTGGCACCCAGGCCGGCGCAAGGCCAGACGGGGACCCCGGACCATGCGGATGATCGGGCAGGACAGCCTGAAGACCCGCCGTACCCTCAAGGTGGACGGCAAGGATTATCATTACTTCAGCCTGCCCGAGGCTGCCGCGGCGATCGGCGATCCGAGCCGCCTGCCGGTCAGCCTGAAGGTGCTGCTGGAAAACGTCCTGCGCTTCGAGGATGGCCGCAGCTACACCGTGGACGACGCCAAGGCCGTCGTCGCCTGGCTGGAAAAGGGCAGCTCCACCAAGGAAGTGCCGTTCCGCCCGGCCCGCATCCTGCTGCAGGACTTCACGGGCGTGCCCGCCGTGGTGGACCTCGCCGCGATGCGCGATGCGCTGGACAGCCTGGGTGGCGATCCGAAGAAGGTGAACCCGCTGGTGCCGGTCGACCTCGTGATCGACCACTCCGTGATGGTGGACTTCTCCGGCACCGCGGGCGCGCTGCAGAAGAACGTCGACGTGGAATTCGAGCGCAACGGCGAGCGCTATGAGTTCCTGCGCTGGGGCCAGTCCGCCTTCGCCAATTTCCGCGTCGTGCCGCCGGGCACCGGCATCTGCCACCAGGTGAACCTGGAATATTTGGCGCAGGTCGCCTGGACCGCGCAGGACGGGCCGGACACCTATGTGTTCCCGGACAGCTGCTACGGCACGGACAGCCACACCACCATGGTGAACGGCCTCGGCGTGCTCGGCTGGGGCGTCGGCGGGATCGAGGCCGAGGCCGCGATGCTCGGCCAGCCCATCGCCATGCTGATCCCGGACGTCATCGGCTTCCGGCTCGTCGGCAAGGTGCGCGAGGGCGTGACGGCCACCGACATGGTGCTGACGGTCACGCAGATGCTGCGCAAGAAGGGCGTGGTCGGCAAGTTCGTCGAATTCTACGGCCCGGGGCTGGAGGACATGGCGCTCGCCGACCGTGCCACCATCGGCAACATGGCCCCGGAATATGGCGCCACCTGCGGATTCTTCCCGGTGGACCAGACCACCATCGACTACCTGCGCCTGTCCGGCCGCGACGAGCATCGCATCAAGCTGACCGAGGCCTATGCCAAGGCGCAGGGCCTGTGGCGCGATGCCTCGACGCCCGACCCGGTGTTCACCGACACGATGGAACTCGACCTGTCGACGGTCGAGCCCTCCATGGCCGGGCCGAAGCGGCCGCAGGACCGCGTGCCGCTGACCCAGGTTGCGACCAGCTTCGGCAAGGATCTCGCGGCTGGCACCATGGGCGTGCCGGGCGACAAGGCCGATCTGCGCGTGCCGGTGGCGGACCGCAACTACGACCTCGGCCATGGCGACGTGGTGATCGCGGCGATCACCTCCTGCACCAATACCTCGAACCCCTACGTCATGGTCGCGGCGGGCCTGGTGGCGCGCAAGGCGCGGGCGCTGGGGCTGCGGCCGAAGGCCTGGGTGAAAACTTCGCTGGCCCCGGGCTCGCAGGTCGTCACCGAATATCTCGACAAGGCGGGCCTGACGGCGGACCTGGATGCGCTCGGCTTCCAGACCGTGGGCTATGGCTGCACCACCTGCATCGGCAATTCCGGCCCGCTGGAAGACCCGATCCTGGAGGCGATCGAGGACAACAAGCTGGTCGTCTCCAGCGTCCTGTCCGGCAACCGCAACTTCGAGGGCCGCGTCCACGCCAACGTCCGCGCCAACTACCTGGCCTCGCCGCCGCTGGTGGTGGCCTATGCGCTGGCCGGTACGGTGAAGCTGAACCTGACCACGGACCCGATCGGCACCGGCAGCAACGGCCAGCCGGTGTTCCTGAAGGACATCTGGCCGACGCAGAAGGAGGTGAACGACACCGTTCATTCCGCCGTCTCCCGCGAGATGTTCATGGATCGCTACGGCGACGTGTTCAAGGGACCGGCGCAGTGGCAGGCGATCCGGGTGGACACGGACAGCGACACCTATCGCTGGAACGGCGGGTCCACCTACGTGCAGAACCCGCCCTACTTCACCGGCATGACGATGGAGATCCCGGCGATCCCGCCGATCACCGGCGCGCGCGTGCTGGCCTGCCTGGCGGACAGCATCACCACCGACCACATCTCCCCGGCCGGTGCCATCAAGAAGGCCTCGCCGGCCGGTGACTACCTGCTGGAACACCAGGTGCGCCAGCATGACTTCAACAGCTACGGCGCCCGCCGCGGCAACCACGAGGTCATGATGCGCGGCACTTTTGCGAATACCCGCATCCGCAATGAACTTGTCCCTGGCATCGAAGGCGGGATGACCAAGCATCACCCCTCCGGCGAGGTGCTGCCGATCTACGACGCCGCCATGAAGTACAAGGCGGAGGGCGTGCCGCTGGTGATCTTCGGCGGCAAGGAATACGGCACCGGCTCCTCCCGCGACTGGGCGGCCAAGGGCACCTTCCTGCTCGGCGTGAAGGCCGTGATCACCGAGAGCTTCGAGCGCATCCACCGCTCGAACCTGGTCGGCATGGGCGTGCTGCCGCTGGTGTTCCAGAATGGCGAGACCCGCCAGACGCTGGGCATCACCGGCGCCGAGACCATCGACCTGGAGGGGCTGGAGACGCTGACCGCCCGCATGCAGGTAGGCCTGGTGATCCATCGCCCGGACGGCACGACGCACCGCACCAGCCTGCTCTGCCGCGTCGATACGGCGGATGAGGTCGAGTACTACAAGAACGGCGGCATCCTGAACTACGTGCTGCGCGGGATGGCCAAGGCCGCCTGACCACGGCCGCATCGGTTGGTTGAGGGGCGCGGTCCGCGGGGGCCGCGCCCTTTTTCTTGAGCGGCGCCGGCATTTCGTTGTGATAGCGTTTCCGGACGCCCACAGGCCGATCGGAGCCGCCATGGCCGACCTCATCCCGAAGGACTGGATGCCCGACGCCCGGATGGAGCGCATTCATGTGCACTGGACGGCGGGGCGCCACGCGGCCAACGCCACGGACCGCAAATCCTACCACATCCTGGTCGAGGGCACCGGCGCGCTGGTGCGCGGGGCGCGCTCCATCGCCGCCAATGCGCGGGGCTCCGGCCTGCCGCCGGCCGCGCACACGCTGAACGCCAATACGGGGGCCATCGGCGTGTCCATGTGCTGCATGCACCAGGCGGCGGAACACCCCTTCGCCGGGGGCGCCGCGCCGCTGCTGAAGCTGCAATGGGACACGATGGTGGCGGTGGTGGCGCAGCTTGCACGCCGCTACGCCATCCCGGTGACGCGGGCCACCATCCTGACCCATGCGGAGGTGCAGTCCACGCTCGGCATCCTCCAGCGCAACAAGTGGGACATCACCCGGCTGGCCTTCGACCCTTCGGTCGTGGGCGCGCACCCGGTGGGTGACCGGATGCGGCTGGAGGTGGCGGTGGCGCTGGATGGGCTGAACCCGGCGCCCTCGCCCGCCCTGGCGCCGGAACGCCTGCCGCGCTTCCGGGTGCAGGGCGTCGCGCCCTCCACCCTCACCTTCCGCCGCAACCCGGCCGGGGAGGTGACGGGCGCGCTGCCGGAGGGCACGCTGGTGGAACGCTTGGCGATGTCCCAGCAATGGTGGCAGGTGCGCACGCCGCGCGGCTTCGTCGGCTGGGTGTCCTCCGACTTTCTCGTCGCGGTGCCCTGACGGCGGGGACCCGTTTTATTTGCGCGGGCAAAGGATGCTGGCGAACCGATGGCGCCCCGGCGCATTCTGCCATCACCCTTCCTTCCGGAACCCGAGCCACGTCGCCCGAACCCGCCGCCACGTCCCCGCACCCTACCGCCCCGGCATTGCAGCCCGCCGCCACGGCGAGACGGATCGCCGTGGTCATCAACGCCTCCTCCGGCACCGCCCTCGGCCGCGACACGATCGAGGCGGAGATCACCCGCCACCTGAAGGATGCGGGGCTGGAGGCCGTGCTGGTGCCCGACCATGCCGAAGGCCTGCTGGCGCGGCTGGACGAGGCCGTGGCGATGGGCGCGCAGGCCGTGGTGGTGGGCGGCGGTGACGGCTCCATCATGGCCGCCGCGGAACGGCTGATGGGCAAGGACACCGCGCTCGGCATCCTGCCGCTCGGCACCATGAACATGCTGGCCAAGGACCTCGGCATCCCGCTGGAACTGGCGGCGGCGGCGGAGGCGCTGGCGCATGGCACCATCCGCACCATCGACGTGGCGGAGGTGAACGGCCACGTCTTCCTGTGCTCTTCCGTCCTCGGCACGCCCTCCTGGCTCGGCCGGCACCGGGAACGCGGCCGCGGCAAGGCGGGCTGGCGGCCGCGCCTGCTGTTCGCCCTGGCGGCGCTGCGCTCCGAATGGCGGCACCGGCCGATGCGCCTGTCCGTTGCGCTGGAACAGGGGCGCACGGTGCGGCTGTGGACCCGCGCCCTGGCGGTGGCCAACAACCGCTATGACGAGGGCTTCGGGATGATGATGACCCGCCAGCGCCTCGATGCCGGGGAACTCGCCCTGTATGTGGCGCGTCGCTATGGCGCGTGGTGGTGGGTGAAGATGATGGCGGGCATGTTCCTCGGAACCTGGCGCGGCTCCCGCCTGGTGCAGGAGCGCACGGCGAAGGTGGTGACCATCGGCTCCGCCCGCACCGCGCTGCGGGTAATGAACGATGGCGAGGCGCTGCTGATCCCGCCGCCGCTGGTCTACCGCATCCACCCCGGCGCACTGCGCGTCATCGTGCCCTCCCCCGAGACGGCGGTCGAAACCGCTCCATGACGCGTCGCATCGCGCATCTGTCCGACCTGCACTTCGGTGCGGAGGACCCCGCCGTGGTCGCCGCCCTGGCGCAGGAGGTCGCAGAGTGGGCGCCGGACCTCATCGCCGTCTCCGGCGACCTGACGCAGGGCGCACGGCACGAGGAATTCATGGCGGCGATGGAGTTCCTGCGTGCGCTGCCGGCGCCGCTGCTGGTGGTGCCGGGCAATCACGACATGTCGCCCTACAACCTGGTCGAGCGCTTCTCCGACCCCTACCGCCGCTGGCGCCGCCACGTGCAGGAGGCGACGGAGCCGGTGTTCGAGGATGCCGAGATCGCGGTCGTCGGCATGAATACCGCGCGCCGCGGCGGGCTGTACCTGAACTGGGCGCGCGGCCGGGTTTCGGGCAGCCGGCTGGCCATTGCGGAAGGCCGGCTGGCGGCGTTGCCGCCGGGGCTGTTCCGCATCGTCGTGGCGCACCACCCCTTCCTGGCGCCGCAACTCAACCCCGGCGCGCGGCTGGTCGGCAATTCCGAGCCGGCGCTGGCGGCCTTCGCGCGGCATGATGTGCGGCTGGTGCTGACCGGGCATCTGCATATCGGCGATGTCCGCCCGGTGCGGGAAGGCGGACTGGTGGTGGCGCAATCCGGCAGCGCCACCTCCGTCCGGCTGCGCGGCACGCCGAATGCCTACAACCGCATCCTGGTGGAGGATGGCCGCGCCCGGATCATCCCGCGCGTCTGGCAGGGCGCGGGTTGGGAAGACCTGCCCTCAGCGGCGTAGCGCGGCTGCCAGCCAAAGGCTGGCGGGCAGGGCCAGGGCGCAGAGCCCGGCCATGAACCAGAAGCCGGCCCCGCCGAAGGCGGCGTAGAGCGGCCCGCTGGCCAGGGCCAGCAGCCCCATCCACAGCCCGACGCCGAGCGCCGCGTGCAGGGTCTGCGCCGTGCCGGCCTCGGCCGGCGGCACCACGCGGCCGAGCACCGCCATCATCGCCAAATGCTGCATGGCGAAGGTGCCGGCATGCAGCGCCTGGGCCGGGAACAGGAACAGCGGGTCCACCGTGACGGCCGTGACCGCCCAGCGCAGCACCCCCGCGAGTGCCGCCGCCACCGATAAGCCAACAGGCCCGAGCCGCGCCACCAGCCCGCGCCCCCACAGGAACAGCGCGATCTCGGCCAGCACGCCCACCGCCCAGAGTCCGCCGATCAGCCCGGCGCCCAGCCCCGCCGCCTGCCAGTGCAGCGTGCCGAAGCCGTAATACATCGCATGGCTGCCCTGGATCAGCGCCGAGACCAGCATCAGCCGCCGCATCGCCGGGATGCGCAGCGGCGCGAAGAACCCGGCCCAGCCGCGGGACGCCACCCGGCCGGTGCGCGGGGCCGTCCGCGGCAGCGCCAGCGCGGCGAGCGAGGTCGCGCCCAGCCCCACGACCAGCAGCCACACCGCCGCATCGATGCCGAACCACGCCACCGCCTGGCCGCAGGCGATGGCCGCCAGCATGAAGGCGATGCTGCCGGCGGCCCGCACCCGCGCATAGTCGAAGCCGCCCTCTCCTCGGGAGGCGGTGACGGCCAGCGCATCGGTCAGCGGCACCACCGGCGCGAAGGCGGCGCTGTGCAGCGCCATCACCAGCAGCAGCAGCAGGAAGCCGGCCGGCAGCAGCAGGCCCGTGGCCGCCAGCGTGGCGAGGCCGGCCCCCACCGCCAGCACCAGCCGCGCATCGCCCAGCGCATCGGCCAGCCGCCCACCCAGCGGACCCGCGACCAGCCGCACGGCGGAGGCGGTGGCCAGCAGCACGCCGACCTCCTGCGGCGACATGCCGCGCGCCGTCAGCACCGCCGGCAGGAAGGGAAGGGTGATGCCCACCGCGACGAACTGGGCGCTGTAGAGCAGGGCAAAGCGGGTTGCGGCGTTCACCGGGCGCAAACTGACCTGCGCCGAGCGCCCCGCCAAGGCCCGGACAAGTCCATCACGCGGGTTGAACGCGGGTTCCAGTCTGGCAAGCTGCCCTCGCAACGAAAGGAAGCCGGCGATGGATCCTGCCTGGCGCTGGGTGCTCGCCCTGTTCGTGGCGCCGCTGCTCGGCCTGCTCATCGCGGCCACCGGGCCGGGTGAGGGGCTGGAAGCGCCCGGCTTCGCCGTGACGGGCCTGGTCTGGGCCGTGGAATCCTGGCGCTATGTCGGGCACCAGTGGCGCGCGCTGCCGGCGCGGCCGGGCTTCCCGTTTCGCCGCCTGCCGACCGACGGCATCGGGATGCGGATCATGCTGGTGCCCGCCATGACCTGCGCCGGCGGCGCAGCCTTCGCTGTCTGGCAGGCCGGAATCGTGCTGCAGGGCTGGATGCGGGCGTGACGGCGCGCTCAGCGCGGATTGGCCTCCTCCGGCACCCGGGCCGCCGCCGTCTGGCCGGCGCTGGCCGAGGCGGCAGTCTGGGCCAGGTGGCCGATGGCATCCAGCGCCCGCTCCGTCGCCGCGCGGATCGCCACCACCTGGTGCGACAGGTCCCGGACGCCCTGGGCGACGCCGGATGGGTGCGCCTGCCCGAGGTCCAGCGTCGCCTCCAGCGCCAGGGCCGCGGCGGCGGCGGCGGCGCATTCGATCCGGCGGGCCGCCGCCTCCAGTTGCAGCCCGGCCTCCGCGAGGCTGGCGGGTTCGGAGTACCGCTCGGCCTGGGCGGCCAGCGCCAGGTGGCGCACGCCTTCCAGCGCGCGGGCCAGGGCGCCGGCCTCGTCGTCGCGGCCGAGGCCGGAAATGGACTGGTCCAGATCCCCATCGACCAGCGCCGCGGCGGCCCCGCGCAGCGCCCGGAACGGCCCCAGCAACGTGCGTTCCAGCAGCAGCGCCGCCAGCCCGGCCACCAGCGTGACGGAGGCGAGCAGCACCGCCAGCACGACCAGGACGAGGCGGCCGGGGTTCCAGGCGGTCGCCACCGCTTCCTCCGCTTCCCGGGCCGGGGCGGGTGCCGGCGTGGGGTCGCCGCGCAACCCGGCGCGCAGCGAAGCGAGGTCGAGCGGCCCCTGCGGCGCCACCAGGCGGTGCCAGACGCCCAGGTCCCGCTCCAGCGCCGCCATGGCGCGACCCATGCCGGCCAGGGTGGCGGGCTCCGGCCTTGGCGCTTCCAGCAGGGCGGGCAGATCGGCGGAAGGCGATGGCCCGGCGGGGTCCTGCCAGGCGAGGTAGAGCCCGGCGGCCAGTCCCAGGCCGGCGAGCGACCCGATGCCGCCAAGCCAGGCCAGCCGCGTGCCATTGACGGGTTCGGTCTGACGTCGAGCCGTGATCGACATGCCGGGCCTCCTGCCCCCTCGCATGGCCGGATGCGGCCACAGGGTCAGGTTGGACGCGGGAGGTTACCGCATCGTTGAGAGCGTGAAGATCACGCCCGCCAAGCGTTCGTGCGGCGCCGCGGACCGGACCGCATGGCCCGCCGCAGTTGCCAAGGGCGCGGCGCCGTGCGACGCAACCCCTGCCCCCACGGACCTCGTCGAATACACATATGTCCCACGGTCAGATGTTCACCCCACGGGTCCGCGCCGTCCTCGGCCCGACCAATACGGGCAAGACCCACCTCGCCATCACGCGGCTGCTCGCGCATGCCTCCGGGATCATCGGCTTCCCGCTGCGCCTGCTGGCGCGGGAGAACTACGACCGCATGGTCGCGGCGAAGGGGGAGAAATACGTCGCGCTGATCACCGGGGAGGAGAAGATCGTCCCGCCGGAGGCGCGTTGGTTCGCCTGCACGGTGGAGGCGATGCCGCTGGACCGCCGCGCCGAATTCGTCGCGGTGGACGAGATCCAGCTCTGCGCCGATGCGGATCGCGGCCATATCTTCACCGAACGCCTGCTGCATGCCCGCGGCATGGTCGAGACGATGTTCCTCGGCGCGGAGACCATCCGGCCGCTGCTGCAGAGGCTGGTGCCGCAGGCCGAGATCGAGACCCGCCCGCGCCTGTCGCAGCTCACGCATTCGGGTCCGGCCAAGCTGACGAAGCTGCCGCCGCGCAGCGCCGTGGTCGCCTTCAGCGCGGCGGAGGTCTATGCGATCGCGGAAGCGATCCGCCGGCGCCGCGGCGGTTGCGCCGTGGTGATGGGCCGGCTGTCGCCGCGCACCCGCAACGCGCAGGTGGCGCTGTACCAGAACCGGGAAGTGGATTTCCTGGTGGCGACGGATGCCATCGGCATGGGCCTGAACATGGACGTGGACCATGTCGCCTTCGCCGACCTGAAGAAGTTCGACGGCCACCAGATCCGCACGCTGAACGCCCAGGAAGCCGCCCAGATCGCCGGCCGCGCCGGCCGCGGCATGCGCGACGGCACCTTCGGGACCACCGCCGACTGCCCGGCCCTGCCGGACGAGCTGGCGCGCCAGATCGAGGGCCATGCCTTCGAGCCGCTGTCGCAGATCGCCTGGCGCAACTCGGACCTGGACTTCGCCAGCATCGACGGGCTGCTGGACAGCCTGGCCGCCGCGCCGCCGACGCCGGGCCTGTCCAAGGGCAACGACGCGGTCGACCACATCACGCTGAACGCGCTTTCCCGCGAGCAGGACATCCGCCAGCTCGGCCAGGGCCGCGCCCGCGTGCGGCTGCTGTGGGAAGCCTGCCAGGTGCCGGATTTCCGCAAGATCGCGGATGACAGCCATACGCGGCTGTGTGCCAAGATCTTCGGGCATCTCGCGACCGATGGCCGGCTGCCGACGGATTGGGTCGCGGGCAATATCGCCGCACTCGGCAATGTCGAGGGCGACCTCGACACCCTGATGGCACGCCTCGCCACCATCCGCATCTGGTCCTACATCGCCGCCCGCGCCGACTGGATCGCGGATGCCGCGAGCCAGCAGGCGGAAGCCCGCAAGGCCGAGGAAGCGGTCTCCGACGCGCTGCATGAGCGCCTGATCGCGCGCTTCGTGGATCGCCGCGCCGCGCATCTGATCCGCCGCCTGGACGACACCGAGGAGACGTTGCTGTCCGCCGTGACGCGGCAGGGCGAGGTGGTGGTCGAGGGCCATACCGTCGGGCGCGTCACCGGCTTCCACTTCCAGCCCGATCCCGAGGCGACGAAGGAGGAAGACAAGCGCCTGGTGCTGCGGGCGGCCCGGCGCGCGCTGCGGGAGGAAATCCCGCGCCGGCTCGCCAGCCTGGAGACCGCCAAGGACGACGCCTTCCGCCTGACCCCGCACCACCGCGTGGTGTGGGACACTGCGGAGATCGCGCGCCTGCGACCGGGGCCCGAGCCGCTGAAGCCGCATGTCGACGTCATCGCCACCGAGTTCCTGGACAACGCGCAGCGCGAGCGCGTGCGGGTGCGGCTGGCGAACTGGCTGGAGGCGCTGGTGAAGCGCGACCTCGGCGGGCTGGAGGCGATCGAGGCCAAGGCCGCGGAGGACAACACCTTGCGCGGCCCGGCCTTCCGGCTGCGCGAACAGATGGGCCTGGCGCCCGGCGCGACCGACCGGGAGATTCCGGCGGAGCTCCGCGCCCGGCTGAAGGGCATCGGCATCCGTGCCGGGCGCTATGCGATGTACCTGCCGGACGTGCTGAAGCCGCGCGCCATGGCGCTGCGGGCGCAGCTCTGGGCGCTGCGGCGCAACCTGCCGACGCCGCTGATGCCGAACCCCGGGCTGGTGTCCATCACCCTGCCGGAACCGCGGCCGGATGCGGAGGTGGAAGCGCCTGCGGATGCGGAGGTTGCGGCGCCGCGTGGGCCGGATGGCTGGCCGCAGGGCTTCGCCATCATGGCCGGCTGGCTGCCCGCCGGGCGCGTGCTGCTGCGGCTGGATGTGGCGGAACGGATTGCCGGCGAGCTGGGCTACCTGACCCGGCGTGCGCCGGCGCCGGTGCCGGAGGGCCTGGCGTCGCGCCTCGGCGTGAAGGGCGACACGCTGTCCGCGGCGCTGGAGGCGATGGGCTTCCGGCTGATGCCGTCCCCGCCGCTGGAGGAGGGGCAGTTCGGCCCGCCACTGCCGGCGCGGATCAGCGTGGTGCGGCAGGACCGGCCGATGGGGCCGCGCCGCGGCGACCGGGCACAGGGTGAGCGGCGCGATGGCGACCGGAACCGTGGGCCCCGGCCGGAGCAGGCGGCGCGGGAGCCGCGTCCGGATGCCGGGCCGCGACCCGTCTACTACGGCCCGCCGATCCCGCCCGAACTGCGCCAGCCGCGTCGCGAGGGACCGCGCCGGGACGGCCCGCGCGGACAGCCGCCGCGGCGCGAGCGTGTCGATCATGGCCCGCGCCGTGACTGGCGCGTGGACGGGCTGCCGCCCGGCGTGTCTCCGCCGGTCGAGACCGCGCCCGGTGGCGATGCGCCGCGCCAGGATCGGCCGCGCCAGGATGGGCCGCGGGGTCCGCGCCCGGATCGGCCGCGGTTCGAGGGACCGCGTCCGGGTGGCGGCGGGCCGCGTCCCGAAGGTGCGCCGCAGGAGGCGCGGCGGGACGATCGGGGGCCCAGGCAGGATCGGGGTCCGGATCGGGGGCCGGGCCGTGGTCCGGACCGGGGTGGCGATCGCTTCCCGCGCCAGGATCGGGGTGACCGGGATCGGGGCGGCGGGGATCGGCAGCCGCGCGAATACTCCTCCGGCCCGAAGCCGGAATCGCCCTTCGCCGTGCTGGCCCAGCTCAAGCTGCGCAAGGACTAGCAGGCTGCGGAAATTCGCCGAAAAAGCCCTCGCCCCCCCTTCTCACGGGGGAGAGGGTTGGGTGAGTAGGACGTGCAAGCGTCTGAACGCGTTCACAACCTTCACGCCTCCCCCTCGCCCAACCCTCTCCCCCCTGCGGTGGGAGAGGGCTTTTTCCGCAGCCTGCTAGATGGTCGCGACGGAGGCGGGCTGGCAGCGGCTCGACCTCTGGCTCTGGTGCGCGCGCATCGCCAAGACGCGGGCCGAATGCTCGCGCCAGGTCGCGATGGGCCGGGTGCGGATCAACCGGCAGCCGACGGACAAGCCGCACTACAAGCTGCGGCCGGGCGATGTGCTGACCCTGTCGATGGGCGGCACGGTGCGGGTGTGGCGCGTGCTGGCGCTGGCGGAGCGGCGCGGCCCGGCCTCCGAGGCGCGCGGGCTGTACGAGGATTTATCCGACCCCCCGGATGAGGATTGATGCACCGCACCCGCTTGCCTTGTGGCCGGCACTGCGCCATGTGGGGCTGGCCGTGCCGGGCTTTCCGCGCGGTCGTGAGGCCGCCGCAGGGCGCGGCATCGCATCCCCGCCGGAGGCGCAGTTGACCTACGTCGTCACCGAGAACTGCATCAAGTGCAAGTACATGGACTGCGTCGAAGTCTGTCCTGTGGACTGCTTCTATGTCGGCGAGAACATGCTGGTCATCCACCCGGATGAATGCATCGATTGCGGCGTCTGCGAGCCGGAATGCCCGGCCGAGGCCATCCTGCCCGACAGCGACGACAAGGCGACCCCCTGGGTCGAGCTGAACCGCACCTATGCCGCCGAATGGCCGAACATCACCCGCAAGGGGGAACCACCGGACGACGCCGACGCCTGGAAGGACAAGCCCGGCAAGAAGGAGCTGTTCGACCCCGCGCCCGGCAAGATCTGAGCGATTCCCGGAGCCTGCCGTCCCATGACGTGACAGGGGTGGAAATTCGCCGGGGTTTGTATTATATTATCAATGGGATCGGGAAACTGCGACGACACCTGTGACACCGTCGCGCGTTCCCGCCCATTGGGTCCATGACATGCCCGGGACCGGCGCGCCTCCGCCTTTGGCCGGGGGTGCTGCGCGGCACGGGATGCAGAATCGGGTGGCCAGATGAAGCAAACCGCCCAGGCGAAGCCCGGCGAGACCGGCGCGGCAAAGGCCAAGCCCTCGTCGACCGAACCGGCCACTGCCGAAGATAAGCCGGCGGTGAAGTACGGAACCGCGCCGCAGCCCGTGCGCCAGGATTCGCCGCCACCGCCGCACCGGCCGCCCTCCAGGTCGGGGTCCGGCTCCTCCAACGCGCCGCGCCCGCCGATGTACCCGCCGCGCGGTGCGCCGCGGGTCGAGGACCCGGAGGACGGCACGCCATTGCCGCCGCCGCGCCCCAAGGGGCCGCCGCCGGAATTCAAGCCGGGCGACCATGTGGTGTATCCGACGCATGGCGTGGGCCAGGTGCAGGGCATCGAGGAGATGCCGGTGGCCGGCATGTCCCTCAAGGTGATCATCGTCACCTTCGAGGAGAACCGCATGACGCTGCGGGTGCCGGTGAACAAGGCTGCCTCCTCCGGCCTGCGCAAGCTGGCGACGGACGAGGCGATGGCGGAGGCGCTGGAAGTGCTGCGCGGCCGCGCCCGCATCAAGCGCACCATGTGGTCCCGCCGCGCCCAGGAATACGAGGCGAAGATCAATTCCGGCGACCCGCTGGCGATCGCGGAGGTGGTGCGCGACCTGCACCGCAACGCCGGCCAGCCGGACCAGTCCTTCTCCGAACGGCAGATCTACGAACAGGCGCTGGACCGCCTGGCCGCGGAACTGGCCGCCATCGACCGCACGGACAAGGCGGCGGCGTCGGAGAAGCTGCTGACCTTCCTCAAGGCGGCTTGAACGGACGGCGCGCTTACCCGAGCGCGTACTCCACCTCCGACGTGTAATGCGCCGCCTCCTTCCCAAGGAAGGAGGAGAACAGGCAGAAATTCTCGACCGGCACGGGCGGCGAGCGGAACAGGCTGTGCGCCTGGATGAAGCCGATCAGCTTGTGCGTCTCCACCTTGTCGGTCCGCGCCAGCGTCACGTGCGGGGCGAAGCGGCGGCGCTCGGGGGGCAGGCCGACGCGTTGCAGCGCGGTTTCCACCTTGGCCTGCAGGTGGGTCAGGCCCGGGCTGCGTTCGGCGGTGATGTGGATCGACTGGATGCGGCCGCCCTTCTCGAAGGTGCCGATGCCGGCCAGCGCCAGGTCGAAGCGCGGCGCGCGGATGGCGGCCAGCGCCGCATCCACCTCCTCCGCCTGCCAGGCCTCGATCTCGCCGATGAAGCGCAGCGTCAGGTGGTAGTTCTCGGCAGGCACCCAGCGAGCGCCGGGCAGGCCGCCGGACAGGGCGGCGAGCTGCGCCTTGACCTGGTCGGGCAAGGCGAGGGCAACGAACAGGCGCAACATCCCGGCGCTCCGAATCAGGCGGGCCGCGCTAGCCTGGTGCAGAAGCCGGCACGCGGTCCAGTAGCGTTTCGATGGCAGGCAGCATCCGCTCCGCCAGGATCTGCGCGCCGCGCGGGTTGGGGTGGATGCGGTCGGACTGGTTCAGCGCCGGGTCGCCGGCCACGCCCTCCAGCAGGAAGGGGTAGAACACCACCTGCGGCCGGGCGGCGGCCAGGTCGGTGAACACGGCGGCAAATTCGCGCCCGTAGTCCGCGCCGAGGTTGGGCGGCGCCATCATCCCGGCCAGCAGCGCGGGGATGTTCCGCGCCGCCAGCCCGTCCAGGATCGCGGTCAGGTTGGCGCGCATCTGCGCCGGCGTCAGGCCGCGCAGCGCGTCGTTGCCGCCGAGTGCCACGATCGCGGCATCCGGCTTGTCCGCCAGCGCCCATTCCAGCCGGGCGCGGCCGCCGGCGGTGGTGTCGCCGGACACGCCGGCATCCTGCAGCGTCACGTTGCGGCCGCGTTCGCGCAGCAGGGCCTCGATCCGCGCCGGCGGTCCCTCCCCGCGCGCCAGGCCGTAGCCGGCGGTGATGGAATCACCCAGCATCAGCAGGCGGATGGGCCGGCCGGAGGGCTGCGCTTTCGCCTGCTTCGTTCCGGCCAGCAATACTCCGATACCCAAACCCGCCTTTTGCAGCGCAGCGCGGCGCCCATATGGCGTGAAACCCCCGTAACAGGATTCCTGGCCCGTGAGCCCACCGACACCCCCTGCCGGCCCGCTGATCGCCGCCCAGAACCTGGTTTTCACCGCCCGCGCGGCCTCCGGCCCCGTGCATGTGCTGCGCGGGGTGGACCTGTCGGTGGCGTCGGGGGAGGCGGTGGGCATCGTCGGGCCGTCGGGGTCGGGCAAGACATCGCTCCTCATGCTGCTGGCGGGCCTCGAGACGCCGAGTGCCGGGCGCCTGACGGTGGCCGGGCGGGATATGGGGGCGCTGGACGAGGATGCGCTGGCCCGGTTCCGTCGCGACGAGGTGGGGATCGTGTTCCAGGCTTTCCACCTGGTGCCGACCATGACGGCGCAGGAGAATGTCGCCATGCCGCTGGAATTCGCCGGCCGGCGGGACGCCTTCGACGTCGCCGCGGCGGCGCTGAAGGAGGTTGGCCTCGGCCACCGGCTGGACCACTACCCGGGCCAGATGTCGGGCGGCGAGCAGCAGCGCACTGCGCTGGCCCGCGCCGTGGTGGCGGAGCCGCGGCTGATCCTGGCGGATGAGCCGACCGGCAATCTGGACCGCGCCACCGGCACCATGGTGATGGACCTGCTGTTCGGGCTGCGGGCGCGGCTCGGCACCACGCTGCTGCTGATCACCCATGACCCGGCGCTGGCGGAACGCTGCGGCCGGCAGGTGCGGATGGAGGATGGGCGCATCGTCTCCGACACCGCCGGGCTGAAGCTGGCGGCGGAATGACGGATATGTGGGTGCATGTGGTCCAGGGCGCGCGGCTGGCGCGCCGGGAATTGCGCGGCGGCGTGCGGCAGTTGCAGATCGTGCTGGCCTGCCTGGCGCTCGGCGTCGCCGCCATCGCCGCCGTCGGCACGCTGCGCGCGGCGACGCAGGCGGGGCTGCTGGCCGATGGCGCGCGGCTGCTCGGCGGCGATGTCGAGGTGCGGGTGAACTACCAGCCCTTGCCCGAAGCGGCGCTGGCGTGGGCGCGGGCGCGCGGTGCGGCAACCTCCCAGGTGGTGGAGATGCGCGCCATGGCCGTGGCGCCTTCCGGCGAGCGGTCGCTGGTCGAGATGAAGGCGGTGGATGCCGCCTATCCGCTGTATGGCGAATTGCGCCTGGACCCGCCGGGCGCCAGCCTGGCGAGCCAGGATGGCCGCCACCGCGTGGCGCTGGAGGCCTCGGTGGTGGAGCGCCTGGGCGTGCGGCCGGGTGACCTGGTGCGGATCGGCGAGGCCTCCCTGGTCTTCGCCGGCACCATCGCGCAGGAGCCGGACCGCGTCGCCAGCCCCGCCGTGCTCGGCCCGCGCGCTTTGGTGCTGGCGGAGGCGCTGCCGGAGACGGCGCTGATCCAGCCCGGCTCGCTGATTTCCTACGACACCCGCCTGCGCCTGCCGCCGGGCACCGATGTGCGCCGCTTCGCCACCGAAATCCGCGAGGCGGTGGGCGATGGCGGCTGGCGGGTGCGGACGGCGGACCAGGCGGAGCCGGGGGTGAACCGCTTCCTGGACCGCGCCTCCGCCTTCCTGGTGCTGGCCGGATTCACCGCGCTGCTGGTCGGCGGCATCGGCGTGGCGACGGGCGTGCGCGCCTGGCTGGAGGCGCGCGGGCGCACCATCGCCACGCTGCGCTGCATCGGGGCACCGGCCGGGACGATCCTGGCGACCTACCTGATCCAGGTTCTGGTGCTGGCAGTGGCCGGCATCACGATCGGGCTGGTGGCGGGCTTCGGGCTGACCTGGCTGGCGGCGCAGGCGCTCGCGGGGGCGCTGCCGGTGCCACCGCGGCTCGGCATCTACCCGGTGCCGCTGGCGCTGGCGGCGCTGTACGGGCTGCTGACGGCGCTGACCTTCTCGCTGTGGCCGCTCGGGCGGGCGCAGCGGATTCCCGGCGCGGCGCTGTTCCGGGACCTCGTCACCGCGAATCCCGGCTGGCCATCCCGGGGAATCCTGGTGGCGACGGCGCTGTGCGCGCTGGCGCTGGTCGGGCTGGTGGTGGGCACGGCGGAACAGCCGCGCTTCGCGCTCGGCTTCTGCGCCGGGGCGGCGCTGACCCTGCTGCTGTTCCGGCTGGGCGCGACCGGGCTGATGGCCTTCGCAAAGCGGCTGCGCGGCATCCGGCGGCCGGCTTTCCGGCTGGGGCTTGCCAACCTGCACCGGCCCGGCACGCCGACGCCGACCATGCTGGTGGCGCTCGGCATCGGCCTGACCACGCTGGCGGCGATCGCCACCATCGAGGGCAACCTGCGCCGGCAGCTTTCCGACCAGATGCCGAATGCGGCGCCCAGCTTCTTCTTCATCGACATCCAGTCGGACCAGTCGGCGCAGTTCAACAGCATGGCCGCCGGCCTGCCGGGCGTCTCCGAGGTGCGCAGCGTGCCCTCGCTGCGCGCCCGCATCGTCGCGGTGGACGGCACGCCGGCCGAGCAGGTGCAGGCGACGGAGGACACCCGCTGGGCGCTGCGTGGCGATCGCGGCCTGACCTACGCGGCAACCCCGCCGGACGGCACGCGGATCGTCGCCGGGCAGTGGTGGCCGGCGGATTACAGCGGCCCGCCGCTGGTCTCCTTCGATGCGGGGCTCGCCGCGGGCTGGGGCGTGAACATCGGCTCGACGCTGACAGTGAACGTGCTCGGCCGCGACATCGATCTAAGGGTGGCGTCATTGAGAGAAATCCAGTGGCGCGGGCTCGGCATCAACTACGTCATGGTCGCCTCCCCCGGCCTGCTGGCCGCCGCGCCGCACACGCACATCGCGACGGTGCGCAGCACGGAGGCCGTGGAGCCGGCGGTACTGCGGACGCTGACCGATGCCTTCCCCAACATCTCCGGCATCCGGGTGCGCGATGCGCTGGAGGCGGTGGCCGGGCTGCTGACACGGGTCGGCGTGGCGTTGCAGGCGACCTCCTCCGTCACGCTGCTGGCCGGCATGCTGGTGCTGGCCGGCGCGGTGGCGGCGGGGCAGCGGGCGCGGGTGCGGGATGCGGTGGTGCTGAAGACGATCGGCGCCACGCGGTCCCAGATCCGCGGCGCCTGGCTGGTGGAATTCGGGCTGCTCGGGCTGGTGGCGGGGCTGCTGGCGGCGGCGGCGGGGTCGGCCGCGAGCTGGGCGGTGGTGCGCTTCGTCATGCGGGCGGAGTGGATCTTCCTGCCCGGCACCCTGGCGCTGACCGTGCTGGGCTGCGTGCTGCTGACCCTGGCGCTCGGCTACATTGGCACCGCGCTGGCGCTGCGGGCGCGGCCGGCGCCCCTGTTGCGCAACGAGTAGCTTTGGCGTCAAAGGCGGCATGGACACCGACATGCTGCCCGAAGACGAAGACCACCTGCGCCACGCCTTCCGCCTGGCGGGCCTGGCGCGCGACCGCGGCGACCGGCCCTTCGCCGCCGTGGTGGTGGCGGAGGACGGCACCATCCTGGCGGAGGGCCTGTCCACCCAGGGCGCCGGCGGCGGCGGCACGCTCGCGCATAGCGAGATGAACGCCTGCGCCGCCGTCATCGCGGCCGCCGTGCCGCGGCCCCGGCTGCGGCGCGCCACCATCTATTCATCGGGCGAGCCCTGCGCGATGTGCGCCGCGGCCATCTTCTACACCGGCGTCGGGCGGGTGGTGTACGGCCTGTCCGCCGCCGCGATCCTGCACCTGCGCAACGCGCAGCCGCACACCGCCGGGCTGAACCTGTCCGTCCGCGCCGTGCTGGAGACGGCGGCGGAGCCGGTGGAGGTGGTGGGGCCGGCGCTGGAGGCGGAGGGCGCGGTGCCGCATGAGGGCTACTGGACCCAGGGCGCGCCCTGAGCGCAAAAACATCCGCATCTTCCGGTCAATCCACCGGTTGATCCGGATTACGAAAACTCCATATGATGCGCCGAACGCGGACGGTCCCTCACCCTCGTCCGCAAGGAGGATTTCACGACCATGGCTCTTGGTCCCGACAACCGCCTACGGACGGGCACGTCGGCCTGGACCCAGCCCTTCGGGCGGTCCACGGGCGTCGACGCGGCTGCGCTCGACGCAGGCCTGCGCGCCTACATGCTGCGGGTCTACAACTGGATGGCGTCCGGCCTCGCCCTGACCGGCATCGTGGCCTACCTGATCGCGTCCAACCCGGACATCGCCAGCCTGTTCTACCAGGTGGTCCGCACGCCGCGCGGCAACGCGACGGCGCCGACCATGCTGGGCTGGATCGCGATGTTCGCGCCGCTGGCCTTCATCCTGGTGCTGAGCTTCGGCATCAACCGGATGAGCAAGACCACGGCACAGGCGCTGTTCTGGGCCTTCTGCGCCGTCATGGGCGCGTCGATGTCCAACATCCTGCTGATCTACACGGGCGCGTCCATCGCCAGCACCTTCTTCGTCACGGCCAGCATGTTCGCGGCGATCAGCCTGTACGGCTACACCACGAAGGCCGACCTGACGCGGATGGGCAGCTTCATGATGATGGGCCTTATCGGCATCATCATCGCGGGCCTGGTGAACCTGTTCCTGCAGAGCTCCGCCCTTCAGTTCGCCATCAGCGTGATCGGCGTGGTGGTCTTCGTCGGCCTCACCGCCTACGACACGCAGCGGATCAAGGCGGACTACATCGAGCACGCCTACGCCGAGGGCACGGATGAGGCCGGCAAGCGCAGCGTCTTCGATGCGCTCGGCCTGTACCTGAACTTCGTCAACCTGTTCCAGCTGCTGCTCCAGTTCATGGGCGTGCGCCAGAACAGCGACTGAGGTTGATGGCCTGACCACGTCGCGGCGCGCAATCCGGAAGGGTTGCGCGCCGCTTTCGTTTGTGGGGCCGGCGATGCTACGGTCCGACCGTGCGCCTGCGCCCCACCCTGACCCGGCTGCTTGTCCTGCTGCTGCTTATGCAGTGGGGTACCGCGTTCGGGCACTGCCTGAAGCTGGCGGCGCCGCACGACCTTCTGCACATGGACATCTGCACGGCGGAGGGGATGCGCAGCGTCGCCCTGCCGCTGGACGAGGCCGATGGCCAGGCCCCGGCCGGGGACCACGCGGCCGCGATGCCCTGCCCGGTCTGTGGCGGGCCGGGTGCCGCCAGCCTGCCGACGCCGCCCTTCACACTCGTCGCACCCCTGCTGCTGGTCCAGACCGTGGACCCGCCGCCGCCCAGCACCCCCAGCCCGGCGCCGCCGCCGCGCTGCCAGCCCCCGCCGAGGGCTCCGCCGACCTCCTGAACCACCACCGAGGCTTCCCCTCCATGGATTCAGGATCCCGATCGAATGTCCAAGCTTCATCTGGCCAGCCTCGCGCTGGCCTGCGGCCTGGCCGGTACGCCGGCCGCCGCGCATGTCACGCTGGAAACCCAGCAGGCCCTGGCCAACAGCACCACCCGCGCCACCTTCCGCGTGCCGCATGGCTGCGACGGTGCGCCCACCATCCGCTTCACCGTGCGCCTGCCGGACGGCGTGACCAGCGCCCTGCCGATGCCGAAGCCCGGCTGGACGCTGCGCACCATCCCACGTGCCGATGCGCCTGCCCCGACCGGCCATGGCGCCGCACTGCCGCTCGCGGAGATCATCTGGGAGGGCGGCAGCCTGGACCCGGCGCATTACGACGAGTTCGTCGTGCGGCTGCGCCTGCCCGACGCGCCCGGCACCCTGCTCTACATCCCCGTGGTGCAGGATTGCCCCGAAGGGAAGCAGGCCGCCTGGACCGGGATTCCCGAGCCCGGCCGCCGCATCACAGACTTTCGCATGCCCGCCCCCGCCATCCGCCTGCTGCCGCGCAACTGAGAGGGCCGCCCCGATGACCCATTCCCGCCGATTCCTGCCCCTCGCCGCCGCCGCGATCGCCGCCGGCAGCTTGGCCCCCCGCCGCGCCGCCGCCTGCGATGCGGAGGCGATGGAGGCGCACCTGACCGCCGCCTGCGACGGCGCGCTGGAGCCGGCACGGCTGGCGCTTCAAGCGGCCCTGGCCCACGCCACCCCGGCCGAGACCATGGCGATGCAGCGCGCGCTGACCATCGCCAATGCCACCTGCACCACCGGCGACCCGGTCGCCGGCGCCCGCATCGCCGCCAACCTGGCGCGCCTCGCGGGGCGGATCGAGGGCCGCGCGGGGGTCGGGGCCGACAGCCTCGACCTGCTGGGCTGAGACCATGGCCCGGATCACACGACGCGGTACGCTCGGCCTGCTGCTGGCCGCTTCCGGCATCGCCCAGGCCCTGGCCCAGCAGGCCGGCGACCTGCGCATCGAAGGGCCCTGGAGCCGCGCCGCCGGCGCCGGCCGTACCGGCGCCGGCTACCTCACCATCCGCAACACCGGCCGCGAGCCGGACCGGCTGGTCTCGGCCCGCGCCGGCATCGCCCGGGCGGTAGAGTTGCACACCCACCTGCATGAGGGCGGCGTGATGCGCATGCGCCCGGTGCCGGCCATCGATGTGCCGGCGGGCGAGACGGTCACGCTCGGCCCGGGCGGCCTGCACCTGATGCTGCTGGAGCTTCGCGCGCCGCTGAACCAGGGTGAGGCGGTGCCGGTGACCCTGGTGTTCGAGCGGGCCGGGGAGGTCGAGGTGCGCCTCGCCGTGCAATCCGCCGGCGCCCGTGGCCCGGCCGCGCCGCATCGGCACTGAGGGAGGCTCCATGGCCAGGCGCATCGACCCCGCCGCCGTCCCGCCCGTGATCGGCTCCGCCTACCCGGCGCCGCACGACCTGCCCTGCCGCACGCGGGAACGGCGGCGGCTGGGTGATGCGGCCGGGTTGACGCAGTTCGGCGTCAACCTGCTGCGCCTGCCGCCCGGCGCCTGGTCCAGCCAGCGCCACTGGCAGCACGCCTCGGACGAGTTCATCCATGTGCTGACCGGGGAGGTCACGCTGGTGACCGACGCCGGGGAGGAAGTGCTGCGCCCCGGGGATTCGGCCGGCTTCAAGGCCGGCGATCCGGATGGCCACTGCCTGCGCAACCACACGGATGCGGAGGCGACGGTGCTGGAGGTCGGCACCCGCCTGCCGGGCGATGGCGCGACCTATTCGGATATCGACATGATGGCAAATCCGGCCGGGAGCCCGGTGCACTACACGACGAAGGACGGCCGAAAGCTGGGCTGATGGCCGGCGGCGCCGGTCCGGTGTAGGGGCTGCGCGTGCCCCTTCTCGCCCTCGCCTTCCTCGCCTTCGTGGGCCTCGGCCTGCCGGACCCGATGCCGGGCAGCCTGTGGCCGGAATTGCGGCCGCACTACCTGGTGCCGAACGCCGGCCTCGGCCTGGTGCTGGCGGCGATGGCCAGCGGCTACGTGGTCGCCGGCATGCTGGCGGGGCGGCTGATCCAGTCCTTCGGCATCGGCAACCTGCTGGTGGCCAGCCTGGCCGCGACCTCCGCCGCCGCGCTCGGGCAGGCGACGGCGCCGCCCTGGGTGGTGTTCGTGGCGCTGGCGGTGCTGGCGGGGCTGGGCGGCGGCGCGGTGGATGCGGCGATGAATGCCTTCGCCGCCGCGCGCTTCCAGCCGCGCCACATGAACTGGCTGCACGGCTTCTGGGGCGTCGGCGCGACCCTCGGGCCGGCGGTCGCGGCGGCACTGCTGGCGGCGGGGCATGGCTGGCAGGCGGGCTACCTGGCGGTGGGGCTGGCGCTCGGCCTGCTGACCATCTGCTTCGGCTTCACCCGCGGCCGCTGGACCGATGGCGCGCCGCCGCCCGATGCGCCGCGCATCAGCATGGCCATGGTGCTGCGCAACCGGCTGGCGCGGCTGCAGGTGCTGATCTTCTTTCTCTATACCGGGCTGGAGGCCGGCGCCGGGCAATGGGCCGCGACCGTGCTGACCGGCGCGCGCGGCGCCACCCCGGCCGAGGGCGCCGCTGCCGCGACCCTGTTCTTCGCGGCGCTGACCGGCGGCCGCATCGGGCTCGGCTTCGTGGTGGACCGCATCGGCGCGGACCGGCTGTTGCGGCTGCTGGCGCCGGTCGCGGTGCTGGCGGCGCTGGCCTTCGGCAGCGGCATGGCGGATTTGCCGGCGCTGGCTCTGCTGGCGGTGGCGCTGGCGCCGATCTACCCGACCCTGATGGCGCGCACGCCGGCACGGCTGGGGGCCTCGGCGGCGGCGCAGGCCGTGGGGCTGCAGGTCTCGGCGGCGACGCTCGGCGTGGCGGTGGTGCCGGCGGGGCTCGGGCTTGCCGCGGATCTCTGGGGCGCGGCGGTGGTGCCCTGGCTGCTGGCGGCGATGGCGGTGGTGGTCGCCTGGCTGATTTTCCGGCTTCCGGTACGCCGATGATCGCGCCTCGGGCCCTGCTCGCGCTGCTGCTGGCGGGGCCCGCGCTCGGCCAGCCGCTGCCTGGACTGGACGGCCAGGCATCCCGGCGACCGGCGCTGGTGGCGGAGGCGCCCTGGTCCAGCCTGGTGCGGGTGCAGTCGGAGGCCGGCGGCCGCTGCACCGGCGTGCTGATCGCGCCGAATCGCGTGCTGACCGCGGCGCATTGCCTGGTGGCGCGGCAGACCCGCCGGATGCTGCAGCCGGGCCGGGTGCATGTGCTGGCCGGCTATCATCGCGGCGAATTCCGCGCCCAGGCGCGCGTCGCCTCGCTGCGGGTGGCGCCGGGCTTCGAGGCGGCGACCTCCGGCCCCTTCGGCGCCGACTGGGCCGTGCTGCGCCTGGCGGCGCCGCTGGCCGGGCCGGTGCTGCCCCTGGCCGGGCTGCCGGCGCGCGGCACGCCGGCTATGCTCGGCGGCTGGCAGCAGGACCGCGCCCACGCGCTGCTGGCGGATACCGCCTGCTCGGTGCTGGCACAGGTGGTGGACGGTGCCGGGCGGTTGCTGCTGCAGCATGGCTGTGCCGGGACCCGTGGCGTCTCCGGCGCGCCCCTGCTGGTGCGCCGGGGCGAGGGCTGGGCGGTGGCCGGCGTCGCCGTTGGCGCCATGCGGGAGGCACGCGGCGGGCTGGCGGTGGCGGTGGCGGGTCTGCCGCTGCTGGATTGATGGCCCGGCGCGAAGCCGGGCGTCACATATCGTTACGATAACGATCTTGACGATGGACAGTTTTATGTCGAACTTTCGGTGGCTCCCGTCCCCTGAAAGGCCTGACCATCCCATGCACCCTGCCCTTCGACCGGCCCTGCTCGCCGCCCTGACGCCCCTGCTCCTGGCCACCCTGGCCGAGCCGGCGCGCGCCCAGGGCGAGCCGCGGGTGTCCGGCTTCTTCAGCCTCGGCGCACTTTCGGCGCCCGATTACGAAGGCGCGGACGACAGCACCATCGGCCCCCTGGTGGCGGCACGGCTGAGCTATGGGTCCACCTATGTCAAACCCCGACGCTTGGCGGCGGCATCGGGTTGCGCGTCAACGTCTCGCCCTGGCCCTCCGCCGAATTCGGACCCGTGGTGGCGCTCCGGCGTGGGCGCTCGGATGCCGACAATGCGCGGGTGAAGCGGCTGGATGAGGTCGACGACGCGGTGGAGGCCGGCGCCTTCCTGCGCCTGCCCTTCCGCGGCGTGCTGACCGCGCGCGACGAAGCGGCGATCGAGCTGCAGGTGCTGCAGGACGCGTCCTCGGCGCATGACGGCACGCTGTTCACCTTCGGTGGCAGCTACCGCTTCAGCCCGGTGGCGCGGCTCGGGGTGGGCCTGGTCGCCGTCGCGACCTATGCCAGCGACGACTACACCGAGACGAATTTCGGCATCGATGCGCGCAATGCTGCCGCCAGCGGCCTGCCGGCCTTCAGCGCCGGTGGTGGCATCAAGGATGTCGCGCTGTCCCTGACGGCGAACTATGAGCTGACCCCGAACTGGGGCCTGGTCGGCGTGCTCGGCTATCGCCGCCTGCTCGGCGACGCGGCGGACAGCCCGATCGTGCGGCGGGAGGGGAACGAGAACCAGTTCAGCTTCGGCCTCGGTATCAGCTACGGCTTCTGAACCGGCTGCCGGGACGCCTGCCGGCGCATTTTCCGGACTGCCCGGCGTGTCCGCCGGACCTGGAAAGGCCTTAACCCGGCTGCACCGCCGCGCTGGCCCGGGTGGTCGCCTGCCAGCCCAGCCGGCGCAGCAGCCAGAGCTGGTAGGCCAGCGAGGCCTCCGGCGAGGGGCACAGCGTCGTCATCAGCGTCGTCGCCGGGCCGGCGCCGATGCGGCGCGTACCGGCCTCCGGTGCGTCGGGTGCCTCCTCCGGCCAGCTGCGGGCGGCGGCGCGCCAGAGGGCTACGACATCGGCCGCGGTCAACGCCGGCAGCACCAGCACGGCACGGCCGCGCAGGGCCGCGCCCGCGCCACGCGCCGCCTCCAGCAGGTCGGGCCGCGGCGTATCGGCCAGAATCTCCCCCAGCGTCGGCACGTTGGGCAGGGCCGGGTCGCGGGCACTTCCGGCGGCATCGAACGCGAACCACGGCACCAGGCCGAGCGCCGCCGCCTGCGCCTCCGCCGTCAGGCCGGACAGCACCAGCGCATCCGCGCCACCGTCGCGGATCGCCGCCTCGGCCTGCGCCCCGGCTAGGTTGAACACCGGCACGGCCGGGCGCCCGGCGAGGTCGAGCGCCAGCAGTGCCGCGGCTTCCGGCGCCGCCGGGCCGGGCAGCGCCAGGCGCAGCGGCGTGGCACTGCGACCGCCCGGGGGCGGACCGTTCGCAGCGGGGCCGGCGAGGATGCAGGGCTGCACGCTGCCGCAGATCGCCGGCCAGTGCCGCGGCTCGAACCGCGCGCGGGGGTCGCCCACCAGCTGCGCCTGGGCCGCGGCACCGGGCATCAGCAGCAGCATCGCGCCGTCACGGACGGTGGAGGAGGCGAAGCGGTTGGCGGCGGTGATGCCATCCGGCCCGCCCAGCACTGCAACGCGCAGCGCCGACGCCTGCACGAGGCCACGCGACAGTGCGCCGGCGGCGCGGCCGGCCAGGCTGGCGACGGCTCCGCCCTCGGGTCCGGGGGCCAGCAGCGTGGCGGCTTCCGGCACCGGCACGGCAGCCTGCGCCGGGCGCAGCGCGCGGCCGAGCGCCGCGCTTGCCAGCAGGCCGGCCAGGACGCGCCGGGTCGGCGTTCCAGGTTGCATCCCTTCGCCCTCCTTCTGCCGCCCGTCCCGACTACTAGCCGGGCGAATGGGGCAGAAACGTGGCGACCGCACCCTCAGTTGTCGTAGGTCACCAGGGATTCGAAGGGCACGTCGATCCGGGACCGGCCGCCGAGGAAGCTGAGTTCCACCAGCGTTGCCGCGCACGGCACCACCGCACCGGCCTGGCGCAGCAGGGAAATGCCGGCCGCCATGGTGCCGCCGGTGGCCAGAAGGTCGTCCAGCACCACCACCCGGCTGCCCTTCGGCACGGCGTCGGCCTGCATCTCGATGCGGTCCGTGCCGTATTCCAGGGCGTAGTTCAGGCCGATGGTCAGGCCCGGCAGCTTGCGCGGCTTGCGCAGCATGACGAAGCCGAGGCCGAGTTCCAGCGCCAGCGGCGCCGCCACCAGGAAGCCGCGGCTCTCGATGCCGGCCAGCACGTCCGGCTTGTGCGGCCGCACCATCTCCGCCATCCGCGCCATGGCGGAACGCCAGGCCGCGCCGTGCCGCAGCAGCGTGGAGATGTCGTAGAACAGGATACCGGGCTTCGGGAAATCCGGGATGCCGCGGATATGGTCCTTGAAATCGATGCCGGGATCGGCCTGAAGCGGCTGTCGCGGCGTGCTGGGTTCGGCCATGCGGTCGGGGGCTCCTGGTGTGCGGCGGACGCTACGCCGGGGCGTGGCCGCGCCGCAACCGCGCGCGCTCGCGCCGGACTGCCAACGGATGGGGCTTGGCGGATGCGCGGGTCCGGGCCACATCGCAGCCATGTCCCGCATCGCAATCGCCCTGGTCGCCGGGCTGCTCGGCTTCACGCTGTATGTCATGGTCGTGGTGGCGCTGGCCGACCATGTGCTCGGGCTGCACTGGCTGGTGCAGGTCGTCTACTTCGCGGCGGCCGGGATCCTCTGGGCCTTCCCGGCCAAGTCGCTGATGTTCTGGGCGGCGCGCAGCGGCTGAGCGCCCGCCGCCCGGCCGCGTCAGAAGACGCGGCTGAAGGTCAGGATGACGCGGTTGTCGCACACCTTGGACCCGCCGAAGCAGTCGGCATCCTGGTCGAGCGAGGTCACCACGCCCGTCAGCGCGCCGGTGAAGCCGGCGAAGATCTCCCGCGAAATGGTGAGCGAGGCGTTGGCGTAGTCCGGGGCGCCGAAGTAGCCGTCCGTGGCGTTCGCGGGGGCGATGTTGCGCTCGATGAACTGGTAGCCGGCACGGGCGGCGAGGGTGAAGCCGAAGTCCAGTGCCATGTCGAAGCCGGCTTCCACATAGTAGCCGGCGCCGGATTCACCGGTGAAGTTCGGCGAGAAGGCGGCGAGGCCCACCAGCTTCACCGGCGCGATCTCGTAGGAGGCGCGCAGTGTGAACTCCAGGAAGTTCAGTTCGTAGCCGCCGGTCGGCGCGTCATAGCCGGGGTAGGTGTAGTAGATGGCGCCGACATCCAGCTTCAGGTCGCCCACGGCAAGGCGGTAGCCGGCCAGCAGGTCGAGTTCCTGGCGGGCATTGGTGCCGGGGAAGGTGACGTTGCTGGCGAAGGCGCCGACATAGACGCCGGAGCTGTGTTCCGCATCGACGGTCAACTGCACCGCGGGGCGGCCACGGGTCTGGCTGAAGCCGCGGAAGACATAGTCGGTGGTGGCGGCGGGCGTGGTGGCGATGGTCAGCCCGGCGCTTTCGATCGTGGTCTGCGCCTGCACTGCACCATTATTGGCCATAATGCCCGCGAATAGTGCTGCTGCGGCGAGCAGAGTGGGTCGGTTCATGGTCATTCCCCAGGCACCGCAGATATTTGCGTGCTTTTTAAGCATTGCACACGATCTCGTTTTGGGAACAGGGCGAGATGGCTCATTATGATTAATTATGCGCAATGATATTGAGGGGTTGACCCGGTCAGAACGAAAAACCCCGCCAGGACCAGGTCCTGACGGGGTTTCCGCGCCGCGGCGATGATGGTCGGAGTGAGAGGATTCGAACCTCCGGCCCCTGCGTCCCGAACACAGTGCTCTACCAGGCTGAGCTACACTCCGGCGAGGCGCGGGGTATAGCGAAGCCCTCGCCGGGGAGCAAGCCGGCCCCGGCACATGCCGCGTCGCCCGCAAGGGCCATCCGCGACATGACCAGGAACGACCCTGGAACGCTCCCGCGGCCCCAGTCGCAAGCGCCGTTCTACCTAGAAGAACGGCCGACCCAAGGCTGACTTGCCGTATCTCTCTCGGCCTGCAACTTGTCCTGTTGCGTCATGCGCCGTCACGCCGCAGGTTGCCGGGGGTTGGTTTCGCGGCTCCGCGGCAACCTTGCCCCAGGGGATCGAACCTTGCGCCAGGCCTTCACCTTCTCCACGCCGGATGCGCGGGACTGCCCGCAGGAAACCTGCCGCGCCCCTGGGGCGGCGTGCGGGGTGTGATGAACGGCTGGCTGCCGATGCTGCTTCTGGCCGGCGCCGCGCTGGGCCTGCTCGGCGCCGGCATCGAACGCTGGGCCGCCGCGCGGGATCGGCGCCGCCTGCCGATGCCGGGCCAGCATGTGCAGGTCGGCGAGACGCTGCTGCATGCCAACCTGCTCGGCCGCCGGCGCGATCCGGCGCAGCCGGTGATCGTCATGGATGGCGGCCTGGTGCGTGGCAGCCTGGCCTGGTCGGAGGTGGTGGCGGCGCTGGGCCCTGGCTGGCTCATCCTGGTCTTCGACCGTGCCGGGCACAACTGGAGCACCCGCGCCGAAGGCCCGCGCACCGCCGGGGCGAATCTCGCCGACCAGCGGGAGATGCTGGCGGGGCTGCACCTGGCACCGCCCTGGCTGCTGGTGGCCCAGGACACCGCCGCCCCCATCGCGCAGATGCACGCGACCCGGCATCCTTCGGAGGTTGCCGGGCTGGTGCTGGTGGACCCCCTGTCCGGCCCGCTGGCAGCTGAGCTGGTCGGCTCGGGATTCGCGCGCTCGCTCCGGTGGAAGGTGCCGGCTGCAAGGACCGGGCTGTGGCGGCTGGCGCGCCACCTGCGGAGACGATTGCCCAGGCCATCGGAGCCCGCCGAGCCGCTATGGCAATCCGCCAAGGACCTGTCGGCCTGCCGCGCCGAACTGGCGAGCCTCGTCCGGGACGTCGCGGCCGCCGAGGCGGCACCGCCGCCGGGGCAGCCCTGCCGGGTTGTCGCCGGCGCGACGCCGGCGGCGGTGGCGCAGACCATCCTGGAGGTCGCCGAACAGATCGGCTCGCCGCAACCTCGGGGCCACCTCCCGACCGGGGCGTAAATCCTGCCGGCCGTGCTATATCTGCCGCATGAAGCGCCTCGCGACCCTGCTCCTCGGGCTGACCCTCGCCGTGCCGGCCTGGATCCCGGCCTGGGCCAATGAAAGCCGGCCCGTGGCATCGCCGCGCGCCACGGCAACGCTGGTGACGGATGCCGCCGCGGTGGCGCCGGGCGAGACCTTCCGGGCCGGGCTGCGGCTGCGGCTGGCGCCGGGATGGCACAGCTACTGGCGCAATGCCGGCGATGCCGGGGCGGCGCCGGAACTGGCGCTGGACCTGCCGCAGGGCGCCACGGCGACGCCGATCGCCTGGCCGGCGCCGGAGCGCATCCCCTACGGCCCGCTGGTCAATTTCGGCTACACCGGGGAGGTGCTGCTGCCGGTTACGGTCGCCGTGCCCGCGACGCTGGCGCCCGGCGATCTGATGACGCTGCGGGCGGAGGCCACCTGGCTGGTCTGCGCCGATGTCTGCATCCCCGAGGAAGGCCGTTTCGAGCTGACGCTGCCGGTGGCCCCGGCGCGTTTCGAGTCACCGGTCGGGGCGCCGCTGTTCGAGGCGCTGGACGCGCGGCTGCCCCGGCCCCTGCCCTGGGCGGCACGCGCCGGAGCCGGGCCGGGCCGCGCGAGCCTGACGCTGGCCGGCACCGGGCTCGATGCGGCCTCGGTGCGGGAGGCGTTCTTCTTCCCGGCGGAACCCGGGCTGCTGGACAACACCGCGCCGCAGCCCCTGACGCTGCGCGACGGCACGCTGAGCCTTGGCCTGACCCTGCTGCCCGACGTGGCGCCCGCCGCCCTGGAGGGCACCCTGGTGCTGCGCGATGGCGGCGGGCAGCAGGCGGCCTTCAATATCTCGGCGGCCGTCGCCGGCCCGGCGGAGGCGCCGGACGGCGCCACCACGACGCTTTGGCAGGCCGTGCTGCTGGCGCTGGCAGGTGGCCTGATCCTCAACCTGATGCCCTGCGTCTTCCCGGTGCTGGCGATGAAGGCGATGGCGCTGGCACGCCTCGGCGGCGCGGGGCGCGGCGAGATCCGGTTGCATGCGGCGGCCTACACCGCCGGGGTGCTGGTCAGCTTCGCCGCCATCGGCGGGCTGCTGGTGGCGCTGCGCGCGGCCGGCGTGGCGGCGGGCTGGGGCTTCCAGTTCACCCAGCCGGCCTTCGTTGCCGGCATGGCATGGCTGGTACTGGCGGTCGGCCTGAACCTTTCGGGCGTCTTTGCATTCGGTCGCACCGTGGGCGCCGGGCAGGCCGTCGCGGGGCGCGGCGGGCCGCTCGGTGCCTTCGCCACCGGCGGGCTGGCGGTGCTGCTGGCGACGCCCTGCACCGCGCCCTTCATGGCGGCGGCGCTGGGTGCCGCGCTGGTGATGCCGCCGGCCGCCACCATGGCGGTGTTCCTGGCGCTGGGTGTGGGGCTGGCGGCGCCCTATGCGCTGCTCGGCCTGGCGCCGGGGCTGGCGCGGGCGCTGCCACGGCCGGGCGCCTGGATGGAACGGCTGCGCCAGGCGCTGGCCTTCCCGATGTATGCGACCGCCGCCTGGCTGATCTGGGTGCTGGCCCTGCAGGCTGGTCCCGATGGCGTGCTGTTCGGCCTGGCCGGGGCGGTCGTGCTGGCGGCGGGGCTCTGGGGCCTCGGGCTGGTGCAGCGCGCCGGTGGCCCGCGCCTGGCCGGCGTGGCGGCGACGGGCCTGGCCGTGCTGGTGGCGCTGGCGCTGCTGCCGCAGCTGGCGACGGCACCGGCCGCCGCGGCCGCCGAGCCGGGCGCGGAGGCCTGGTCCGAGGCGCGCGTCGCCGAACTGCGCGCCGCCGGCCGCCCCGTCTTCGTCAACGCCACCGCCGCCTGGTGCATCACCTGCCAGGTGAACGACCGCGTGGCGCTGCGGGCCGACGCGGTGCAGCGGGCCTTCGCGGACCGCGGCATCGCCTACCTGAAGGCCGACTGGACGCGCGGCGACCCGGCCATCGGCGCCATGCTGCGTGCCCATGGGCGGGATGGCGTGCCGCTGTACCTGTTCTGGGCGCCGGGCGCTGCCGAGCCGGTGGTGCTGCCGCAGATCCTGACCGAGGGGCAGGTCCTCGCGGCGCTAAGCCTGGGTTAAGCCGCCCCGGCGCAGCCTTTGGGGATGCACCGCATCCCGCTCATCCTGCTGCTTTGCGGCCTTGCCACGCCGGCACCGGCCCAGGCGCCTCCTGCCTGCACGCCGGTGCGGGAGGGGACCGTGGCGTGCCTGTCCGGCAAGCTCTGCGCCTGCCGCTTCATCCGCGGCGGCAGCCTGACCGGGCAGCGGGACCGCCACGCCTGGGATTGCGGTATCCTGCGGCCGGCCTGCGGCACCGGGTTGGTGCCACCCAGCCTGGGGCAGAGCCAGCCGATGCCGCCGCCGAGCCTGTTCCTGCAGGTGCCGGATCGGCGGGAGCGCTGAGGCTCAGCGCCGTCCGCGCGCCGGCGGGGCCGCGGGCGAGGCGGGCGGCAGGTCTTCCTCGAGCACCGTCAGCATGACGGAGTAGGACACCTCCCCCTCCTCGTCGTCGCGATGCACGGTGCCGATCACCTCGTCCTGCACCGAGACCTCGACCGAAAGGCCGGGGCGCTGCGGCGCGAGCAGGGTGATGCGGTCCGTGCCGAGGAGGCGGCGCAGATAGGCCTGGACGCGCGCGATGTCGGATGGCTTCATCCGTCTTGAACTCCGATCAGGATCAGTGGCGCCCCTATGCACCGCCCAGGCGGCGAGGTCGAGGCGGCAAGGTCGCGGCGGTGGGGTTCAGCTGGGGCCGGTCATCTTCGCGAAGACCATGCGGTCCCGGTTGTCCTGCATCAGCATGGTGAAGCCGGTGATGCTGTCGAGGCCGAGGCCGATGGGCAGGCCAGTGTCGGGGTCCGGATGGATGTCGCCATAGGCGGCGCCGGTCATTTTCTCCCACTTTCCGGCCGGCTTCTTGACCTCGACATGCACGACCGTGGCCTTCAGCACCAGGCGCACGATCGCCTCCTTCGGCGCGCGCGGCTTGGTCAGGCTGGGATGGCCAGCCAGCATCTGCCAGCCATTCGCCAGCGCCCAGCGAGTCAACTCTTCCTTGTCCATGGCGGCGTGCCCCTCGGCCAGATCGGTGCCCAGGCTATGGGCCACGGGCCTGCCCGATGGCAACCATGACCAATTCCGCAGGACACGGCGATGGCGGGGTTGCGGGGCGGAAGCTTGCTGGGTAGATAGCGCGCCTTGCGCAGGACGGGTGGCCGAGCGGTCGAAGGCGCACGCCTGGAAAGTGTGTAGGCGCGGAAGCGTCTCGTGGGTTCGAATCCCACCCCGTCCGCCAGCACGACTTCTCGCAGCATCCTGAATGATCCTGACTGCGTTGATTTTGAAAGATTTTCCAGGGTTCTACGTCCTTCTCGATCCTGCCAGATCACTCGATATCCCTTGGACGGAGGGGTACCTTTCGGGGTACGCTGAGAATATGGTGGGGTATCGGAGGACCGGGTGCTTAGTGATGCGGCCGTACGGGCAGCCAAGCCGAAACCGCAGCCATACAAACTGACCGACGGCGGTGGCCTCCACCTATTTGTCACCCCGGCTGGCGGCAAGCTTTGGCGGCTGCGCTATCGTATCGACGGCCGCGAGAAGCTCATGTCATTTGGACCTTACCCCGCCGTATCCTTGGCCCAAGCTCGGGAGGAGCGCAGCGCTGCAAAGGCGGTCCTGCGAGCTGGTCTGGATCCCATGGTTCAGAAGAAGGTGCAGGCCAGGTACGCCGCCAGCGGCGTCGACCGCTTTGAAACCATCGCGCGAGACTGGCACTCCCGGCAATCACTGACATGGACTGAAACTCATGCCGCTGATGTTCTCCAAAGCCTAGAGCGTGACGTCTTCCCCCATTTAGGAACTTTCTCAGTTCGCACGATCACGCCTCCAGTGGTGCTTGCGATCGTTCGGGCCATTGAGGGTCGGCCCGCCATTGAGACCGCCCGACGGGTCCGCCAGCGCATGTCGGCCGTGTTCGTCTACGCCATCGCCTCCGGCCTGAGCGAGGCAGACCCAGCGGCCATTGTGAAGGGTGCTATGGCCCCGCTGGTGAAAGGTCGCCAGCCTTCGGTTACCGACTTGGCCGGAGCGCGGGAGGTGCTAGCGCGGGTCGAGGCGACACCAGCCCACCCGACCACCAAGCTTGCCAACCGGCTACTGGCGCTGACGGTGGTCCGGCCCGGCGAGGTTCGCGCAGTGAAATGGGCTGAGTTCGAAGACCTTGAGGGCCCTTCCCCACTGTGGCGAATTCCGGCCGAGCGCATGAAGATGGGGCGAGAGCACTTGGTGCCGCTGAGCCGACAAGCGGTGGAGGTCCTGCTGGCAGCTCGAGAGTTCACCGGCCGCGGCCCGCTAGTCTTTCCAAGCACGAGGCATGCCCACCGGCCGATGTCCGAGAACGCCATTGGCTACTTGCTCAACCGCGCGGGCTACCACGGCCGCCACGTGCCGCATGGATGGCGGGCCACATTCTCGACCATCATGAACGAGCAGCACCGCGCCGACCGCCAAGTCATCGACCTGATGCTCGCGCACGCTCCCGACGACAAAACAGAGAGCGCATACAACCGGGCCCAGCATCTGAACCGGCGGCGCGAACTAACCCAGATCTGGGCGGACCTTATCCTTGAGGACTGCCTCGAGCTGACGACAGTCTGTGGAGGCTCTCGGCGTTAAGTATTGCAGTAAGCCTGTAACCGGCATAGCGGACGCAGCACGATTCTAACGGCTCCTGGGAAAGCAGCCAAGCACCGACGTTTGGGTGAACACGACCGCAAATTGGTAAATCGAGCTGCCCTTCAAGCTAACTTCCAGGGGTCGTGCATGCGCTACAATATCTGCCGCGCCTTCGAAAAAACGCTAGATGACAAGCGTTCTGACTATCGTCGAGCATTTTACCTTTTCGAAGTGTGTTGTGCAATTTACCTCTCGAACCGCTCCGACGTCGCTCCGACCGATAAGGAGACCAATGCAATAATATACAATATAAAGCCGAAAATGCTGCGATCTGCAAGAGTAGCTGCGGCATCCGCGCTCATGCGCGCCATTGAGACCGATATGATCGAAAAGGAACCCGGAGTCCTTCCAAGACAACGTATGCTCATGCGTAATCCCGACTACCGATGGCTTCATGAATCAATATTTCAGAAGAATGACGGTTGGAAGCGGGTATTTGAACTCGGTGACTTCTTAACTGCACTGCAAGAGGCACGATGGGAAGGGCAGAATATAGGGCGCCTCATCGAGTTCTCAGTTCGGTTCGAAAAAAATTCAATTTGCGGGAACATGAAGGGCGGCATTACGTCAGCTCTGACGCTCGCCCCTGAAATATCCAACTTCAATCTGAGTCATTCAACTACAGTTCTAAGGGAGTTCTGGACGCGTCGAGGACATGCAGCTATCTGGTTTTATCTAAACACGATACAAAAAATCAGAATGCGGCCACCGCTTCCGACGGCGCCCAGTTTCCGAACCATCCTCTTTCAGCGACTGGAAGATGGCACCGCCCAGCTTGCGCTTTCGCACTATAACTGCGTGCAAAATCGCTTGAGTTCACGTGATTATAACTTCCCAATGCTTATCTGCAACGCGAATATTCCCGAATCGAGTATATCGTTTGAACCAATCCCTGACAGGTGGCTTCAAGAGGTTCAGCCAAAGACAGCGATTTAGAGAAAATTAGATAGCAGTTTAAGGGCGATCATCATCCGATGCATTGCTTGTCCACAGGCGTCTGATCCATGCCGCTCGACCATAGAAAAGGTTTCTAAATTAATTCTGGCGTCGCGAACGATTACGCCTAGCAAGCGTCGGACGTGACGCCTCAGAACAATTCCAAGAAAAGCAAGTAAACATTTGGCGAGGGTAGTTCGGCTACTCCCGGCTTAGTAGCCTGTTTCCGGTCATGAAACATCGCAGGCATCACGAAGCGGATGCACGCAATGCCCTCCCTACCCTCCTCAAGGTCAGCAGTTCAGCGCTCCTGTCTAGATACGAGAGAACAGCGTTGCGCCACCACTGGGCCTGCACCCGTACCGGACGTCAGATGGGCATCGGCTGAGCAGCTTCTGACCTCTCGCGAACTCGCTGAGCGCTGGCGCATCTCACAGAAGACGCTGGCCAATCAGCGTTGGCTCCGGGTGGGATGTCCTTTCATAAGGCTTGGCCGTGTCGTCCGATACCGCCTCTCCGACGTCGTGGCCATGGAGAGGGCAAGCTCATGAGCGCAGCTTACTTTACAGTTGCCGACGTATCAGCTGACCATTGTACCGCTACATCAGCGTGATAGCCAATATGCATTCAAACCAATGATGCATATTGGCATTTTATATTTAATACGTGAGTAGCCATCGCCGTCGGCAATTCACTGGATGAGACCGATCAGCGCGTGTTCAGCGCATCGGCAGAGGCCCGTCGCTCTCGCTCTCCGCCGACGAAACCACGCTGAAAACCGTGGTTTCGTCGGCGAACAACCAGGCCCGGCTGTATCCATCAACGACCTCGCCCGGGGTCTAATCTCTTTCCGTCTAAAGGACATCGCAAGTGGCAAATATGACCAGAAGGCACGTTCTCGACATGTACCAATCCGGCATTGTCACCGAGAGACCAGACGGAGACGAGGGAGCTACCGTTCGCGACGCTTCGTTAGACGGCGGTGTCGGCACCGAAATCGCCGCCGACGAAGGCCGTCGCGTTATCAACCTGCTCCGGCAAATTAACAAGGTCGGAGAGATGGAGTGCGTAAAGTCGCTCTCTGGCGGCCTGGGACGCGTCCTCTTCGCCGTCAAAGCTGGGCGCTTCAAAGAACATCCGTCCGGTCGATCTGGCCAAATCACCGTCACCGCCGAGTTGTGGATCACCCGTGTCCAGAGCGGCACGATGACCAAGATGACTGTGACGATCCGGCAGGTACCAAACGGAGCGTGCTGGTTAAATCTTCAAGCCAATCCCACTTCCCTGCTGATCGGTACGAACGCTCTTGCAGCCGCGCTGGGATCAGACCTGAAACGTGGGCAGGAGCGCCTCCAGGTGCTTCGCTTTCCCTTCGACGTGCTGCGTCAGATCCTCCGCGAGGCCGACCCCACATTCGATTGGTCATCGTCGACCAGCGGGCGTCTCCGTCGCCGTGACTTCGCGCTGCACAACATGCAGGTCGCCACCTACCTGCCGCTGGGTGAGGCCCCTCAGCTAGGCCGCTTCCTAAACCTCCTATATGCCGTCTACTGCACGCCTATCGTCGACGAGAGCTGGGGCACCCTTCGAATCGGGGAGTATTTCAAGGTGCGCGTCGATGCGATGATTGACGACGCGGGCCGAACCACCGGTGTCATGTTTCGGCGTACGGAGGATAAGGCGGGGCACGCTCTCGTGACCGTCAACTTCTACGACAAGCTGATCACACTCTCGGACCAAGAAAGGACGATGCTGCGAGCTAAGGACAAGCGCTTCTTGGAGGAGAACCTGCGCGTCGACATCACACTGCACCGGCCCATGTTGAAGCAGTTGGCGACAGTATCCGGAGTGGCCGATGCCTGCACCGCAGCAGGCTTCGCTCAGGCTGTGGCAACACTGGATATGCGCCGCAAGCGAGGCGATGGCCCAGGCTTCGACAAATGGCTGATGGGTCGCACGCTCAACGGATACCTCCGCCTCCCCGCTCTGCTGCGCTTTGACCCCGCACTTTGGGAGAGGGCAAAGCGGAAGCTGGCCGGCTACAAGCACCTCATGGCGGTCTGGGATCATTGGGTCGGCGGCAGTGCCGACACCGCTGCCTCGAACGGCCAAGCCCCTGGCGAGGACTGCGAACCCGTGAGCCTGCGGCAGCTACTGCAGACTCGGAACATTCCGGTAAGCACCATACGTTCAAATTTAGCTGCCGTCAGGAAGGTCGGCGTCGATCCCGAACTGCCGCCCATCGTGTTGCAGCGGATGGCCATGTTCTCCTCGGTCTGGGGCTTCACCGATGCTGAGGCTTCGCGGTTCGCGCGGGCCCTGGCCGAGGGCAACTCGAAAGAGCTAGATGTCTTATTGGGCCAGAGCAAGGAATTCCTACAGCAGGCGCGGCTCAAACATGAGCGTTTGGCCCGCTTGCTCGACCAGCCGGCTGCGGTCCCCGCCATTCGGGCGCGGGGACACAAAGCCAAACGGTTGCGCCAGAAGCGTAACGAGTAACGGGAGAGCTTCGCCGTCGTCTGGAAATTGCTCAGCTAAAGTGTTGGCGGGAGCGCGGCGTGATCAGCGGCTTTTGCGGCGACCTTCCCCGCGTCTCGGATGCTCTTGATCACGCCAATTTCACGGTAATCAGCGTCTTCCTCACCAAAGGCCCAGGGGGACGTTTCTGGGGCGAGCGCTTCACCCAAGCCATAGCCTGAAAGTGTGCGACTGCTCTCATACGCACGAAATTGCTGATAATCCCCAGCAGTTCGATGCCGGTGATGATCTCCATTTAGCCCCGGTTCTGATTAGCGCTCGTACAAGCGTTACTCAGGTCAGAGATCATTGCACCTTGAAGAGGCAGCCTTCTCGGAACCGATGCAATCTTCAGCTGCGGCACGCCAGCAGAACTTAGCAGCGGACATAGTGCATTTGTACCGAAATGCACTATTAGGCGGTCCGGTCGCCGACCCCCTCATGGCATCCAAGCAGGCTCAACAAACGTTCACGCCACGGCTAATTTGCTGCTGAGCAGCAAATTACAACTTCAGCCACGCCGCAACGCGGCGGGAGTGGCGTCGCGGTTAGTACGCGCACACGAATTCAAACAGCAGAAGGAAAAGGGTTAATGTCGGGAACCAAGCTTGACTTGAGCCGGCGCTTAATCGCTTTGCCTATCGGTGATGTTCGGACCGAGAGCGAAAGCGTTTTGGGGTCGATCTTCGCCGGCCGGCGCACGCTCGATGAAAGCACAGCTGAAGCAGTCCGCGCATTCGCAGCCAGCCACAACTGCTTGTTTCTTTTCGCCGAGTTCACCCGACATCCTCCAGCGTTTGAGAAACTCTCCAGTGACGGCACCCCCGTCGGCAACGACGACTGCCCCGCCTTAAAAAGCCGGAGGCGGCGCCGAGCTGCTCATTTCTAAAATGCGGCATCCGGCCCTTTGAGCCCGCCTCAAGATGGGGACGGAACAGCCGCAGGCGACCCAAAGGCGACCTTCCTGTCTGCTGCCGGCATGTCCGGGTCGTGTCCCGGGTGGTGGTGTAGGAGGCCCAGAGCCTGGGGCGCGTAGCGAAGCCCCTGGCTGAGCGGAGCGGAGCGCCCCAGGCGGCCACCGCGGTGATCTTCGGTAGGGTTGGGTTGTCGAGACCTGCAACCCCTGACCTTGGACCGACCACGATGACCGACGACAAGATCGCCCTTCGGCAGATGCTGGAGAAGGGCTCCGACGCGACCTTCCTGCGCGAGATGATCGGCTTCGCCGCCCAGCGCCTGATGGAGTTGGAGGTGGGCGAGGTGACCGGCGCCGCCCATGGCGAGCGCAGCCCGGACCTGCTGGTCCAGCGCAACGGCTACCGCGAGCGCGACTGGCAGACCCGGGTCGGCACCGTCGAGCTGCGGATCCCGAAGCTGCGGCGCGGCTCGAATTTTCCGGCCTTCCTGGAGCCCCGCAGGACCGCCGAGAAGGCGCTGACGGCAGTGATCCAGGAGGCCTACGTCCAGGGCATCTCGACCCGCTCGGTGGACGACCTGGTGCGCGCGATGGGGATGGAGGGCATCAGCCGGAGCCAGGTCTCGCGCCTCTGCGCCGAGATCGACGACCGCGTCCGCGACTTCCTCGCCCGCCCCATCGAGGGCGACTGGCCGTATCTCTGGCTGGATGCGACCTACGTGAAGGTACGCGAGGCCGGACGGATCGTCCCGGTCGCCGTCACCATCGCGGTCGGCGTCAACGCCGACGGGCGGCGCGAGGTCCTCGGCATGGCCGTCGGCAGTTCCGAGGCGGAGCCCTTCTGGCTGGACTTCCTCCGCAGCCTGAAGCGGCGCGGCCTGGCCGGCGTGAAGCTGGTCGTCTCCGACGCCCATGAGGGCCTGAAGGCGGCGGTGACGAAGGTGCTGCGCGCCACCTGGCAGCGCTGCCGCGTCCACTTCGCCCGCAACGCGCTAGCCCATGCGGGCAAGGCGCAGCGCCGCATCGTCTCGGCCTGGATCGGCACCGCCTATGCCCAGGAGGACGCGACCGCTGCACACGCCCAGTGGCGCACCGTCGCCGACCAGCTCCGCCCCAAGGTGCCGAAGCTCGCCACGCTGATGGACAGCGCTGAGGAGGACGTGCTGGCCTACATGCACTTCCCCGCCGCGCATCGGACCAAGCTGCACAGCACCAATCCGATCGAGCGCCTCAATGGCGAGATCAAGCGCAGGACAGACGTCGTCGGGATCTTTCCCAACGAGGCCGCCGTGGTCCGCCTCGTCGGTGCCATCCTGCTCGAGCAGTCCGACGAGTGGGCCACCCAGCGATCCCGCTACATGACCCTGGAAGCCATCAGCACCGTCAGCGATACTGCCAACGTCAGGCTCTCGGCCGTGCCCGCCTGACCCGGCGGCCCAACCCGCTGAGGATCATCGCGCTCCTACACCACGCGATGGGACACGACCCATGTCCGCTGTCGATGGGGGACCGGACATTGCTGACCAACAGACAAGATCGGCGGCTGTGCGCCCGGAGGCGACTCTCGTGTTCGTCGGCGAGATGTCCGGTCTTGAGGCACAAGCAGACACCGCCCGGTAAGCAGCCGGAATCGGAAGCTTCGCGCCCATTGTGGACGTTGAGACGGCCGGAGGTTCGGCCGCAAAGCGGACAGTCCCCGCAAGCGGCTGGAATGGGAACGTCGCCGTTCGTGGCGGGATAAGAGCTGTCCGCGCCGGAGAGCTCCCCACTTGATCAATTGACTTAGCTTGGTGGATCCTGGAAGCGGCCGTTTGCCGTATCGCCCTTGAGCGTCAGTAATCGGGAGGAAGGCGGAGGCTCGCTATTCCGCTACATAGGCGATACGATCGCGCCGTCAGGCAGCCCCTCGACCTGTTGGAACAGGCTCCAAGGCGCATCCCCTTGGGTCGCTGGGAGAGTGTCCGATCGGTAAAGATACTTGGCTCTCGCATCGTATCTGACTACTCGCGCTTGTTATGCAGCGTAGTTTGCGGCGATGTGCTCGGTTGGTGCCGCAATTGTCGGGGGTGGGGATGATTCTGAGAAAGCTCGCTGTTCGTAACTTTCGCAGGCTGCGGGACGTCGAAATCGATCTCGCCTCGGACATCTCGATTTTCGTCGGCGCAAACAACAGCGGGAAGACCTCTGTCGGGCACGCACTTCAGCTTTTCACGGGACGTGGTCGCTTCGACATCCATGATTTTAGCGCGGAACTCTGGTCCGATATCATCGCCTTCGGCGACGCGGTCGAAGGTGTGGCGTTGCCGATCATGCAAATCGACATCTGGTTCGAGATCGCTGCTACCGATGTCCATCGTGTCATTGACCTGCTGCCGAGCCTCGCTTGGGAAGGGTCGCTCGTCGGGATGCGCGTGAGCTACGCGCCGGTCGACCCGAACGCGACGCGCGACCGCTATCGCAAAGCACGCGAGCGCGCGCTGGAGGCCGTGCCGGTAAACGAGGCCGGGAAGCGCGATTACGATCCGTCACCGCGCAGCTTGCAGGACTTCTTGCGCGATCGCCTGAAGAATGAATATGAGCTTCGCCACTATGTCCTCGACCCCGCACGGGTAGGTCAGCCGGATTACCGGCCGATGGAGTTGACTGGCCGTGATCGCAGTGGTCGCGATATCCTAGCCAGCCTGTTGCAGATCGATTTCCTGCACGCCCAGCGTCACCTTTCTGATGGACCCGGCGGCGCACGTGCCGAAGAGCTCTCCCGCGTGCTCAGCCGATTCTATGCCCGCAATCTCGAACAGAAGGCGGAGGATCTCGAGACACTGCGCGCACTGTCGGTCTCCGAGATATCGCTCAACGACCATCTGAAGCGCGTCTTCGGGGACACGCTGCAGAGCCTTTCTAAGCTCGGCTATCCCGGCCTCACCAATCCGCGGCTGATCATCCGCTCGGCACTCGATCCGGCGCAGATCATGAGCAGCCGTGACGGCGCCCGCGTCCATTATGCGCTCGGGCCTGAGCCCGAGGAAGGCGATGAGACCGAACCGCCGACCTTGCCCGATCGCTACAACGGTCTCGGTTTCAAAAACCTAATCTTCATGGTCGTCGAATTGCTCGATCTCCACCAGCAATGGCTGGCAATCGACGACAATCGTCCACCCGTCCACCTAATCTTCATCGAGGAGCCCGAGGCGCATCTCCACGCCCAGCTGCAGCAGGTCTTCATCCGCAAGGTGATGAGCATCCTGAAGCTCAGAGGCGACGATCGTACCCATTATGCCAGCCAGGTCGTCGTCACGACCCATAGCACCCACATCCTCTACGAACGCGGCTTCCACCCGATCCGCTATTTCCGCCGCAGCCGCGCTGAAGCCATCTCGACCTCGGACATCGTCAACCTGTCGCTCTTCTATGACAGCACCGATCCCGCCGAGCGCAGCTTTCTCGAACGCTATCTGAAGCTGACGCACTGCGATCTCTTCTTCGCCGATGCCGCCGTCTTGGTCGAAGGCAATGTCGAGCGTATCCTGCTGCCGCAAATGATCGCCAAAGCCGCGCCGCGATTGCAATCGACCTATCTCACCTTGCTCGAGATCGGCGGCGCGTTCGGCCACAAGTTCAAGGCGCTGATCGAGTTTCTCGGTCTCACCACCCTGATCATCACCGATCTCGACAGCGTCATCGGGCCGGTCGTTGCCGACGAAGGCGAACCAGCCGAAGGCGGTGCCGCGGGCAATGTTTTTGATCCCGCCAACGGTGCTGCGGGTCCGTGTGCCGCCGCCGGTGCCGGAGATGGTGGGGATGGCGAGGCCGTCGCCAATGATTACGATGTTGACGACGAGGATGATGAGGAGCCAGTCGGCAAGCCAGGCAAATCTTGTGTCGCTGGTCATCCAGGCGCGGCAACGTCGAATCAGACGTTGCGGCAATGGCTGCCGAAATGCACGACGGTCGCCGCGCTTTGGGACGCTGATGAGGAGCAGAAGACCCAGCCTCGCGAAGGCGACAGCGATGCACTAGTGCGCGTCGCCTACCAATTTCCGGTCGAGGTCACCTGGGGTGAAGAGACTGAGACCCTCGCCGGACGCACGCTGGAGGAGGCGTTTGCGCTCGAAAATCTAGTCTGGTGTCAGGATATCGCGCGCAGGCCGCTCCAGCTGCGTATCCCCAAAAATGGCGAAAAGGATCTGACGACGCTGGTCACCGCGCTTCACAAGCGGGTCAACGGCAGCAGCTTCAGCAAGACCGATTTTTCGCTCGCACTGCTGGCCGAAGATCCGGATTCCTGGGTCGTCCCCGCTTATATCGCCAAGGGGCTGGAGTGGCTCCAGGACCAAATCGCACCTTCCGAGCCTGAGGCCGATGACGAGGCTCCGAAGCCACTCGCCGATCCGGTCGAGGAAGTGGCCGCAATCGTCGTGGCGGTTGTCGGCGTGGAGGAGGTCGCGTGACCAGCCGTATCGGTAGCCCCGATACCCAGGCGGACATCGATGTGCGCGCCTGTCTCGACCGCAAATCACCGCGTTCGTTCGTCATGTTGGCCGGCGCAGGATCGGGCAAGACGACGTCGCTCATCAAGGCGCTTGCGCATCTTGGCGAGACGCGGGGACCCGCGCTGCGTCGCGCCGGACAGAAGATCGCGTGTATCACCTATACCGAGGTTGCGGTCGCCGAAATCTCCGGCGATGTCGGCGTCTCGCCGCTGTTCCACGTCTCAACGATCCACAGCTTCCTCTGGTCGGTCATCCGGCCGTTCAAGACCGATATCGCCGCGTGGGTCGTGGTGCGGATCGAGGAGAAGATCGCCGAGAAGCGCGAACATTATGAAAAGCCTCGGACCCAGGCGAGGACGAAGGAGCGGCTCGAGCGGGAGATCACCGAACTCAAGCAAGAACTTGCTGCGATCGATCGGGTTGAGACATTCACCTACGGCACAGGCAGCAGCTACGTCGAGGGCATTCTCGGCCATGACGACATTCTGAAGCTGACCCCCGCCTGCGTCACGCAGCACCCGTTGCTGCGCCAACTGATCGCCAGTCGCTTTCCTTTTATCTTCGTCGACGAGAGCCAGGATACGAACCCGCATGTCGTCGAGGCATTGCGGCAGATCGCCGGCGAGCAGCCGCGGCTCTGTGTCGGTTTTTTCGGCGACCCCATGCAAAAGATCTATTCGACCGGGACCGGCGTCGTAGACCTGCTCGATGGCTGGACGGAGATCACTAAGCCCGAGAATTTCCGCTGCCCGACCAGCGTGCTCAGCGTCATCAATGCTGTCCGGCAGCCAGCGGATGGCCTGGAACAGACCCGCGGACGCACGCGTGTCGTCGGGGGCATAGAAGAACCGGTTTCAGGAACCGCGAACCTGTTCATACTGCCGGCCGATGGGCAGCGAACCGCGCGCCTGGCAGCGGTTCGGACTTGGCTTGCTGCGGAAACGGGCGACGACCTCTGGTTGAGCGACCTTCGCGATAGCGATGTCCGACTTCTCGTGCTGGTCCATCGCATGGCCGCCACCCGGCTCGGTTTCCCCAACCTCTATGCCGCGCTCAACGACAAGGCGCCGCAGAGCCTAAGCGAAGGGCTGGCAGACGGCAGCGCTTGGCCGCTACGGCCATTTGTTCAGCATATCCTGCCGATGGTGACGGCGGCACGGTCAAACGACCATTTCAGTGTCATGTCGATCGTACGCAGGGAAAGCCCGCGTCTGGAACCGGCGAGGTTGGCTGGGCAGGTGGTCAGCGAGGTGCTCGCGGCCTTGCAAGCGGCGGTCGTTCGGCTCGTCGCGCTGATGGCGCAGGACTTTCAAGCATCCGTCGGTGATGTGCTGCGCCATGTCCGTGACACCGAATTGCTGCGGCTCGACGATCGGTTCGCGCCGCATCTACTTGCCGAGCCCGTCGACGACGGGCACAGCGGTTTCGTGAATGTGCAAGCGCTTCTTGCCTGCGGCGTCGCTGAACTCTGGTCCTACCGACGCTATATTGAAAAGGAGTCGCCTTTTGCAACGCATCACGGGGTGAAAGGCGCGCAGTTCGAGCGCGTCCTGGTAGTTATAGACGATGAAGAAGCCGCCTATAACCTCTACTCTTACGGCAAGTATTTTGGTTTCCTCCCGCTCTCGGATCGGGATCAGGCCCATATCAATGCGGGCGAGGAGTCGGTGCTTGATCGCACCGGACGCCTATTCTACGTGTGCTGTTCGCGTGCCGTGAAGGATCTCGCCGTGGTTGTGTTTACGCAGGACGTCGAGGCTGCGCGCGCAGCGATTGGGCGCAAGAACCTGTTTCCCGATGCGGCGATCCACGGCGTCGGCGCCCTTTAATGAGCCCGTAAACCGCGCGCCGGCGGCGGAACTCGCTTCGGCGGCACTGGCATAGTGCGCTGTTTCCTGGTTCGCCGATCAGGCCAATTCTGACCTTCATGCTGCGAATGTCCGCTCTGGCGGTGAGGGCATCCGAAGCTGCCAGATCGCTATCGGCCAACCCGTGCTGCGATATTCCGTCGCACCTTACTCCGGGCCAATTCCGGCCCTGGAGGATAAGGCGATGGGACACTCCCAGTTTGACCCCGCAGCCCGTGAGCGTCGCGCTTGGAATGCTGGGCGTATCGTCGGCGCAAAACGTGCGCTGAAGCCTCAACAGGTATGGGCGATCCGATTCTGGCTCGATCGCGAGCGCCGCCTGCGGGACAGAGCGCTGTTCGACTTCGCGGTGGACAGTAAGCTGCGAGGATGTGACGTGGTGAAGGTCCGCATCGGGGACCTTGTCAGCGGCGGCCGGATCCGGACACGGGCAACTGTAGTCCAGCAGAAGACCGGCCGCCCCGTTCAGTTTGAGATCCTCGAACCGGCGCGGACGACCATCCTCGCATGGCTGGAACACCGGGGAGGCACGCTGGACGATTATGCGTTCCCCAGCCGCACCAACCACGCGGCACATATCAGCACCCGGCAGTATGCCCGGCTGGTGGATGAGTGGGTCACCGGAATCGGCCTCCGGTGCGAGGACTATGGAACGCATTCGCTGCGGCGGACCAAGGCGTCCATCATTTACAAGGCAACCGGCAACCTGCGGGGCGTTCAGATTCTGCTTGGTCATAGCAAGATCGAGAGCACGGTCCGGTACCTCGGCGTGGACGTCGAGGACGCCCTTCATCTCGCGGAGTGCACAGAGATCTGAGCGGCGGGCTGGCTCCAAACCAATAGAGGCTCGGGGCCAGCTTGAGCTGCGACGGTGCGCCCATGTCAGCCTTCCAGGGCGACTTGATCGTCGCCTGAAAGTTGACCTTCCCGACAACAGACGTCGATGCGCCTATGAGCCCATAGACGGCCAGCAGTCCGATACCGTACAAATAGTATCGGAGGTCGTCAGGCGCTCGAGTTTCGAGCACTACCAGGACTGCCGAGATGACGATTTGCTGGCGCGCGGCTTCGGTCTTGACCACGAAACCAGTAAGCGCCACTGCGGCGGCGGCGCAGCGACGGTCATTAGTCAATAGTCGAGGATGGGGCAGTACGTTGTATTCTGACGGACCGGAAGGATTTTATACCGACGATTTCATGTTCGATGTGATGGGCATCGAAGAGCTGCCGTCGGTCCTCTATCAGTACACGTCCATCGAGAGCCTCCAGAAAATTCTCGCCTCGCGAACGCTACGTTTTTCGCGCCTTGATACGGTAAATGATCCTGAAGAAGCAATGGCTTCGGATGTGCCGCTTGCCGCCAGCTCGGTGTTCGTATCGTGCTGGTCCGGCACGCAGGTTGAGCAGATCCCTATGTGGTCGATGTATGGCCAGAACTTCGGCGGCGTGCGGATCAAGCTGCCGGCCAACATGTTTGCCGGGCGCAAAGAGCCCATGATCTTCGAAAAAGGCGGCGCCCTACTCACAGTCGATGGCTGGTACACGATTAGCCGGAAGTCGCCGGCTATGGGCACGAACGGCTGCGCCATTATCGGCCCCAACAAGGTCTACTACTGCGATAATTCTGACTACCGGAACCGCAAGCTAGTCTATCGGCGCGCGGGCACAGCGCATTTCTACCCATACGATCTCGGCATGGTGAAAGGCTCGCACTGGTCCTACGAGCAGGAATGGCGTTTCAAGATCGCCGCGCTGGCCTTTGAGGCTCAGTTCCCGGACGACGACTACTTCAACAATGTGACGCTCGATCTCGAGGCTTACCCGGTGGAAGCCACTGCGCTGTTCATTCCGCTGGACCTATCCGCCTTCGATGAGCTCGAAGTGACGCTCGGCCCGAAGACCGATGACGCGGCCGTCGAGGAAGTCGAACGCATTCTCGCAGCCCACGCACCGAAGGCGACCCTGGCCCGGAGCCAGGTCCGCATTCGTTAGTCGTCCAGCTCCCTCCTAAGGCCCACCGCCAGGGGTGGTGAGGATAGCTGCTTCAGGTGCCGCGTGCGCTTCCCGAATTCGCGGCGGCGCAAGCTATACAAGCAATTAATGAGACCGATAGGAACAACCGCTTCCGCCGTCCTCCCGTCCCGAAGCGGCCATTCCGCTTCCGGCCAGACCAAGCCACAGTGTGCGAGCTCGGGCGGGCTGCTTCTATGTCCGCTCACGAAGGTAGAACAGCCACCCAGGTAGCGTGCCCTCAACAGCCGCTAACCGCCCATGTCGACCGTTCCAAATTGAATTCTGAAGCGGTCTCAGATGGGAGGCTGAGGTGCACCAGACTGGGGCTGAGGGATTTGGTCAGAGAAGTGCTACAAGTTTACGCTGACCATGGCTGTCGCCGTCGATGTACCGCTGGGTGGTCTCGATCGAACGGTGGCCAGCCAGCAGCTGGACGTCGCGCAAGCTGCAGCCGGCACGATGCGCGTTGCGGGCCGCGGCGGTGATGAAGGTTCTCCTGCCGGAGTGGGAGGAGCAGCCAGTCAGCTGCAGCTCTCGACAGAGCACGACAAACCAGTTGACGATGCTGTTCGGACGCATGCACCCGCCACGCGCCGAGCGGATGACGGCGCCAGTTGGGCCGGTTTGTCGCAGCAGCGCCACCAGCGCCTTTCGCAGCTCATCGTGAATGGGAACTCTGCGTCCGGAGCCCTTCTTGGCAATGGCGTCATGAATCGCAACGGTGTCGCCGACGCGATCTTTGGCGTCGAGGACCATTGCCCACTCGAGCCTAGCAATCTCACACGCCCGTAGCCCCGCACGGACGGACAGCAGGATGATGACACGGTCGCGCTCGGGGAAGCTGGACCGTCTTGCAAAGGCCAGCAGACTGCGGAGAGCTGAGGGCGTGATTGCTTTGGCCTGTCGACCAGGCATGATCGTCTCCAAAATCCAAGAATGGGTTGAGCAGGCGATGGGCAGGTCACGCCCGACGAGGGAGCGGCCGGCTGCGCCTTTGATGGACTGGGCCAGTGCTCAGTATTCCGACGCCAGCATGATGGTCAGCACACACCGCGTGACTCTGGGGTCTGTCGGGTCGTGCGCCATGGCGGTGAAATCCAACTCGTAGTAGTCAATTTGGAATATCAGGCGCTTTACGGCTGCCTCGAACAGCCCGCAGTCATGCTCTTGGTGCGGGTCATTCAGAGGTGAACGCGTCAAAATTCCGAAGGGCCTTTATGATGGCCGCTCCGGCCGAGGCAGGGAGTACGGCAATGCCGTAGGTGATAACAAGGGCGCCCTCCCTGCCTTTGACGCAGTATGTCGTTCAGCGCGCGAATACACGCAGTTCCGCAGCTCATTTGCAGCTCCACCTAAATCCTGAATGTCGATGAGTTTGAGGCCGCAGCGGGCGGTACAGCGCCCGCTGCTGGCTCTACTTAGTGGGGTAGATCAGCGCGAGTTCGTGGCGCTTCCGCTTGCGGAACCCCGTTTCAACCTCGTCAAGCCAGCAGATCGTGTAAACGTCGTCGATGATGGTCAGGATGACGGCCTCCCACCAACCTTCTGTGGCACCTTGTCGGTTGTACTCGGGGGACAACACGACATCCCTGACCCTGAAAGACGCCCAGAGTGGATCGGCCATTGCGATCCGGGCGGCGCTCACCTCCGGGTCTGGAACCCAGTTGGTGTGATCCCCCTCGAGCGTGGGCCTTACACCGCCCTCTGACGCCAGCGCCTGCAAATTCTCGAAGGTAGGTCGGCTGATGACGTTCAGGAGGACCCCACGTGTCGGGTGAAGCTGACCTTCTCGAAGGGAGGCTGCCAGGGCAGCCGCTGCTGGGCTGCTCACATCGATGATCAGTAGTCCGCAGTGATGCGCGACCCACGCGGCCAAAGCTGCGTCCGCTGGAGCAAACCGGGCTCCGACCGGAATCTTCCCGCCTCTTGGGACACCGAAGACAGCCACCGGTGGTTGCGCTGCCTCGGTTGGTGCTTTCTTTACCATAGGATCCTCTCAAACCAAAAAGGGACCCACAAGGGTCCCTGGTTATTGCCAAAAGCAGGCGCTTTGCCGCGATAGCGGTTAGTATTTCGGAAGCCCTGAACTACGAACCTCGGGACGGCTGGGTTATCGTGTTGCTAAGCACCGGCTCGCACACATTAGTTGATCTAAAACGCCCAGTCAAGGTATTTATTCCTATTATTTTGCCTTTTTTACTCTAGGTGGGTGCTTACTGGGTCAATCATATACTTTGCGGAAACCGTAAAAACCCGGATGGTGCAGAAATCCATGTCGTTACCGACGAGCCTCCCGGTAAGTTGGCGGCACGGACCGGGACGGGGTCGATGGAACATTCCGTTTTTGTTACATAGTCTTAGAGTCGGTCCGCGAACATTTTCAAGGTTGGCAGAGCCTTCGCATCATGAGGCGAATGGATGCGAGGCGGAGGAATGCGAGCGCGGTGCGGCTGAGGTTCTCCCAGTCCTTGGCGAAGCGGCGGCATCGATTGAGCCATGCGATGGTGCGTTCGACGACCCATCGCCGGAGCAGCACCTCGAAGCCCTGCGCTGTGTCGGAGCGCCTGACGATCTGGATCTGCACCTGGCGCAGCACGCGCTTCAGCGCGGCCTGGAACTTCGGCCCCTGGTAGCCGGCATCGGCGTAGAGCTTGCGCAGGAAAGGGAACATCCCGAACAAGGTCGCCATCACCAACACGCCGCCGTCACGGTCTTGCAGACCAGCGCTGTGCACCAGCGCGTGCAGCATCAGACCGAGCGTGTCGACAAGGACGTGGCGCTTCTTGCCCCTGAATTTTTTGCCGCCATCGTAGCCGTGCGGGTCGATCGAAGGCCCCCCTCTCATGTCCGTTTAGTCAAGCGATGAACAAGCTTTGCCGTTCCGCATTCGGCGGATGGGAGCGGCGACTTTGATGCGCGGGGTGGGAGGCGGAGCGGAACGGACGACGGTTGATCAAGCTCTCATTCGCGGGTTGGCTACCGCATGACCACGGTTCGTCGCGGGGCTGCCTCGGTCTTTTGTCGGGCGTGGATCGTGGATCCGCCCAGGGGGGCTCCCGAGGGTTCCCCTACCGCGGCCCCGCCTCCCGCCCTGCGCATCGGGTGGAGTGGATTGGGCGGTCGACGTCAGGCAGGGATGGGATGCACCTCCCGCCCGATTGCCCAGATAAAACCGAGCATTTCGCGCGCGATCGCCGTGACGACGACCTGCACCGGCTTACCAGCGGCCAGACGTCGGTAGCGGGCACAGAGCCGCACCTGCGCCTTCCAGGCGATCTCCCGCGCGGCCTTCTGCGCGGCGTCGACGCTGCGCTGCTTGAGCTCGCTGATGCGAGCCGGCCGGCGATAGGTCCAGGCGGCCTCGACCAGCGTCTTCCTGACTTCGCCGTTGCTCGTCTTGGTGATGCCGCCGCGGCGGGTCTTCGGCCCGCTCGAACGCTCCGAGGGAACCAGGCCGACATAGGCCATCAACTGCGCTGGGCTGGCGAACCGGCTGAGGTCGCCGAGTTCGGCCACCAGAATTACGGCGACGATCAACGCAACGCCGCGCATCGCCTGCAAGGCGATGACCAGCGGCGCGAGCGACCATTCCGCCACCTGCGCCTCAATCTGCCGGGTCAGGCGCGCGACACGTTCGGCGGCGGCGTCGACGGTGTCGATGTGGTCCTGCAGCACGATCTGCCCGGCAGGGTGACCAAAGCGCTGGCCGGCGAGCCAGGCCCGGTGCGTCCGGCTCCAGGGCCTGCCTTCAAACCTTCGGCCGTGCCGCAGCAGGAAGCCCAGCAGTTGCTGCCGCGCTGCCTTCCCGCTAGCGACTGCCGCCGCTCGCGCACGCACCAAGTCGCGCATGGCTTCGTGGCTGGTATCGGGCACCCAGACCGGCGTGAGCTGGCCCGCGCGGTGCAGGCTCGCCAGCATCACCGCGTCGCGCCGGTCCGTCTTGACCCGGTCGCCCGGCTTGCGTGGGATCTGCGATGGGGCGACGACGATGCAGTCGTGTCCCCGAGCAGACAGCTGACGGTGCACACCGTAGCCGCAGGGACCGGCCTCATAGCAAAACCGCAGGCTACGCCCGCCTTTCACAAGCTTTGCCACCAGCCGGTCGAGCGCCGCCGAGTCGTTCTGAACCTCGCCGAGGAACCGCACCTCCCCGTGTCGGCCCTCGTCGGCCACCGCCACCGCGATCGTCGCCTTGTGCACGTCCAGCCCTATGAAGCTGATATCCTCCGCCACGGTCCGCCTCCTGTGCCTGAGGCTCTGCGCAGGACCATCCGGCGCAATCCTCGAACCAGCACATTGTGAGGCGGGTCACCGCCTCACGCGGACATTTGGTCTTGTGACACTACACCGTCCCGCTCAAACGCACGGGCTCACTAGCACGAGTCCCTGCGCCTGCGCATACTGCAGCAGATCGCGACGCTGCAGGGGAGTGGGCATGCATCCGGACATCCGAGCCTATGACAGCGCCATCGAGGGGCGCGGCCTGACCGCGTCCCGCCCGATCCCGAAACACGCGGTGGTTTGGCGCCTCGCCGACGCCCCCGGCCGGCTCCTCACCTTGCGCGAACTCAAGCGGCTGCCGCCCGAGCAGCGCCATCTGGCCTATCGCTACAAGGACCGCCATTTCCTTTCGGAAGACGCCAGCCGATTCATGAACCATTCCTGCGAACCGAACACGGTCTGGGCCGACGACGAGACCCTAATCGCGGCGCGCGACATCGCGGCGGGCGAGGAGGTGACCTTCGATTACGCCACCTCCGACGTCCATGTTTGGTGGCGGGCCAAATGGCGCTGCCGCTGCGGCGCGCCCAGTTGCCGCGGCGTGGTCACCGGGCGCGACTGCCTCGACCCGTCCTTCGCCGCACGCCATCGTGGCCACTTGCCGAGCTGGACCGTAGCGTTCATGCGGCACCATGTGGGCCTGCGTGGCCGCCTTTCCTGGCTGCTCTATGCCGGGGCGGAGCTGGTCCGCCGGCTGCGGCCTGGCGGCACCTGATCAGATAACGCCGGCCAGGCCGCCTAAGCAGGCTTCTCAAATTTCCGTCACAAATCTATGCTATAGCAAGGTAAGTTGAGACTATTGTGAATCATGGGGCCGATTTCAGATCAGCAGTTTTCAAACGCGACTTAATCCAAAACGTCAACAGAGCCTAGTTCGCAGCCCAATCCGTCAGCGGCCCTGGCTGACGGTCGAATAGCTGCCGAAATATGCCGCCGAGTTCAACGATATCGAGCGCTGCTGGCGCGACCTGAACCGCCACCATCTCGCGCACCGGACCTTCGCCTCAGTCGAGCATCTCGACACCGACATCCACGCCGCCGTCACCGCCATGAACCACGAGCGCGTGCCGCTGTCGTGCCCCGACTTACGCATTGCTGCTTAGCGCCTTCACGATCGCCCGGACCTCGCGCAACAGCGCCCGGTCGAGCAGCGCCAGCGCCCCGAGATAGACGGCGGCGCCGAGCGGTGGCGCCAGGGCGATCACGAGCGCGGCCGGGAGGGTCTGGCCGGCCAACTCAAGCCATGCCAACAGCGCTGCCGCCATCGCGCCCGCCGCGGCGAGCGTCGGGCAGGTCGCGCGCAGTGATCGCAGGAGTGAGATTCCGCTCACACGGGCGACCAGCACGAGGCTGATGGGAGCCATCAACAGGGCCTGCAACGCCGGTGCGAGCGCGATCCCGGGCAGGCCGAAGGGGGCCAGCCCGACGAGGAGCAGGGCGAGCAGCGCCGCCGACAGCGCCGCGGCGACGAGCTGCCAGCCGACCCGGCCGAGGGCCTGGAGCAGCGCGCGGGTGACGTAGAAGGGCGGTGCGGCGAGGAGCGCCAGGGCGAGCAGGCGCAAAAGGATGCCGCTCTCGACCCAGGCCGGGCCTAGTGCCAGGCGCACGAGGTCAGGCGCCAGCACCGCGAGGCCGAGGCTGCAGGGCAGCGCTACCGCGAGCGCCAGGCGAAGCGCCGTCGTCGCCCCGGGTTCGAGCCGCCCTGGCACCGCGCGCAAGCCGGTGAAGGCCGGCAGCGCGACCCGGGCCAGGGCACCGAGCAGCAGCTCCTCGACCAGCTCGACGACCTTGCGCGCCATCTGGAACAGCCCGAGCGCTGCCGGCCCGAAGCCGACCGCGACGACCCAGCGCGACAGGAGATACTCGACCAGCTGGATCAGGCTCTCGCCGAACACGTGGCGCGCGAAGCGCAGGATCTCCAACAGATGCGGCCAGGACATGCGGCCGGATGGGCGCCAGCCGGCGGCGAGCGCGACGACGATACAGCGAGTCGCCGCGTCGGCGAGATGGTAGCCGACCAAGCTCCACACGCCGTGCCCGGTCACCGCCATGCCGATCCCGACGGCGCCGCCGGTGACCAAGGCGAGCCAGGAGGCGATGGCCAGGGGGGCGAAGCGCAGCTCGCGCTGCAACAGCGCATCGGGCACCAGCACCAGCGCCGAAAGCGGCAGGGCGAGCGCGAGCGGGCCGAGCAGCGGCGCCGCCTCGGGGGTGCCGAAGCCCGAAGCGAGCAGTGGCGCCAGGGCGGTGATCGCCGCGAAGAGGCCGAGCCCGAGGGCGCACAGCGCGAAGAACACCGAATCAAGGTGCCGCGGATCGAGCACCGGGCAGGCGATCAAGGCCTCGCGCCAGCCGCCGTCAGTGATCAGCACCTCCGACGACGCGGTGACGATGAGCGCGGTTGCCAGCAGGCCGTAGGTCTCGGGCCCGAGCAGGCGGGCGAGAACGAGAAACACCACGAGCTGCAGGATCTGCCTGCCCCAGCTCGCCGCCGCGGCCCAGGCGGTGCCGCGCGCGATGCGGTGATGCGTTGGGGCGGCTGCCGGCTCCATGGTATGCAGTTCATTCATTGCGTAGTCGAGGACGGCGACCATTCCGTTGCCGTTGCGTGGAGGTGGGAAATCGGGCAGGAGAGAGCAAGTAGATTACCCTTTTCGACGCCGTGACCTAGGCGAAAGGCTCATTCATGAGGATCGTGATTCTCGGAGGCGATGTCGACAATAACTTGGGCGATCAAGCGATCCTCCAGGCCACGTGCCAGGAGTTGAAGTGCCGATGGCCCGAGGTCGAGATCGCGGTGGTCTCGCGTCATGGCGAGCGGGCGGGGCGCCAGCTCGGCGTGCGGGCGCTGCGGCCGGGTCTGGCCGGCCTGCCGGCGCTCCTGCTCGCCGCAGCCCGGGCCGATCTCGTGCTGTGCGGCGGCGGCGGCCTGTTCCAGGACGACGACAGCCTGATCAAGATGCCTTACTGGGCGCTGCGCCTCCTCCTCATGCGCCTCGTCCAGCCGCGCATCGCCGGCTATGCGCTGGGCGTCGGCCCCTTGCGCGCCCACTCCAGCCGCTTGGCCGCGCGTCTCGCCTTCGCCTGCATGAGCACCGTCTCCGTGCGCGACGGCGAGGCCGCCGCGGCCGCCCGCCCCTTGACGGCGCGCCCGGTCGCGCTGCTGGCCGATCCGGCCTTGCTCTTGCGCCCGGCTCGGCCGGAACGGGCCGCCGCCTACCTCGCCGACCACGGGGTGCCGCAGGACGGCCGGCCGCTGATCGGGGTGGCACCCCGGCGCTGGTTCCCACCGGCGCCGCGCCTCATCCCGCACCGCCTCGCCCGGCGCCTCGGCCTGCCCGATCCGCAGGCCGGCCCGCAAGGCGAGCGGCTGCTCGACCTCCTCGCCCGCCTGCTTGACCGGATGGTCGAGCGGCACGGCGCCCACATCGTCTTCCTGCCCACATACACCCTGGCCCACGAGGCCGACGACCGCTTGGCCGCCGGCATCCTCGCCCGCATGCGGCGCAAGGCCGGGCAGGTCCTGCGGATCGACGACCCGCCCCTCTACCAGGCGGTGACCGGGAAGCTGCAGGCGATGCTGGGCGGCCGCATGCACCCGACCATCCTCGCCGCCAGCATGGGCACGCCGGTGGTCGGCCTCGCCTACAACCCGAAATTCCAGGGCCTGTTCGACCTGCTCGGCATGCCCGAACAGGTGCACGACGTCGCCGGCTTCGTCCGCGAAGGGCGGGTCGACGCCCTCGCCGCCAGCCTGGAGGCGGCGCTCGCCGGCCGTCGGGCTGACCCGGAGCGGATCGAGGCCCTGGCCGCCGGCGTGCGTGGCTTCCTCGCCGCCCGCCTCACCGAGGCCCGAACTGCCGGCCGGGCCTTCGCGACATGAGCCTTGCCGGCAAGCTGGACGCGATCGGCCGCCTCGCCTGGAGCGGCCGGCTCGACCGCAACCGCCTGGAGCGGCTGCAGGCGCGACGCCTCTCCCGCCTCCTCACGCACGCGGCTTCGACCGTGCCCTATTACCGCGACCTCTTCGCGCGCAGCGGGGTGGCGCCGGGGGACGTGCGCGGCCCGGCCGATCTCGCAAAGTTGCCGATTTCGACCAAGGCGGACCTCCAGGCGGCGGGGCTCCCGGCCCGGACCAGCACCGCCTTCGCCCCTTGCGGGCTCCAGAACGCGGTCACCAGCGGCTCATCCGGCCGTCCGTTCACCGTGCGCTACGATCCGGGCTTCGTCGACCTGCGACAGGCGGCGTTCCTGCGCGCGATGCGGGCGGCGGGCTACCGGCCGGGGCAGCGGGTGATGCTGCTCAGCAATGGAGAGCGCCGGCCGCCACCGCGCTGGCTGCGCTGGCACCACATCCCGAGTGAGCAGACGCCCGAGGAGCATCTGGGGGCCTATCTGGAGCTGCGGCCGGCGATCCTCTACGGCTTTCGCACCCCCTTGGCCCAGCTCGCCCTAGCGGCGCGGCCGCTGGGTGACGCGCTGCACCGACCCCGCGCCGTGGTTAGCACCGCCGAGAGCCTGGACCGCCCGACCCGGCGCCTGCTCGGCGAGGTGTTCGGCGCCCCGGTCCACGACCTCTACGGCATGACCGAGACCGGGCTGCTCGGCTGGCAGTGCACCCCTGGCGGGGCCTATCACTTGGCCGAGGACGTGACCATCGTCGAGCTCCTTACCGTTCCAGGCCAAGCGGCGCGACGGATCGTGGTCACCGTGCTCGGCCTCCTCGGCACTCCGATGATCCGCTACGACACCGGCGACCTCGCCGTGGCTGGGCCGGACAGGCCCTGTGACTGCGGCTGCACCCTCGCCCGCGTGCTGCGCATCGAGGGGCGGCTGGTCGACTGCGTGCACCTCCCCGGCGGCAGCCTTCTCTCGCCCTACCACCTGACCGAGCCGCTCGAGGAGCGGCTCGCCGGGATCGACCGCTTCCAGGTGATCCAGGAAGCCCCAGACGCGGTCACCGTGCGCCTCCAGGGGCCACGCGCCGACACGGCCGCCGTGGCGCGCGAGGTCGAGGCGCTGCTCCGGCCGATCCTCGGCCACGGCATGGCGATCCGGGTCGTACGGGCACCTTCGCTCGACCCGCCGCCCGGGCACAAGTTCCGAGCGGTCGAATGCCGCCTCGATCGGAGGTCGACAGGATGAGGATCCTTACTCTCAACTACGAATATCCCCCGGTCGGCGGCGGCGGCGCCACCGCCTGCCAGGCGCTCGCCGAGGCGCTGGTCAAGGCCGGGCACGAGGTCGAGGTGGTCACCTCGGGCATGGCAGGGCTGCCGGCCCTGGAGGTCATCCGCGGCGTGCGCATACACCGCTTCGCCTGCCTGCGCCGCCATCGACATTCGAGCACCGCGGCCGAGCTCCTGACCACGATCTGGCCGACCTGGCGGACGGCGCTCGTCCGGCACGCTGCCCAGCCCTTCGATCTGGTCCACTGCCACTTCGTCGTCCCAAGCGGGATTGTCGCCTGGCTCTTGCGCAGGCGCACCGGCCTTCCCTACGTGCTCACCGCGCACGGCTCCGACGTGCCCGGCTACAACCCCGACCGCTTCGAGTTGCTGCACCGCCTGATCGCCCCCGCCTGGCGACGCATCCTCGAAGGTGCTGCGGCGGTGACCAGCCCGTCCGACTTCCTCGCCAGGCTGATCGCCCGTCACGGCGGGCCGACGGCGGTGGTGATCCCGAACCCGCTCGACATCCCGCCAGCCCCGGTGGTCGAGCGCCACGACCGCATCCTCGTCGTCAGCCGCCTCGTCGCACGCAAGGGTGTGCAGCATCTGATCGAGGCCTTTCCCGACCTGCCGCCCGGCTGGGAGCTGGTGATCGCCGGCGACGGGCCACATCTGCCGGCGCTGCGCGCACTGGCGAGGGATCGAGGCGTCCCCGCCCGCTTCCTCGGCCTCGTCGCGCGCGAGGAGCTGCCGGCGCTCTACGCCTCGGCCCGACTGTTCGTCCTCCCCTCCCTGCAGGAGAACTTCCCCATGGTCCTGCTCGAGGCGATGCAGGCCGGCTGCGCCGTGGTGACGACGCGCACCGAGGGCTGCCTCGAGGTGGTCGGCGACGCCGCGGCGCTGGTTGAGCCCGCTTCCGCCGCCTCGCTTCGGCAGGTGCTCACGCCCCTGATGCAGGACGAGGCGGCGATGCGCGAACTCGGCCAGCGTGGCCGCGCGCGGGCCGCGAGCTTTACCGCACCGGAGGTCGTGCGCGCCTTCATCCAGTTGTTCGAGCACTGCCTCGCCGTGCGCCGCCGCGGCTTGCCGGCCAGCGAGGCCTTGTTCCTGCCCGCCCTGCGACCGCTGCCTGTCGACGACCGCGAGTAGGGCCGTGCGGCTCTGTTGCACAGATGGCCGGAAGGGGATTCATCTCGTGAGTCCAGCGTGATAGCTGCACGGCATGAGCAGACCGACGCGGCCGACCTACAAGACCAGGAACTGGCCCGCCTAAAACAAGGGGCTCAAGCGACGCGGCTCGCTGACGATCTGGTTCGATTAAGAGGTGACCTGGGAAGCCGCGCCGACCGGCAAGCGGGGCCGACAGCCCATCTACAGCGATGCCGCAGTCCAGACCTGCCTGACGATGAAGGTGCTGTTCGGCATGGCGCTGCGCCAGACGACCGGCTTCGTCGAGAGCCTCCTGCGGCTAATCGGCCTCGATTGGGCCGTGCCAGATTTCAGCACTCTGAGACGACGGCAAAAGACCCTGAAGGTCAACATCCCCTTTCGCGGATCGCAGGGTCCGCTGCACCTGCTGATCGACAGCACCGGCATCAAGGTCGAGGGCGAAGGGGAGTGGAACGCGCGCAAACACGGTGCCGCCAAGCGCAGGGTTTGACGGAAGATACACATCGGAATTGACGAGCAAACGCTGGAAATCCGCGCGGCGGAGTTCACCACCAGCGATGTGGGGACGCACCGATGTTGCCCGAGCTTCTCGATCAGATCCCGCCTGACCAGGAGATCGCAAGTGTCACCGCCGACGGCGCCTTCGACACCCGCAGGTGCCACGACGCCATCGCAGCCCGCGGCGCCGCCGCGATCATACCGCCCCGGAAGAACGCCAAGCCTTGGAAGGCCGATGGCGCCGGGGCGATCGCACGGAATGAAGCCCTCCGTGCATCGCGGCGCTTCGGTCGGACCATCTGGCGACGATGGAGCGGCTATCACCGCCGAAGCCGCGCAGAGACCAAGATGCACTGCGTCAAACTCTTGGGCCAACGCCTGTCCGCGAGGGACTTCGACCGCCGGGTCGCCGAGTTCCAGGTTCGTGTGGCCGTCCTGAACGGCTTCACCGCGCTCGGGATACCCGTCACTGAAGCCGTGGGATAAAGCTGTCCGGGGATAGGGGAACCCTGACCGTCAGCTCCTTTGTGCAACTGTGAGTATGTGGGCGCGGCCTGGAGGGTCTGACCCTTTGTGCAACTGACCTTGCGTCGACCGACCGGGTGTCATGGCTCTGATGTGTCGGCCCTCCAGGCAGCACCTGTCCGTCGAGCGGCTCGTGACTTCATAGGAGCTTGAGGGCGTCCCATCCCGTCACAGTTCTGTCCGCCCGTTCGATGATCAGGCCCCGTTCAGCCTGGAGCATTTCATCATGAGCGAGACCCTACCCAGCACCGAGGTCATCGTCGGCGTCGACACCCACAAGTCTACCCACGCCGCCGTGGCGCTCAGCACGCTTGGTGCCCGGCTCGGCACCCTGACCATCCCGACCAGCAGCGGAGGCTATCAGGCCCTGCAGGCCTGGGCGCAGTCCCTCGGGCCAATCCGCGCCTTTGGTATCGAGGGCACCGGGTCCTACGGGGCCGGTCTGTCCCGGTTCCTGTGCGAGAAGGGGCACTCCGTCTTCGAGGTCAATCGGCCCAGCCGGCAGCTCCGGCATCAGAAGGGTAAGGACGATACGCTCGATGCCGAAAGCGCCGCCCGCAGCGTACTCGCTGGCCAGGCCACGGCACTGCCGAAGGCCGGCACGAGCACCGTCGAGATGATCCGCCACCTGAAGGTCGCCCGCGACACCGCCGTCAAGGCGCGCAGCCAGGCCATGCTGACGCTCAAAGCCATCATCGTGAGTGCGCCCTCGGCGCTGCGCGAGCAGCTCGGCTGCTTGGCCGGGAAGATGACACTGCTCCGCCACCTCGCTGCCCTGCGTCCGGGCCCACTCACCTCAACCACAGCCTCCGCTAAAACCAGCCTGCGTGCCATCGCCCGGCGCTGGCTGGCCCTCAATGCGGAGATCAAAGACCATGATGCTCATCTCGAGCAACTGACCCAGCAACTCGCGCCCGACCTAGTGCAGGCGCACGGCATAGGCGCGGGCACCGCTGCCGAGATGCTCATCGTCATCGGCGACAACCCCGAGCGCATCCGATCAGAGGCAGCGCTGGCCAAGCTATGCGGGCGCCTGCCCCATCCCGGCTTCCAGCGGCAAGACAAACCGGCATCGGCTCAACCGAGGCGGCAACCGCCAAGCCAACGCGGCTCTCTACCGTGTGGTCATCGTCCGCATGCGGGGGCACCAGCCCACCCTCGACTACGTCAGACGCCGAACCGCCGAAGGAAAGAGCAAGCTCGAGATCATCCGCTGCCTCAAGCGCTTCGTGGCCCGCGAGATCTTCGGCTATCTCTGCCGGCCGCCCGGCCCGCCCAAAACTGCTCCAGCAACCGCTTGACCGATATAGGAGCTTCAGAGCCGTCTGCCAGTCGCGCTCGCGGTAGCCGTTGCGCTGGACCAGCAGGTCCGGGCTGCGCTCGCCATGGGCGGCGCCGGTCACCTCGCCCACCTCCAACTCCATCAGGCGCTGGGCGGCAAAGCCGATCATCTCGCGCAGGAAGGTCGCGTCGGAGCCCTTCTCCAGTATCTCGCGAAGGGCGATCTTGTCGTCGGTCATCGTGGTCGGTCCAAGGTTAGGGTTGCAGGTCTCAGCAACCCAACCCTACCGAAGATCACCGCGGTGGCCGCCCGGGGCGCTCCGCTCCGCTCAGCCAAGGGGCTTCGCTACGCGCCCCGGGCTCTGGCCCTCCTACACCACCACCCGGGACGCGACCGCTCCACGAACCGACATGCTGTTGGGGTATTTTTAGGGGTACATCTCGGGCTGCGCGTCGAAACATACGTCGCGTACACAGATACTTAGTCAGGTAAGCGGGCTGTCACCCCGTCCGCCACATTGGATTCGGGGTCTTTCCTCGCCAGTCTCCGAGCCAAGAACGCGGCGTGAACACCCGCGTATTCCAAGCGCTTAGAGGCGGAACCGTCAACATTCCGGTCAACATCGCACCGCACCGGATCAGGGGGGCGGAACGGCGGGCGGGTAAAAGGGGCGGGTAAAAGCAGCCGTCAACATTCGTTACCCGTTTTTTTCGGTGCTAAAGTCCAACGAATCGGCTGAAGCCAAGGTTTTCCGCCACTTATAATTCGTTGCATTTTATGATCGTTGCGTCCTGCTGCATGACCTGATTGCTTGTTGCCCAGACCCCGGGCCTACGAGTGTCGTTGAGCCAAGCCCTGTCGCCGCGCAGTCCAGTCCTCCGTCCCGCCATCCTCGGCCTCACCGGGCACGCGCCGAGGCCGATCCTCGCAGTCCCGCCTCCACGAGCGGAAGTCCGATCTCCTCGCTCAACACATGCCCTCGTTCACGACAATGCGAGCCGAGGACTTCAGCACCGCACCTCACCGTGCCGGAAAGCTCCACACCGACACCAACGCGGCTGTTTGGGCGCCATCCATATGTGACTAATCCCTGCGTCCGCCGAAGACCCACAGGAGGCGGACGTGACCACCAATGAAGGCCCGAAGCCGAAGCGCAGGAAGCTACTGACCGATGCGGAGATCCGCAGGGCGAAGCCACAGGCGAAGCCCTGCACCATCAGCGACGGCAACAACCTGCGTGTCCGCATCATGCCGAGCGGGCAGCGGTACTGGCAGGTTCGTTACATGTTCGGAGGCGTCGAGAAATCCTTTCAGATCGGCGTCTACGAGGAGGGCGCCCCGGGGCCCAAGCGGTTCGGCATCCTTGCCGCGCGGGAAGCCCGAAACGAGATCATGGCTCTCGTTGAGGCGGGCTACGATCCCATGGTCGTCAAGGAGCGGCAGGAGACAGCGGGCGAATTGCAGGCGGCGCAGGCGAAGGCGGAGGACGCGGGGGAGTTCTCCGTGAACACGCTCGCGCGCCGTTGGATCAACCGCCAGCAGTGGGTGCCCGGCCATAAGGAGCGCGTGCACCGCCTCTTCGAGCGCGAGGTGTACCCGCAGATCGGGTCCATGCACGTCGCGACCATCACTCGGGACGCAATTCTGAGGCTGGTGCTGCGCCCCATTGAGGAGCGGGGGACGCTCAGGACGATGCATGACCTACGCGGGATGCTGAGCACCTTCTACGACACGCTGGAGATCGAAGGGTACGTTCCAGACGGCTTTGCAAACCCGGCCACCGAGAAGCTCGCGAAGGTGTTGCTGGCGGCGCCCAAGGTCCAGCATCAGCCCGCGATCATCGATATCGACCAACTGCAAGACTTCCTGGCCAAGTGCGATGCCCTTCCTGGGCAGCCGGTGACCAAGGCGGCCAACAGGTTCATCCACCTCACTGCGGTCAGGACGGGCACGCTTCGGGCGGCAGAGTGGCCGCAGTTCCAGGGGCTTCATGGCCCCGAGCCGGTTTGGTTGATCCCAGGCGTCCAGATGAAGTCGCGCCAGCCGTTCGTGCTGCCGCTGGCGAGCCAGACGGCCGAGCTCCTGCTGGAGCTCCAGAAGGTGACTGGCGGTGGGCACCTCGTGTTCCCGTCCGTCCGGAACAGCACCAAGCCCATTTCCGAGAACGACATCCTGTTCCTCATCTATCGCGCGGGGGGCAAGGGCGTCCACTCCGGCCATGGCGCGCGCGCGGCCTTTTCCAGCATCATGAACAAGCGCCACACACGGGAGCGGCATGTAATCGACCTGTGCCTCGCGCACTCCCCGTTCGAGGAGGTCGAAGCAGCGTACATGAGGGATGGCCTCATCGACCGCCGCCGCGAGATCATGCAGGAGTACGCGGACCTTCTGACCGCGGGCCTGGTGCTACCGGCGGATCTCCTCGACGGCCCCCGGCACTAGGAGGCCGGGCAATGCCAAGAAAGCCACGGGGATTTCGGTTTCGGGCGGAGGATGACCGGCCTCCTCCGCCTTACAGCGCCACGATGAATGCCGTCGCGGAGCGATGGCACGAGCATAAGGCCGCCAGTTGGTCGCCCTTCCACCAGCAGAAGGTCATCGATCGTTGGCGCACCCACATCCAGCCGAAGGTCGGACACGTCCCTGTCCGCTCGATCACGGCGGAAATGCTTTGGGACAGGGTGATCAAGCCGATTCAGGAAGCGGGAAAGCGGGAGTCCGCGAACCGAGTTCGCCATGCGCTGCTGTCCATGATGACGTTCGCGGAGGATCTGGGCCTCATCCCTAACGGTTTGAATCCTGCACGTGAGCTGAACGGACGGGGACGAAGGGAGTCGCGGCCGTTGCTGTCCGCCCTCGATCTCGACAGCGCACGCACCTTGCTGCGCTCCGTCGAGGCAGCACAGGGGAAGCGCACGTCAAAGCTGGCACTGCGGTTTGCGGCGGTCACGGCGGCCGCGCCGGAGTCGGTGTGCACCTCGCAGTGGTCCCAGTTCGCCTGGCTGGACACCCGCAGTGCGGTCTGGCGCATGCCGCTTCCGTCCGGCGGGCACTTCATGCACCCACTGTCCAGGCAGGCATGCGAGGTGCTTCAATCCGCCAGGGCCATCGGCGGCCACACGTCGTTGGTCTTCCCGGTCGCGCAGTCGTCGCATCAGCCGCTATCGGAGAGCGCCCTAGTCAGGCTGTCCGGCCGAGGCTCCATCCGGGCGCTTGAGACGGTTCACATTTGGCGCCACGTCTTCCGTCACGTCATGTCCGGAAAACATCCTGACCGCCTTGCCCTCGTCAGCGCGTGCCTTGGTGCTGAAAAAGCAGAAGGCATTACCTGCGGCTGTTCCGATCCGGGACTCGATGAGCGGCGATCCTTCATGCAGGAGTACGCGGACCTGCTGGTCGACGGGTTCCCCCCCTCACGGGCGGTTATCTCCGGCGGGATGCATGGGAGTGGGCGGCCATGACGCCGCTAGCCTTCCTCGATTTTGAAGCGTCGGGTCTGGGACCGGATAGCTACCCCATCGAGATCGGTTGGGTTCTGGACGACGGCACCGGTGAGGCGCACCTCATCCGCCCGGAGCCGGACTGGAAATCCTGGTCGGTCGGCGCGGAGGCACTCCACGGCCTTTCCTGGGACGTTTTGGCCTCGTCGGGAAGACCAGCGACGGAGGTGGCGACCATCTGCTTGAAGGCACTTCGCGGCCGTAGGGTGTTCACCGACGCGCCTGGTGCGGACCAGTTCTGGCTGGACCGCTTGATGAAGGCGGCAGGAGCCTCCTGCAGCTTGGAGATCTTCCCTTTTTCGGACGCTCTCCGGCTTTCGCGCGAGCCGCTTTGGCATCGGCTGACCACTTCCGGCATAGAGCGAGGACTGGCCGAAGCAGCATACCGCGATCTTGCGCGGCGCCTGACTGCTCAAGCTTTCGCCGAGGAGGCTGCCGGAGATCGGGTTCGGCACCGTGCCTTCGAGGACGCTGCGTCTCTGTGGCGGATATGGTCCGGGCTGAACAGAGCCTGTGGAGCCTGGGCAGAATGACAGCTTGTGTTGCCGCGGTGCCGGACCAAGAAGACGTGTTTCTGCTGGTTCCGCTGGCTCAGGTGCGGTGGCGTGGCAGGAGCCATTCGCACCACATCACGGTTCGCTTCGACGGCCAGGGTCAGCCGATGGAATTGGCGGAGTTCACCGTCCCGCTGGTCACCCACGTCCGGCATGCGGCATGACCATGCCGAACGCCGAGCTGGAAGAAGGAACCCGCGTTGGGCGCTACGTAGTCCTGCGCGACTACGAGGGGCGGATGCACGCCGTCGTCGCCACGTCGGTCTGCGCCGTCTGCAAGGATGATGGCGGCGCGCTGCTGCTGTTGCCGGGCGGCAGGATGATCAGGGTGGAACGGCCATTGGCGGAGGTGCTTCAGTGGCTGGAAGTCGGCGCACGATGGTGACCGCCATTCCAGTGATCGGTGGGAGGACGTGATGGGTTCGCCTTTACTTGTCACCCTCGTGGCCATGCTGACAATCGCGGCCCTGGCGCTGACTCGGGCGTGGCTCCACATGCGCGGCGCCCGGACGACCAGGCTTGTTTCTGTGGATGCGGAGCTTCTTAAGTGTGCGGTTCGAGCTTCGGGCGGGCATCGGCCAGAGCGGGTGGTCGAACAGGCTCTGCGGCGCCTTGAAGTGGATCCCGACCGGGAAAGTCGTTTGCCGTCGGGGCCTACTACATAATTCGATTTGTTCGTGTCATGCCAGATTTCGGCCAGCGAAACCGGCGCAAAAGTCGGCCACATACGTTGCGGAAAATGAAGGCTGAGTTTCTTTTGGTTCCTCATGCGACTCGATTACGAGTGGCAGGGACGACGTCAAAGCCCGAAATTTTTAATCGCTCGGAACGCTGATGGCGCGACGTCTCCGTCAGCGCCAGCGCCGCTCACGTTCTTCGAGCATGTCATCATCCTGGATCGTCACAATCGTGACGATCTCGCCCGGGCCAGACCTGAAGGACTGCTCCGTGACCTCGTATCGCGCTGCCTCACCGCGGTCGAACCAAGCCTGAGCGGGCATCTTGCGTGGTGACGGCTGCTCTGGATCTGACCCATGCAAAAGGCCGAACGCATACGTTTCCGAGTCCAGGTCGTCGCGCGGATACCATCGCTCCGGCACGTCGGGAGAGCGCACGAACCACCTGCGGCGATTTACGTTATGGCAGATGAGGACTGTCGGGCTTTGGCCCGCTTCAACAAGACGGAAGGCCGTTGCCGACAGGCTGGTGCGGAACCGCGTCGCTGTTTCGCGAAGAATTTTAAGAGTTAGCTGCTTTTGCTTCCGGGCCATCGGCAATAGCAGGTACGACGGCAGCAGCAGTTCAGCGGCGAACCTGTTCGCTGTCCGCTCAAGACCGTTGGCGCTTCCCCCCTCGCTGATGTCCTCGCATCGGCACAGCAACGTCCGGCCCCGATGGAAGTGCCAGTGTCCGAGTTCATGCGCCACGGAAAATCGGCCCCTCTGGGGTATCGAGCGGTCATCTACGGTGATGATAGCCTTGTCGCCCACGCCCACGATGCGCGCCTCGCATCCGTCGAGCCGGGCGTACTTCACCTTGACGACGCCCAGATGCCAAGCGATCGCCTCCAAGTCTATCTCTTCAGGATCCGTTACCCCAAGTGATTGGAGCAACCTCTCCGCGGGTGTCAGAGCGGACGTCAACTCTTCTTCTCCTGCTCCTCCTGAATCGCCTTCAGCTCGGCGAGGTCCTCCTCGATACCTTCAAGATCACGCTCCGTTTGCTCGCTCGCGTTACGGGCGGCCATGGTGAGCCTCTGTGCTTCTGCGGTGCGCCTTGTCCCAGGGCGCGCGAAACCAGATGGCGGCGGAATCATTTGTGAAGAGCCTGATTGGTAGGCGACCAGGCCAGACCGCGCGGCCGCCATCTTTGCCTTCCCAGCTTGGACGATTTCACGCTCGAACATTGATCGCATCGCCTCGGCCTGGCGCTCAAGATCAATCCCGTCAGCCCGAGCCTCTGCCCTGATGTCCTCGTCGGACGCCCCAAGGATGTCTTCGATGAGGGCATCCTCCAGCCGCTGGACTGCGTCTCGATCCGATTGAAGCCGCTTCTTGGTCATTTTGGACCTCCATTGGCCTTCAGCTTGGTCAGTCGCCGCTGGATAAGCCGCCGCTTGCTGGCAAAACCTTTCAGGTCAAGCCCGGTCAGCGCTCGAAGCTCTTCGCCCTCTAGTCGCTCCATAATCCCTTCCAGCAGCACCTGGGCATCATAGTCGTCACCGAACATCACCGTGATGCCCTGACGAACTCGAAACCACTCCTCGTCCTCCGCAACCACCTCTTCAGGGGTTGCCGAAGTGGATTCCGGGTCGATGGCCAGGTCCCCAGTGTGGCTGTAGAGCGAAATCGGCTGCCGAACTGAAAACCGCTTTATCTTGGCCCGTTCGCCATGCGCGACGCTCCTCATGACCCCCGCGAGAAAAGGGAGGATTTCGACATCGCGCGGCCAGGGGCGGCCTCCATCCAGCACGCGTGCCATTGCCCCTTGCATGAGATCCTCCCCTTCCAGCGTTCTTCCGACGGCGAGTGCCGTCGCGATTCTCCGGAGGCGTTCCCAGTCCGTGTCGGAGAGGCGCCGAACTGCCTCCCTAAATTCGTCGGGCGCTCGCTCATCCTCTTGGTGGCGGGCCACGCCTGGTGCCTCCTGCATCTCCATCACTCCATGCGTCGCGATGCCGCCCGTTCGGACACCCCTCCCTTCAGTCCAGCGACCAAATCGCTCCGGGTCAATTGTTTCCCGATGTCCGAATGGGCCCTTGCCGCGCGCATCAAGGGTTAGGGGCGGGTGCAGCCGTCCGGGCGCCCCCGCAGACAAGGTCAGGAGATTGGATCACATGAGTTTTCCCAAGATAACGCTGTTCCCTCTGGGCAACGCCGACACGAGCCGCATCGACCTTCGCGATGGCCGGAAGATGCTGGTCGATTTCGCGAACATGCGAAACGCCGCGGACCCCTACGATAAGCGAATCGACCTTCCGGTCGAACTACGGAAGGATCTCCGGGCAGCTAGGCGTGACGCCTTCGACATCGTGTGCTTCACACACTTGGATAAGGACCACGTCTGCGGCTCCAGCGATTTCTTTTGGTTTGACCACGCCTCGAAGTACCAGGGGGGCGACCGCATCAAGATCCAGGATCTGTGGGTCCCGGCCGGGGCCATAACTGAAGTGGGCTGCGAAGACTGCGCCCGGGTGATCCGGGAAGAAGCGAAATACCGCCTCCGGCGGGGTTACGGAATTCGGGTGTTCTCGCGCCCCGAGGCGCTGGCGGGCTGGCTTGAGAGGAATGGCCTCTCCATCGAAAGCCGCAGGCACCTCATCACCGACGCTGGTCAGTTGGTCCCCGGCTACAACAGGTTCGGGCCTGAGGGGGTGGAGTTCTTCATCCATGCGCCGTTCGGATACCGCCGCGATGACCGCGGGGTTGAGGACAGGAACCAGGATAGCGTGGTGTTCCAGGCCACCTTCCGGGAGGGGATGCGTGACACCCGTGCCCTGTTCACGGCCGACATGGAATGGCGTGGCCTCAAGGACATCGTGAACATCTCGCGCAAGCATGGAAACAGCGCGAGGCTTGAATGGGACATCATGAAGGTGCCCCACCACTCCTCGTATCTGTCGCTCTCGGACGTCAAAGGGGAGAACCGCACGGTTCCTGTGCCCGAGGTCCGCTGGCTGCATGAGGAGGCTGGGCAGCGTCGCAGCATCATGGTTTCGACGAGCTGGGAGATTCCGGCAGCGGGCACGCCTGAGGATAAAGACCTCCAGCCGCCGCATCGGGAAGCCGCGAATTATTACAAGAGCGTCCAGTCAACGTTCGAGCGCGACGGTGAGTTCGCGGTGACGATGGAGCGCACCAAGACCAATCCGCGTCCGACCGAGATCGAGGTGACGGCCCAGGGGGCGAAGCTGATCAGCGTCCTGGCGGCGCCCGCGACAGTTCTTTCCTCGTCCCCGGTCCGTGCAGGCTGATCATGGCGCTCCATCCCGTCCTCGACGAACTCGGTACCGTCATCGGCACGGATGGGCTTCAGCTACCCCGTGCCCGAGCGCTGGCCATCTACCTCGCATCCGACGACCACGCGGAAGCCAATTTCTTGGAATGCCGCAGGCGGGAGGCGGATGGCCAAGAAACCGTGGTCTTCGAGATTGGGGCTGAGCGGCCTCAGGATCTGGCTGCCGACATCCGGCGCTTGGAGCCAATCGCGGCTGTCTTCACGCCCGCCGACGACCGCACGCCGGTCGCACTGGCTGCTCGGCCAGACTTCCCCGAGACGCCGCATCAGAACGCCGTGCCGACCGGGTTCATGCGATACCCGTGCGTTGATGATCGGCCCTGGGCCGAAGCGCGTGCCACCTGGACGCCGTTGTCCTTCGTCGAAAGGGTGCGGTGGTGGCTGGGTGCGGCAGCAAGTGGTGCCCTCTCGGACGAGGTCCAGGCACTTGATCCTCTATTCGTGGCAACGGGTCCTGATGTGGCGGTTCCACGGGCCTTTCTACAGCCCGACGCATCGGCATCCTACATGAAGCTCTTTGGTGGTGCGGGCGGTAAGCAGGCGCGGCTTTACCACTTCGTGGAGGACATCCAGCCGGGCGGGCAGGGCACGAAGGAATTGCAGATTGTCCCGGTCAGGCTTCCGCCCCAGGCCATGCGGGCCATCCGCTCCGCTCCCGGGACGTTGGCCGAGCTGATCGGGGCACTCAACGAATGTGGCTTTGACCTGCTTTCTGCGCTGCGGGACGCAGCCTGCAAGGTGATGGAGCCACCCCACAGCGACACCATGGCTGTGGCTGTCTTAGTGATCACGCCGATTTCGAGGAATGACAGCAAGCCAGTGTCGGCCGAGGACGCCAAGGCGTTCTTCATTCCGCTCGGCCTAGGCGACCTCGGCGAGCGGCTGGGGGTGCTCTTTCGATATCCGCGGGACGCGCCCGAGGCCCGCAGGGCGACGCCCTTCGGCCGCAATCTCCGCATCGGGCTTCCTGAGAGGCTGGACGAGATCAAGATCGATAGCCTTCCGGTGCATGCGGAGTTCGACCGCGCGCTGGCGAGCGAGTGTGCTGGTTTAGGCGACCCGGACGTTCGCCGGGTCGCGCTGATTGGCGCAGGCGCCATCGGCTCACACCTCGCTATGGCCCTGGCGCGCGAGGGCAGGTTCTCCTGGACAATCCTCGACACCGACCACCTGCTTCCGCACAACCTCGCCCGGCACACCCTGGGACGTCGGTGGCTGGGAGCGCATAAGGCCGAGGCCCTGGCCAATGAGGTCCGCATGCTCCTCGGCGAGCAGGACGCTGCGCGCGCGGTGGACTGCAACGCCCTGGCGCCCGCTGGAAGCGGACCTGATCTTGAGGCGCGGATCGCCAATGAGGAGGTTATCATCGACGCGTCGGCCTCAGTCGCCGTGGCCCGAAGGCTGGCAGATGGGCAAGGTCGCGCGAGGCGAGTGTCGGTCTTTCTCAACCCGACTGGAACGGCGGCGGTAATGCTGTCGGAAGATGCGGCTCGCACGGTCCGGCTTGATGCGCTGGAAGCGCAGTATTACCGCGTGCTCCTCCGAGATGGTGCCCTGCGGTCCCATCTTGTCCCACCGCCGGGCGGATTGCGTTACACGGGCGCCTGTCGTCACGTCAGCGCCCGCATCCCGGAAACCAACGTCATGGCGCTCTCGGCGCTTACAGCGCGTGGTCTAGCGACGACACTCGACAACGATGGGGCCCGGATAACTGTCTGGACCATGGACGCTGATGGAGGCGTCTCGGTGGTGAAACACGCGCCCCGGACGCCGCATCAAGTCGCTTTCGGCGAGTGGAAGGTGTCATACGACGACGGCATACTCGAACGGATGAAGGACCTGCGGAAGGCCGCTCTTCCGTCTGAGACGGGCGGCGCGCTCGTGGGGATCGTGGATACAGAACGCCAATCAATCATCGTGGTGGATGCACTCGACCCACCCAGCGATAGCGTCGGCACACCAGGAATGTTTGAACGCGGTATTTCCGGTTTGCTGGACCGACTGCGGGAAATCCAGGCCATCACACGCGACCAGGTTCGCTACATCGGGGAATGGCACAGCCACCCTATCGGGCATGGGGCATCCCCAAGCAGTGTCGATACTGTCCAGCTCCGCCATTTGTGCGGTGAGCTGGGGCGTGAGGGCATCCCGCCAGTGATGATGATCGTGGGAGACGGGCAGGAATCCGTCGTGTCCACCATTCGGATATCACGCGACGTCTTCTCCGGATCGGATCGGCGCTCATGAGCGACGCGTCTCGGGACGCGATTGCCGCGTCTGGCTCCGAAGTCAGCCCGTCTTTGACGCGTGCCACAGCACCGACCATTGGTATCGCCCTTTCGGGTGGAGGTTCACGAGCCATGGCGTTCCACCTGGGCTGTCTACGGACACTTCACCGATTAGGAATACTTCAGCGCGCTAGGGTTATCTCGACGGTCTCCGGCGGCAGCGTCATCGGTGCAATGTGGGCCGCCCACGATGGATCCTTCGAGGATTTCGATGACCGGACCAAGACGGTGCTCGAGAACGGTTTCGTTCGGCCAGCAATCAAGACGGCATTCACCACAACCGAGGGGCTGAAGGCGGTCGTCTCGGTCATCACCCTGTGCTCGGCATGGGCATGGAGCGTTCCTCTCCGCATTCTCGTTTGGGTTATGCACCGGGTCACAGGCGCTGATGCGGCCACGTCACCGGACGGCAACCGATGGATGCCCAGGCGCTTTGCCAGCCGGACAACCCTATTGCGCCGCACGTTCGACAGGGTCCTTTTCCAAGGCCGAACCCTTGGTAGCCTCGCGTCGGACAAGCCAAAGCTAGTCGTCGTCGCTGCTGAGCTGACGACAGGGTCGGCGTTCTATTTCACATCGGAGGACGCAGGCAGCTGGCGCATCGGCAAGCTAGACTCGAGAAAGGTGTCCTTGGCGCATGCAGTCGCTGCATCAGCGGCCTTTCCACTCCTGTTGCCCGCGCTGGATGAGGTGCCGACCTTTCGGAAGCGCGACGGCTCGCTTCGGGCAGAGCGGGTAACGCTGACTGATGGCGGCGTTTACGACAACCTGGGTCTGGCGCCGCTCTGGCCGGACCGCGACCACGAGATCAGCGTTGCGGTCGAACCCGTCGACACGATTGTCGCTTGCCGCGCAGGATACGGGCTGCGAACGGGTAGTCCTTCGCTCTTCCTGTTGCCTCGAATGCTGGCTGTCTTCAACACCGTGTTCAACCGTGCCCAAAACGCCTCAATGAAGCGGCTGTTCGACCTGAAGGCGTCCGGGCAGCTTCGGGGCTTTGCGCTGCCCTATTTGGACCAAGCGGATGACAGGCTGGCCTTTCCTCCTCCCGACCTCGTGCGACGGGAGGAGGTTGCGGACTACCCGACTAATTTTTCTGCTATGCCGTCTGCTTGGATTGAGAAGCTGTCTAAACGCGGGGAACAACTGACGCTCGCTGTGATTCGCGAACACGCTCCCTATCTTCTCCCGGGTGATGGGGAAGCTTGACGTTACCCCGTGGGGTAGGATGCTTGCTGACCCCGCTCTCCTCGTGGGGATGCCCTGTCGGCTCTGGTGGCTTTCAGGCAGATCGAGGCTCAAGGAAGCATGTGCCGAAGCCTGTCGCCTGCTGACAGGCTATGCTTCAAAAAGTTCGGCTGATGACACGCCACGCTCCACACCGATGACAAGCGATGCTCCAGCGACCTACCAAATATTAAGGGGATGCGAGTATTTGTTGTCAGGAAACGGGGAAGCCGACAGCAGTAGAAGCTCCCGGCGCTCCGCAATGTACATCGCCTCCACTGCTCCCGCGGACCCGTGACGCAGCGTTCCGGTGCGAACGCTGTCAGACGACTACGCCGACTGCGACGCGCCAGCGTAGCGCCTGAAGACCCAATCAACGGTCGCAGCCACCTTCGCCTCCCAGAGGTTGTCGTCGTACTCATCCGGCAGGTGACGCAGCGTGGCCTTGATCGTCGTGCGGACCTTGGCGCGCATCGTTGGATTGGACTGCCAATCGATCCCTCGAAACAGGGCGTGCAGCTTGTCTAGGAGCTGCTTGGCGATGTCCTTGACCTCGTCACGCTTCGCGGGTGGGAGCTGAGGGTTCGGTTGGGTCAGCACGTCAAACAGCGCTAATTCCTCTTCACCAAGTTTCTCTCTGGCTTCCCGCTTCTCCTCCTCGGCCATTTCATCGAGGAACCGCAGCAGCTGCGCGAAGACCTCCTCGGCCGTTAGCCTCCGCTCGTTGTAGTCCGTCACGATTTGCTGGTAGCGGTCTAGGAAAGACTGGCGGGTCGGGTTCTTCGCGGCGAGGTTCCGGGCCTTGGTCTCGGCTTGATTCCGGGCCAGTTGCACGGCGCTCTGCCCACGCCCCTTGTCAAACAGCGTCTTCAGCTTGTCGAAGTTGATGGCTCCCAGGTTGACCAGACCCTCCATGCTGTCCGGGTCGGGGAGAGGCCGGGTGATCTCGACGCCGACCACTGAGCGATCCAGCAACTCCTCCATCTCGGCGGCAATGTCGGCCAGCCGAGGCTTCGGCAAATGTTCCCGTATGGCCGTGTCGATCTTCCGAACCACGTCAATCTGGGGGAACAGGGCACTGGCCATGGGATCCGGCAACGCAGCCTTCAACGCCGCCCAGAGCTGCGAGGAGAGCCGCAGGAAGGCCATGCGGACATCGTCTGGAAGGGTCAGCGCTGCCCGGGCACCGCCGATCAGATCGCCCTTGGCAAGGCCCTGTGCCGCCACGATGGCACCGACGCTGACACCACGCTGCTGCATCCAGTCCTTGGTCTCGCGCAGCTTCGCCTCAATCTCACCGATCAACGCTGCCTTGTCACGGATTGCAGGGGCTTCTCGGCCGCCCGTCGCATACACCTCCAGCGCGCGCTTCAGGTTCCCGAAGACCCCCACGTAATCGACGATCAAGCCAGCCGTCTTCCCCCGTGCCGTGCGGTTTGCCCTTGCGATGGTCTGCATCAGGGTGTGGTTCCGCATCGGCTTGTCGAGGTAGATCGTCGAGCACGTCGGGACGTCGAAGCCCGTGATCCACATCGCACACACGAACACCAACCGAAGCCGGTCGTCAGCGTCCTTGAACTTCAGGTCCAGCTTCTCGGCCACCATGCGCCTGCGGTGCGGCTCGATGTCGAGGCCCTTCTTTGCCAGCTCCTCGATCTCGTTCTGGCCCTGGCTGACCACCACCGCCATCTCGGTTTCACGCAGCCAGTCATAGTCGGCCTGGAGCGCCTGTCGGTCCCCGGGCATTGCGTGGTCCAGCTTGGCCTTCTTGTCCGCGAGCATGGCCTGCCAGTGCGTCTGGGCCTTGTCGTACATCCGCACGGCCGTTGCCTTGTCCAGCGCGACGAACATGGCCTTCCCCCGGTAGCCTCGACCGGCGAAGTGACGCACCACGTCCTCCGCGATGGTCTCCAGCCTGTCGTCGCGGGTGAGCAGCGCGTATTCCTGGGCAAATTGTCGCTGAAGTCGCGCCTCAGCCTCTTCGTCGATCGATGACTCTTCAACGAGGCTCTGGAAGTCATCGCCCAGCGCGCCGTTGGACAGCAGCACCTCCGGGATCCGGTTCTCGTAGTAGAGCGGCACCGTGGCGCCATCGGCAATGCTCTGGCTGAAGTCGTAGATCGAGACGTAGTCGCCGAAGACCTCGCGGGTTCGCTCCTCCTCCCCCTTGATCAGTGGCGTACCGGTGAACCCGATGAAGGCGGCTTTGGGCAGGGAGGTCCGCATGTTCAGGGCCAGCACATCATATTGGCTGCGGTGCGCCTCGTCGGTGATGACGATGATGTCCTCGCGTTCGGACAGCACCTCCATGACCTTGCCTGCCTCGGGCCGGAACTTGTGTATCAGCGTGAAGACATACCGGTGGTCTTCCCGGAGAAGGCGCCGGAGGTCGGCAGCCGAAGATGCCTGGACCGCGTGGATGTCCTCGGTCACCACGCCGCATTCCGCGAACGTCCGGGCGATCTGGTCGTCCAGCTCCGTCCGGTCGGTGACCACCACGAAGGTCCAGTTGCCGCGAACCTTCCGATGCACCTTTTCAGCGAACATCACCATGGACAGCGATTTGCCGGAGCCTTGGGTATGCCAGAAGACGCCGAGGCAGCCCTGGTTGGCGCCGATGTCCCCCACGGCCTGGATCGCGCGGTTGACGCCAAGCACCTGGTGGTTCCGGGCCACCTTCTTGACCAGCCTGACGTCACCGGTCTTCTGCGCCTCCTCCTGGAAGACAAGGAAGCTCTCGACGATATCCAAGAACCGCTCGGGCTCGCAGGCACCGCGTATCGCGACCTCCAGGCTGTTCCTGGGGGCCTCGTCCTCCTCCAGGCGCTTCCACTCCAGCCAATGCTCCCAGGGCGCCTCCACGGCCCCCAGGCGCGTCTCATGACCATTGGAGATGAGCGCAAAGCCGGTGGGGGCGAAGGCCTGCGGGACCGTTGTCCGGTAGTCGCGAATGTTGCCGTCGAGGGCGTCCCGGACCGGCTGCGTTGGCGCCTTGAACTCGCAGAACAACAGTGGGATGCCGTTGACGAAGCCGACCGCATCGGCCCGCTTCTGGCCAAGATCCCCGGCGAACCAGACTTGGCTGGCCATGAGGAAGTCGTTCTGGGTCGTGTCCTCCCAGTCGATCACCGTGACAGACACGGTGGTGGGCTGACCCTCCCCATCCACGATCTGCACCGAGACCCGATCTCGCAGCAGGCGCAGGACCTCGCGGTTGGCCGCCACTGAATCCATGGATGAGCGGGACCGGGTGATCTCATCGGCAGCCCGGTCAAGCGCCGCGCCATCAAGTGTGGGGTTTAGCTTGCCGAGTGCAGAGCGGAGACGTCGAGGCAGGAAGGCTTCACGCCGGGTCTCCCGGCCCTCGGTGCTGGCGCCATTTTCGAACTCGGCCAGCAGCGACTTCGACGTCCACCCCATCTCGGCAAACAGGAGGAGCGCCGGATCCTCGACCTACAATTTTCCGACGTCCCCTGGGACGTACCTATCCTTTTCCCCGCTGATCACGGCGAACTGGGAAGCTCGGAGCGGGCAGGAGTGGACTGTGCCACTAGGTCTCGCTCTCGGGCAGATCTTTCGGATCGGCGAACAGGCGTTGAATGGGCAGGCGGGCGCCTACTACAATGTCATCCGGCCCGATTTGGGTCCTGAGTGGCAGTTGCGGTTCCAGCTGTCCCTGATGTTCCCGAGGTAGGGTACGCTTTTTGCTGGGCAGATTGAGCCGCTTGGTGGAGACGCGCGATGTTAGAGTCCATCCGGTAAATTCGGTAGCGTCCGTCAACGTGGTGGAATTGACTGATGGGCTTGAGGTGGCCACGGCTCAGGCGACTTTGGGTGGAAGTTGCAGGGTCTCGTTGGTGGGTGACGGGTTGAGCATCTCGCCCATGGCCTCGACGCCCATATAGCGGTGCTGCATCTGCCATTCGTCATTGGCCTCGAGCAGGACGGCACCGATCAGGCGGATGATGGACGCTTCGGAGGGAAAGATGCCGACCACGTCGGCGCGGCGCTTCACCTCCTTGTTCAATCGCTCCAGAGGGTTCGTCGAGTGCAGCTTGGTCCTGTGCTGCGGCGGGAACGCCATGTAGGCGAGTACGTCGTCCTCGCTGTCGTCCATCAGCTTGCCGAGCTTCGGCCAGCGGGGCCGGAGCTGGTCGGCCACGTGGCGCCAGGTCTGCCGCGCGCTCGCCTGGTCGGGTTGCAGGAAGGCTTGGCGCAGCGCGGCCGAGGCCATGGACTGTTGCGCCTTGCCGACATGGGCCAGGGCGTTCCGCATCCAATGCACGCGGCAGCGCTGCCAGGTCGCGCCGAGGACGCGGGCAATCGCCGCCTTCAGCCCCTCATGAGCATCGGAGACGACCAGCTTCACGCCCTTCAGGCCGCGCTTGACGAGGCTCTTGAGAAAGGCCGCCCAGAAGGTCTCGGCCTCCGACGGGCCGATGTGCAGGCCGACGATCTCGCGGCGCCCCTCGGCATCGCAGGCCACGGCGATTATCGCGGCCACCGACACGATCCGGCCGCCCTCACGCTGGCGCAGGTAGGTGGCGTCGAGCCACAGATACGGCCACTCGCCGGACAGCGGCCGGTCAAGAAAGGCGCCGACCCGCTCGTCGATGTCCTTGCAGTGCTTCGAGACGGTCGACTTCGAGATGCCGGACAGGCCCATCGCCTGCACCAGATCGTCCACCCGCCGCGTCGAGACGCCGCCGATCCAGGCCTCTTGGATCACCGCCACCAGGGCCTTCTCCGAGGTCTTCCGGGGCTCCAGGAAGGGAGGGGAAGTAGCTGCCCTGCCGGAGCTTCGGGATCCGTAGCTGCAGCGACCCCAGCCGGGTATCCAGCGTGCGGTCGCGGAAGCCGTTGCGATAGTTCAGCCGCTCGCCGGCGCGCTCGTGCCGCCCGGCGCCGATCAGGCCCTCCACATCGGCCTCCATCAGCATCTGCAGCACCGCCTCAGCGACGCCGCGCAGGAAGTCACCGTCTCCTGCTTTCGCCAGCAGGTCCGCCAGTGGCAGTCTGTCGTCGGTCTCCGGGTGCTCGGTCGGTCAGGGATGGGAGCTTCGCAACTCCACCCTAGCCGCCAGGTCCGAGGGCCACCCCAGCCCTGCACACCGGCAACCGCCGGAATTTCCACCACCTCCGCGGACGCTACCCCCGTGAGGCACGGCAACTCGTCCCTCGGCATCACGCCACCTTGGAAGCTCGCCCTCAGCTAGGCCGTCAACGGCCATGCCTCGCACCAGCATGGACAGCGACATATCGGAGAGCGGGCGCCCCTGACGCTGGCCAGGGAACACAGGACTTGCCCGGCCATCGGCCAGGAGCTTCATCTCGGCCAATACACTCAAGCCAGCTGGCGACAGCGGCACGAAATGAACCTTTCCGGCCTTCATTCTTGCGGCCGGAACCACCCAAACGGCAGCGTCCTCATTTACTTCGCCCCAGGCCATGCCGCGCACCTCTCCTGTACGAGCGCCTGTCAAGATGGCAAATCGCACCGCCAGCGCTGAAATGCCTTTGCGGTGTCGTAGCGCTCCCAGGAAGGCCGGCATGTCCTGCCAAGGCAGCGACGGATGGTTGTCGCCCCTACCCTGTTCGCGCCGTACTACCGCCTTGAGGCGCGATGGGGCGCCGGGAGCCTCGGAGAGATGCCCTCGCCAGGTGGCCGGATTCGGCCCCCGCGGGCGCAGCCCCGTGGCCGCGGCATAATTTAGCATCGCTTCGATCCGGCCTCGCAGTCGTGATGCCGTCTCCGGTACCTTCGTCCAGATCGGCTGGAGAACGCGCAGCACGTCATAGGTATCCACCGCTGCAATTGGCGTCTTGCCGATGCTGGGGAAGGCGTGTGTCTTGAGCGTCACCGGCATGCCGATACCGCGTACCGCAAGATGGATCTTGGTGCTCAGTCCGCCGCGCGAGCGATCAACCGCCTGGTCTTCAGACCTCCTCTTTTTGCGCCGATGGCGTGCGGCTGGGCGCGGATGATGGTGCTGTCGACGATCAGGTACTTGAGGTCCGGGTCGTCCGAATTGGCGGTAAAGATGCGGTACCATGCGCCCTTCTGGCCTCAGTGGCGGCCGATGATCAGCGGCGCCATTCGCTCCCGCGCCGCGTCACGCAACACCAACCGATCCAGAACGCCCAAGGCCGCCTCGCGGAAGGCAGCCTTCAATCACCCATCAGGCGCTTCGGAAATCCCTGGAGTCCACAGAACCTCGGCGATCAGCGGCATCACCTATGTCACTGGCCTCGGTCGTTGCGATGCGCTCGCCGTCACCTTCTGGCTCGGCAATGAGCCCCGACCCTGGAAGCCAACAGGTCTGAAGGAATGGACGTGTTCAGATGTGCCCATCTGGACGCAGGTCGCTCCAGGCTCGGCACCGGGTGCAATGTCGTGGATCGTCGTGAAGGGCGATTTCAAGGCGCCATTCGCCCGGATCCGGCGCCCGCAGCGCGGCGTGCCAAGACGAATCCGGCCCATCCAAGCAGGATGGATACCGACGCCACGACCACGTTCACGTCAGCAGGCGGAAATCGGCGAAGCACTGCTGGTCCACCAGGCCCTCCCGCAGCGTGATCTCGCCCTTGATGACGCTGGACAGCGCGAAGCCGACGCAGCCTTCCACCTGGGCGCGCACGGCGTCCGGGTTGACCACCAGGCCTGGGTCGGTCGCGGCCAGGCGCCGCAATTGCCCTCGCCGCAGCCGAACTTGGTGCCGGTCAGCCCCAGCACCTCGCGCAGCGGCCAGAGCAGGTGCTGGGCGGGGTCTCCGGTCCAGGGCGTGACCTGGCCGTTCACAGGCAGCCAGAGGAGCCCGGGGGGCCGCGCGCCAATCCCTGCGTGTTCAGTGGCACCCAGATCCATCCTCGCAGCTCCCGGCAAGCGTCATGGCCCGCCCGGCCGGGATGGCCGGGCGGGTGTATTGCGGCTCAGGGCGTTGGCAGCACGTCGGAGACGATGTGTACGAAGCCGTTGTCCGCCCGCAGGTTCACCTGCTGCACCAGCCGGCCGTTGACGCGGACGGTGCTGCTCGAGGTGCCCTGGAAGCCGAGCTGCGTGCCGGCCAGCGTGACCATCGTGGCGGTGCCGTCGGTGCCGAGCGGGATCGCGGTATTCCAGGTCACCATGTGCGACCGCACCACGGCCTGCACCTCGGCCGGCGTGCCGGTCTCCGTCAGCCGGCGATAGGTGGCGAAGGGCAGGGCTTCGATCGCGGCGTTCGTCGGCGCGAACACGGTGATGCCGGCCCGGGTGCGCAGCTCCTGCTCCAGTCCCGCCTTGCGGATCATCGAGGTGAACAGGCCGAGCTGCGGATTGGTCGATACGGTTTCGAACAACGAGGCCGCCTGCGCGGGGCTGAAGGCTGCGGGGCTGAAGGCGGCGGCGGCGATCGCCGCGGCTCCCAGCAGGGAAGTCCTGAACTTGCTCATCGGTCTTTCTCCATCAGGCCCTCGCCGGCTTTCTGGTTCACGCGGGGCAGTCGACTCGGCCGGCCGGCGCCCCGTGGCCCGGCTGGTTGCAACCCCGGCCGCTCGCCCCGGCCGGGTTGGGGTCGCCGCCCCGTGCGGGGAGGACACGGCGGAAGCCTCCTCGACGGCTCGGGGGCCGCTGCGCCGGGGCGAGCGGCGCAGCGGCCGGGGGCCCCCACCCGAGCCGGCAGCGAAACTGCCGACCGGAGGATCATGCGGAGGGGACTGCATCGGTGCGCGGGCGTTCCTGCGCGCCTGAGGCCGTCCTTGCGGCGATGCGCCGGCGCGAGGGCCCTCCGGAAAGGCGCCGCGCAGGCGCGAAGGGACGTTCCTGCGGAAAGCGGGGATTCTTGCGCTCACGTCTGGCGGAGGCGCCAACCCGCCACATTTGTAGCTGCGGTGCGCACATCCGGTGTGTATCAACCGGATGCTTTGGTGGCCTCGGGCGAGGGTCGGCTCAGTTTGTGCTTCCGGGCGTCCGCCCGGCAGGCAGCGGAACGCGTGACGCCTTCCTTCCTCCCGCCACGGAAACGGAGAGGGAAGGCATGGGCGATGCCGGAAATCACCCTGTTGCTGTCACGTCTCGCACGGGCCCGGACCTGTTCGAGAGCCCGCCCTATTCGGGCCTGGTGCAGGAACGCCGGCTGGCGGGCACTCTGCCCGCCTGGATGGTGCGGATCTCGCAGCCCCGCGGCGACCATCCGGATCCGCCGACCGACGATTTCATGATCCAGATCTCCATGCCGGGCGCGCTCGGCGCCATGGCCCCGGCGGCGTGGCGGCGGGAGCGGCAGCGATGAGCGCCGCCTTCGAGTCCTACGAGGCCTTCTATCGCGCGACCTATCCCAGCCACATCCAGGATGTGCGGATGTCGGCCACCGGCGCGACCATGCTGAACATCGCCCAGCCGCCCGGGGATTTCTCGGACGCGCCGGTACCGGACCTCGTCCTGACGCTGGTCAGGTCGCCCTCCGCCCGCGCCACAATCGATTTTGGTGCTGGCGTCAGCCGCGCCCTTTTTCCGTGCAACAGCTTCGTCCTGCTCGCGCCCTCCACGGCGGCGCGCATCGTCGTGGACGATCCACACGCCATCCTCATCCTGGCGCTGGAGGCGTCGCGGGCCGCCGCGCTGACCTCCCGGCCGACGCTGGATTTCGGTGCCCTGCACTGCGGCCAGAATGTGGACCCGATCGTCGCCCAACTCGTGGACAGCCTGTATCGCGACGGCCAGGACGGATCGCCGACCGGCGCGCTCTATGCCGATTCCGCCGTCGCCACGCTGGTCGCGCGGCTGGACCACCTGGCCAGCCGGGGCGCGCCGCAGCGCATGGTCCATGCGGGAGGCCTCGCGCCGCGCTGCCTCAAGCGGATCATGGCATTGATGGAGGACCGGCTGGGCGAGGATGTGCCGCTGGCCATGCTGGCCGCCGAGGCAGGGCTCTCCCCCTTCCACTTCGCCCGCTCCTTCCGCATCAGCACCGGCCAGCCGCCGCATCGGTGGCTGGTGGCGCAGCGCATGGCACGCGCGCAGCAACTGCTCGCCGGCGGCACGTTGTCCGTCGGCGATGTCGCGGCGGCGGTCGGCTACGCCGATCCGGGCCACTTCGCCAAGCTGTTCCGCCGCGAGACCGGCAGGGCCCCGGCGGCGTGGCGGCGGGAGCGGCGGCGATGAGCGCCGCCTTCGAGTCCTACGAAGCCTTCTATCGCGCGACCTATCCCAGCCACATCCAGGATGTGCGGATGTCGGCCACCGGCGCGACGATGCTGAACATCGCCCAGCCGCCCGGGGATTTCTCGGACGCGCCGGTGCCGGATCTCGTCCTGACGCTGGTCAGGTCGCCCTCCGCCCGCGCCACGCTCGATTTCGGCGCGGGCGCCAGCCGCGCCTTGTTGCCGCGCGACAGCTTCGTCCTGGTCCCACCCGCCACGGCCGCCCGCATCCTGGTGGACGAGCCGCACGCCATCCTGATCCTGGCGTTGGAGGGCTTGCGGGCCGCCGCGCTGACCTCCCAGCCAACGCTGGATTTCGGCGCCCTGCACTGCGGCCAGAATGTGGACCCTGTCGTCGCCCTGCTCGTGGACACCCTGTATCGCGACGGCCAGGACGAATCGCCGACCGGTGCGCTCTTTGCCGACTCCGCCGTCGCCACGCTGGTCGCGCGACTGGACCACCTGGCCAGCCGGGGCGCGCCGCGGCGCAGGGTCCATGCGGGCGGCCTCGGCCCGCGCTGCCTCAAGCGCGTCATGGCGCTGATGGCGGATCGGCTGGGCGAGGATGTGCCACTGGCCATGCTGGCCGCCGAGGCGGGGCTTTCGCCCTTCCACTTCGCCCGCGCCTTCCGCACCAGCACCGGCCTGCCGCCGCATCGCTGGCTGGTGGCGCAGCGCATGGCGCGGGCGCAGCAATTGCTCGCCGGCGGCACGCTGTCCGTCGGCGATGTCGCGGCGGCGGTCGGCTACGCCGATCCGGGCCACTTCGCCAAGCTGTTCCGCCGCGAGACCGGCCTGGCCCCCGCGGCCTGGCGGCGGGAGCGTCTCAGGTAGCGCCGACCAGGTGGCGGATGCGCGGCGCGCCGTCGCGGTCGAGGGCGTTGGCGGCCTCGTGCAGCGGCCGGTCTGCGCTGGTGGCGCGGTCGTGCATGCGCTCGTGCTCCGCCCAGTCACGCAGGCGGAACAGCTCGACGATCCGCAGCGCATCCAGCGGGTCGTCGAGCAGCAGCCAATCCTCCGCCCCGTCGCGCCGGCGCGCGGCACCCAGCCGGCCGAGCGCCGCCAGCAGCGGCGCGCGGTCCTCCTTCTGGCGCAGCCGGTACTCCACCAGAACCAGCACGGGGCCGGCCTGCGGCAAGGGCAGGATCAGGTCGTGGTGCCCGGGCATGTGGTCGCTGGGCACCATCGCCAAATCGCCCTCGGGCAGCCGGACGCGGCGCAGCAGGAGGCCGACCGTGAGGCCACCCGCCGCCGCCGCCCCCAGGGCGACCACGAGGCCGGCACGGTCCGCGACCAGGCCCCAGCCGAGGCTGCCCGTCATCATCGCGCCCGAGAAGGTGGCGAGATAGATCGCAAGCCCCCGCGCCCGCACCCAATCAGGCAGGGCGCCCTGCGCCGCGACGTTCAGCGTGGTCAGCACCGTGATCCACGCAAGCCCCAGCAGGGCGCAAGCCGCGACCGCGACGGCCCCCGAGGGCGCGGCCGCCAGCAGCAGGCCGGCGACGCCCGCGCCGATGGTACCGGACAGCACGGCCCGCCCGGCCCCGCCGCCAAGCCGCCGCCGCAGCCAGGGCAGCAGCAGCGCGCCGGCCACCGCGCCGGCGCCGATGGCCGCGAGCATCAGCCCATAGATGTGCGGCCCACCCCCGGGCAGTTGCCGGGCCACCAGCGGCAGCAGCGCCCAGGGTGCGGAGGCGAACAGGAAGAACCCCAGCGCCCGCAGCAGGACGCGTCGCAGGCTGTCGCTGGCCCTGGCGTAGCGCAGCCCCGCCCGCAACGCGCCGCCGATCGTCTCCGGCGGGGCTCGCCGGGGCGCCGTGCTGGAGCGCCACCACGCCAGGGCCAGCAGCACGCCGACGAAGGACAGCGCATCCAGCGCGAACACCGCCCAGGCGCCCACCGTCGCCAGCAGCAGGCCGCCCAGCGCGGGGCCGATGGCGCGGGCGATGTTCACGCCCATGGAGTTCAACGCCACCGCCGGCCGCAACACCTCCCGCGGGACCAACTGCGGCACGATCGCCTGCCAGGCGGGCGCGGAGAGCGCGGCGCCGATGCCGCCCAGCACCGCCGCGCCCAGGATCAGCCCCGGCGTGGTGAAGCCGCCGAGTTCCATCGCCACCAGGAACACCGACAACACCGCGAGGCAGGCCTGCGCGCCGAACAGCAGGCGCCGCCGGTCCACCACATCGGCCAGCGCGCCGGCCGGCAGCGCGAGCAGCAGCACCGGCAGGGCACTCGCTGCCTGCACCGCGGCGACCAGGGTGGCGGAGCCGGCCAGTTCCGTCATGCGCCAGGACAGGCCGACATCGCGCATCCAGGTGCCGATATTCGCCACCAGCGTGGCGCCCCACAGCACCAGGAAGGCACGATGCGCGAAGGGCGCGAGGGCGGAGGGCGGCGTGCTCATGCGTTGGGAGCCTTCGCGTCTGACCAACGGAGAGGCCTGCCGCGGGCCGGCGTGGCCGGCGCCACGTCACCCGCGGCAGGAAGGCTCAACGGCCCGAGGTGCCCAGCCGGCCATCGAGCGGCGCACCGTAGTGGATCACCGGACCCTGGTTCTGGTCTACGAAGCGCATGATGTAGACAGGCCCGCCGCCCGCCACCGGCTGGGTCGCGGCGCCGTAGACGGTTTGTGCCGATTCGCCCGAACCCTGGGTGCCCAGCGCCTGCGACGACTGCGCGGGGCGACAGCTCGACTCGTTGTAGACGATTTCCGTGTTGTTGCCGGACGTGCGCGTCTCGATCACGTCGCAGCTCATCAAGGTGCTCGCCGCGGCCCCCTGCGTGCCGAACAGCAGCAGCAGGCCGGCAGCCATCGCGATGTTTCTCATTGGTCGTCTCCAGATATCGGGTTTCCCGGCGACACCGCGCCGGGTGCGGTTGCGGGCACTGGCTGGTGCCCTCAGCGGCGGAGATCCGCCGTCTGTGGGTGTGGCATCGGGGATAGCCCCGGCGCGCCGAAGGCGTGCAGCGGCGACCAGGCGGGCAGCGCCGGCAACGCATCGGGCGCGTGCGGGGCGAAGGCGCCCTTCGCATGCACGACGCGCCCGCCCATCAGGGTGAGATCGGCAGTGATGGACGCGATCTCGGCCTCGCCGCAGGTGAAATAGTCACAGTCGAGCAGGACGAGGTCGGCCAACGCGCCGGGCTTCAGCACGCCCTTTCGTCCTGCCTCGCGGGAGAACCAGGCGCCTGCCTCGGTCCAGTGGCGCAGCGCCTCCTCCCGCGTCAGCCGGTCCGGCTCCGCCCAGATGGTGTCGCCACCGCGCCCCTGGCCCGAGACCAGCCAATGGATGCAGAGCCAGGGGTTGTAGGAGGACACCCGCGTTGCATCCGTGCCGGCGGCCAGCGGCAGGCCCATGCGCATCATCTTCCGCACCGGCATCGCCGCACGCAGCGCGTCCTCGCCGTAGCGGCGGCGGTATTCGCGCGCCTGGAAGGGCAGGCGGTTCTGGTAGGAAATTCCACCATGCAGGCGGGCGACCCATTCCATGGTCCGCTCGCTGATCGTCTCGCCATGGTCGAAGATCCAGTTCAGGCCTTCGAGGCCGTGCCTGGCCCCGACGCGCTCCACCACCTTCAGGATGCGCTGCGCGCTTTCCTCGTAGGTGCAGTGGAAGCGGAACGGCCAGCGGTTCTGCAACAGGAAGTCGAGCACCGGCTCCAGCTCGGCCTCCATCACCGCCGGAAGCTCGGGGCGGGGATAGGCGAAGTCCTCGAAATCGTAGGCGGAGGCCACCAGCATCTCGCCGGCGCCGATGCAGCGCAGGAAGTCGTCCCCCTGGTCCGGCCCGACCAGGCCGTTCCAGCGCTGGAAGTCCGCCAGCTCCCGGCCCGGCTTCTGGGCGAAAAGCTGGTAGCCGATGCGCACCGTCTGCTCGCCGCGGCGATGCAGTTCGCCGATCACGCCGTAATCGTCGGGGTAGTTCAGGAAACCGCCGGCGCAGTCGAGCGCCGAGGTGAGGCCGAGCCCGTTCAGCGCGCGGAAATAGTGGCGCGTGGACGTCAACTGCTCCTCGAAGGACAGCTTGGGCGCGCGGTCCAGCAGCGCATACAGGGGCTGCGCATTCGGCCGGGCGAGGGCGAGGCCCGTGGGGCGGCCTTCATCGTCCCGTTCGAGCCGGCCGCTGACGAAGGGCTCGTAAAAATGCGCGTCGATGCCCAGAGCCCGCAGCGCCGCCTGGTTCATCCAGGCGCGATCATACAGGTGCAGCACATAGACCGGCACGTCGGGCGCGGCGGCGTTGATCTCATCGAGCGTGGGCAGCCGCTTCTCGGCGAACTGGTCGGCCGACCAGCCACCCACCACGCGGACCCAGGCGCCGGGTGGCGTGCGCCGCGCCTGGTCGCGCAGCATGCGCAATCCGTCGGCGAGGCTCGGCACCTCGTCCCAGCGGAGCTCCATGGCGAAGTTGTTGCCCTGGCGGATGATGTGCGTGTGGCTGTCGATCAGGCCCGGGATGACGCGCGCGCCGCCCGCGTCGATGATGCGTGTCGCCGGCGTCGCCAGCGCCATCACCTCGGCCTCGTCGCCGACCGCGGTGATGAGGGCTCCGGTGACGGCCAGGGCCTGCGCCTCGGCGCGCGCCGGGTCCATCGTGGTGATGCGTGCGTTGCGCAGGATGAGGTCGGTCGGCATCCGCTCAGCCCCCCGTCTTGTGGTCGGCGGGGGGCGCGGCGGCGTGGAAGGTCTTCGCATGACACATCCAGCCCACCATCGCCGGGTGCCCGCGCAGCCAGTTCACCGCGGTTTCCCCGGCCAGCATACCCAGCAGGCCGAGCAGCGCGATGATCGGCGGCGCGGGGGAGCGCAGGCCGAACAGCGCATAGGCCACGCCCACGGCAAGCCCGGCCGCGGCGGAGAGGATGTAGGGCGTCATGCGATGCCTCCCGCGCTTCAGTGGCCCTCGCCGCCGCCGAACATGGACTTGGCGTAGATCAGCCCGAGCCCGTAGCTGCCGCCATGCGCGATGGAGGTTGCGACGGTCTCTGCGTAGGTCTCGCCCCGCGCCCAGTCGCGCTGCAGTTCCAGCAGGTATTGCAGGCTGGTCATCGGCCGCGCGCCAAGCTGGATCATGCGCTGCATCGCCCGTTCATGCGCTTCCTCCGTCACGTCGCCGCAGCAATCGGCGAGGATGTAGACCTCGAAGCCCTGGTCGAGCGCCGAGAGCGCGGGACCCACGATGCAGACGCTGGTCCAGAGCCCGGCCAGCACGAGGCGCGCCTTGCCGATGGCGTTGACGCGCGTGGTGATCGCCTCGTCTTCCCAGGTGTTCATGGTGGTGCGGTCGGTCACCGGCACCTCGGGCAGCGCGTCCTTGATCTCCTGGAAGATCGGGCCGCTGAAGGTCTTCTCGGCCACGGTGGTCAGGATCGTGGCGACGCCGAATACCGCGGCTGCCTTCGCCACCAGTGCCGCGTTGTTGCGCAGCAGGACGGCATCGATCGTCTTTGTCGCGAAAGCCATCTGCGACTGGTGGTCGATCATGATCAGCGTGTGGTCGCTGGGCGTGAGCAAGGTTGCGCCGGGGCGTGGGTGTGCGGTGGGCATTTCCATGTCTCCGAGGCGGCGGCGTGCAGCACCGCGGCTGGACCCGAGGGATAACGCCTGGCGCAAGGCGGTTGCGCGGGTATTCCTGCGCTGTCCTGCGGTGATCTTGCTGCATTCAGCCGTGCCGGGCCGGGCCGGCGTCCGGAGGGCGATACAGCACGGCCGGGCCACGGCTAGATGCAGGAGGCGCGCAGGTTCCTGCTCGCCGCCGTGCGCCCGATGGCGCCGGTGAATCGCCCGCGAAGGAGCCTCCCGCTTCATGACCACCCTCTTCACGCCGCAGAACAGCGCGCTTCTGCTCATCGACCACCAGGTCGGCACCATGCAGCTGATCCGCAACATCGATACGGATGGAGCCAGGCGCATGGCCATCGCCCTGGCGAAGGCCGCACGCATCCTGGGGCTGCCCACCGTTCTCACCTCCTCGCAGGAGGACCGCATCCAGGGTCCGCTGGTTCCGGAGTTCGCGGAGATCCTTCCCGAGGCCTTCGCCGCACGCGTGCAGCGGGCCGGCGTGGTGAATGCCTGGACCGACCCGGCCTTCAAGGCGGCGGTGGAGGCGACGGGCCGGCGCAACCTCATCATCGCAGGTGTGACGACCGACGTGTGCCTGGTTTTCCCGGCGATCGACGCGGTGCAGGAGGGCTATGGCGTGCAGGCGGTGATGGATGCCTCCGGCTCGCCTTTCGAACTCTCCGAGGCGACCTCGCGCGGCCGCATGCAGGCGGCGGGGGTCGTGCTGACCGCGACCAACACGATCATCGCGGAGCTTGCCCAGAACTGGTCGACCCCGCACGGACAGCAGCTGATCCAGCTGCTGTTCACCGACGTGCTGCCGCCGATCATGCCCGCAGCGTGACCGACGGCGACGGCCGGGCCCGCGACCTGCTGCTGACCGCCCTGGCGCCGGCCATCTGGGGCAGCAGCTACATCGTCACCACGCAGATGCTGCCGGACAGCCATCCGCTGGCCGTGGCGATGCTCCGCGCCCTGCCGGCCGGCCTGCTGCTGCTGCTGTTCGTGCGGCAGCTTCCGCATGGCTGTTCGCTCGGCCGCGTGCTGGTGCTCGGCGTGCTGAACTTCAGCATCTTCTGGGCGATGCTGTTCGTCACCGCCTATCGCCTGCCTGGCGGGCTCGCGGCCACGATCGGCGCGGTCCAGCCGCTGATGGTCCTTGTGCTCGCGCAGGCGGTGCTCGGCACGCCCGTGCGGCTCGCAGCCGTGCTGTCCGGCCTGGCCGGCGTCGTCGGCGTTGCGCTGCTGATGCTGGGACCCGAGGCCACGCCCGATCCAGTCGGCATCGCGGCGGGCCTGGTCGGTGCCGGGTCCATGGCGCTCGGCACCGTTCTGACACGTCGGTGGCGGCTGCAGGTGCCACTGTTGACGATGACGGCCTGGCAGCTCACCGCGGGCGGGCTGGTCCTGCTGCCGCCGGCACTTTGGGTCGCACCGGATCTGCTTGTCCTGTCCGGTAGCGAGGTGCTGGGGCTGGCCTGGCTTGGCCTGGTCGGCGCGGCCTTCACCTATGTACTGTGGTTCAGGGGCATTGCACGGCTGGGTCCTTCGGCTGTGGCACCACTCGGGCTGTTCAGCCCGGTCGTGGCCGTGGCCATCGGGTGGCTGGTGATCGGAGAGCAACCGAGCGCGCCGCAATGGATCGGCATGGTCGTGGTCGTGGCGAGCGTTGCCGTGGGCCAGCGCCACTTGGTGCCGAAATCGGTGACCCCTGGCTTATTGGACAGACAGCCGTCCAGGCTCGACCCGGGCACCGACGGGCCCGATGCTGTTGCGCCCGCCAGGCAGCAACAGGCCGCGCAGTTGCGGCGAAGCGGGCCGACGCGGTCGCCTTGACCGCGGGCGCCGCCGCGCGCCTCGGCTCCGGCGGCGGACCGCAATCCGGACAGGAACCTTCTGACACAGCATCATCAGACGGCCCGGATACTCGCAACAAACTCCCCGACCTGACGGCGCAAGCGCTCGGCCTTGCCAGACAGCTCGGCAGCCGTGGTCCGAACCTGGCTTGCGGAGTTGCTGGTCGTGGTCGCCGAAGCGGAAACCTCCGCGATCTCCATGGAGATTTCCCGTGTGCCGCCAGCGGCGCCCTGCACGCTCCGGGCGATGTCACGGGTCGCATCGCCCTGCTGTTCGACCGCTGTGGCGACCGCGGTGATCACCTCGTTGATCCGACCGAGACTGTCTCGAATGGAGCCAAGGTCACGTGCAGAAGCCCGGGCGGCAGATTGCATGGCGAGGATCTGCTCGGCGATGCCCTCGGTCGCCTTCGCTGTCTGGCTTGCCAGTGTCTTGACCTCGCTGGCCACCACGGCGAACCCTTTGCCAGCCTCGCCGGCCCGCGCGGCCTCGATCGTGGCGTTCAGCGCGAGGAGATTTGTCTGGCCTGCGATGTCGCCGATGAGGCGCGTGACCTCGCCAATCTTGGACGCGGAGTCGGTGAGGTGTGCCATCGTGACGTCGGCCTGGACGGACTGGTCGACGGCGGCCGCCGCCATGCGCGTGCTCTCCGCGAGTTGCCGGCTGATCTCTGCGACCGAGGCCGCGAGCTCTTCGGTCGCAGCCGCAACGGCGTTTACCTCGGTGTCCGCCGCCGCACTGGCCTGGCTGACAGCCGCGGAGCGCCGGGTGGTGTCCCCGGCAATCGAAACGAGCGATCCGGCTGCGGAGGAGAGCTCGGTGGTCGCTGCCGCGATACCCTCCACGACCTCGCCGACCTGACTCTCCAGGCTGTCGGCCGTGCGGACCAGCGTCGCCCGCCGGTCCTCTTCGGCCTGTCGCTTGGAGTCCTCCTGCTGAGAACGGAGCGCCCCGGCTTCGACAAGCTGTTGCCGGAGGATGGTGAGTGCCGCGAGAATGTCGGCCACCTCGTCAGATCTTTCAGTCGCCGGAATGGCCTGCTCGAGCCGTCCCTCGCTGAGATCGCGCACCGCGGCAGTCGCTCGTCCGAGCGGGCGCAGGAGCCGCGACAGCAGGATGTAGAGGATTGATGCGGAGACGATCGCCAGCAGCAGCCCCGCCCCGATCTGGATGTAGGGACTGCGCCAGCTTTACGCATCCACGGGGCCGCGATCCCAGAACGTCACGATCCGTCCGATCGATGCACCGTCCTGCCCCGGAATGTCGCGCAGGACGATCACGGTCGAGGGCGGCGCATCGGCACCGTTCGGCGCGAGCGCGGCGGCAGGATCGGAGAGCAGGGACGGATCGCGGCTCCATTTCTCGAACACGGTCCCGGCTGATGGACCCGTGTCCGTGCGGAATGCGATGCCGAGGAGTGCGGAGCCCTCCCGCAACATGCCATAGGACGCCTGCACGCTGGCGGCACGTGCGAACCGAACCCCTGGTGCGGCAGCATGAGAGACGATGTCGGTCACCTGTGCAGCATGTGCGGCGAACTCGGCACGTGCAGTCGCCATCTGTCGGACCGCAGCCGTCACGGACACAACCGAGATGCCGACGGCCATCACCAGGCCAGCGACTGCAGCGAGCCGTAGGGCAATGCCGCCACGCCTGCTCTTTGGCTTCATTGTTCGCGTGACCCCTACTGCTCCGCGCCGAGGCACCCACTCAGCCCGATATGCTGAAATCAGCCGAGGTAGCTTCGGACGATGCGATCGACGGCACCCTCGCTCTCGAGGGCGGCAAACGCGTCGCGCATCTCGGCAACCGGAACGCCGGTTGCGGCGCGCGACGTCACGATGAACGACTCGACGTTCTGCAGCCGCGGCCCGACCTTGAGATCGGCGGATCGCCCGCGCGCGCGCGCGTGCCAGCGCAGTTCAAGCGTCTGGGTGTAGAGCGCCTCGATCTCGCCCGAGACCAGCGCGTCCATCGCGTTGGCGAGGCTCACCGGCACGAGATTGGTGAAGCCTTGTGCGCGCAGGAACGCCTCGTGAAAGGACTGGGAGATGATCCCCATCCGGGACAGCCGGCGCGCGCCTTCGAGATCGAGCGGCCCTGTCCCGCCCAGCGAACCGATCGCCGACTCGAAGTCCATGACCTTCACGATCCAGGTGTAGTGCGGCTCGCGCGCCGGCGTGCGCCCAGGTGGCGTGAGCAGGGTGTTTGCGTCGGTGCGGCCGCGCGCCTGGGCCTCTGCCCATTCGAGCGGGACGAAGTTGGGCACGCGACCGACCATCCGCAGCACTTCGCCGGCGACTTCATTCACGATGCCCGGACGCGCCGGATCGGTGATCGTGAAGGGCGGAAAGGCTCCATACACGACCGTCATGGGGGCACGGGACGCGCGAGCTTAACTCGGCGCTGCCAGCGTAGCGGTCATGCCAAGCGCGAGGCGACGGCTGATCTTCATTGGGGTCCTCCAGCGTGAACTCGTGCGCAGTGTTCTAACGTCTGTTCATGAAGATCCTGTTATTTCCTGGCCAAGGCACGCTACCAGCGGCCGTGATGGTTCACTCTCGCTCGGGCTTGCGCCGGTGAACGTGCGTTTGATTCGCGGCCTTCGGTGATGGAGGCGGGCGCATGGTGGCGGTTGCGATTGCGCGAGGCGATCATGACGCGGCATCGCTGCTTCGGGCGGCTTCCACAAGCCGGGACGCGGAGATGGGCAGGACCACGACCACGACTTTTCCGGATGGTCTGCGCGCCGCCCATGCGTGGTTCATGGCGCAGGAGTTGGTGCGAAGCCGACCACTTCGCACCGAAGACCCGCAGGGCTGGCGCCGCTACAGGGGCAGCGCCAGGACCTGCGCCACCAGGGCCGCATCAGGCAGCGCCCAGGGCAACACGGACAGTGCCGCGATTTCCCCGAACATCGGGTTACCGTTGGCGACATTCGACCCGACACGCAACGTCGTCATGCCGCTGGTCGGCGCGCCCGTCAGAACCTCGACGGCCCCGCCGTTCATGCACAGCACCAGGCGCCCCGCGCCATCGCAGGCGACGCCGATCCGAAAGGGCGAGCCTGCCGTGAATGCGCCGGCCACGCTGCTCGATACAGACGCGCCGGCTGTGAACCTGTTTACCAAGATCTGGCTGGCGAACGGGTTGATGACCTGCCAGCGATCACTTGTGCTGCCGCCATCAACCGCAAGCAAGGTCTGTACCGCGCCAGAAAACGCCTGCGGCAGCATGAAGGTGCCCAGCAGCGTGCAGGCCGCGCTTGCACCAATCCCAAGGCTCGCCAGTGTCGTCGTCACCAGGTCGGCGCCGCGCGTGCTGGCCGCGGGGGAGCCGACCGGCGGGAGGATCGGGCTGGACGCGAAGGCGCTCATCTCCAACTGCGGCCACGCCAGCCGAACACGCGCGGACACTGGCACCCCGGCTTGCACGAGAAACGCGACATAGGTGTTGGCGAAGGCGCATGCGGCGCTCCCCATTGTCCGGGTGGCCGAGAAACGCGTGAATGCATCGCTGAGGGCAGCACCTGCCCCACCTGCAGACAAGAAGCCGCCCGCCCCTGACCGTTCCTCGACGCCCAATGTCACGGTCGTCACGCCGGTCGGCGCTCCTACCCAGCGCATCGACAACGAGGCGGACCATACCTGGCCCGTCACGGCGGCAATCGCGGTCGTCGTGTCAAAGATCAAGTAGAATTCGGAATCGGCTGTCGGCGTGCCGAACAGCACCAATTCGATGTAGTTCATGCCGCTTTCGGTGCCGACGTCGACAACCTCGCGCGTCACTCCAACAGGCGTGTTCTGCACACTCCAGAACGTCGGCAAGGCTCCCGGAGTGCCGGCAGCGGCGCCTTGGCCGCGGGGGTTGCGGACGCCGTTCGTGCGCTGCCCTTCAACGGCCAACTGCCGCGCGGCGCCGTTGAAGCGCGCCTGGTCGGCGCCAAGTTCCTGCAGCGTCAGGCCATCCGCCGCCGTGGCGGTCGCGAGCGTCGTCGACTGAGCGCGGCGCAGACTCAGGGGCGGGTTGAGTCTCTCGCGCGTGAGGGGCCACCGCCGGCGATCATCCAGCAGGCCCGGAAGGGAGGTGATGGCGTTCATGGGCTGGACACTCCTGGGCGCATCACGGCGGGGCGCATGGCGTGCATGAGGAAGCCTCCTTTCGGGGGTAAGATTCAGGAATGCATGAGGATCGCGGCCGGCAGGCCTGTTTCGCGCATTGGTTCGTCGCAGCGGAAGCCGGACGCCGCTCACCAGCCATGGGCGAAGACTAGACCGGCGCCGCTGCCAAAGTAAAGACTTTTTTCCTAGTTCGGGCGGCGCTGTTTCGGCCTGCTGCAGGCCTGGTGGCCACCTGGACCAGGTTTTCTCCCGATCGAGGGTCCTTGCATGGACGAAGGACATTCAGCCGCGAATTCAAGATCGAGGCGGTGAAGCGGGCCAGGGATCGCGGAGAGCGTGCTGCGCCGCCGGATGCGGGAGGTCGCCAGGCTCAAGGCGGAGCGTGACACCCTGAAAGAAGCCGCAGCCTGGATGTTTTTCCCACGTTGTAGTGGCACAGTCGTCGTGCCGCTCTTCTCTCAGGCGGCCCTGGCCGCCTCGAGATACCGCGCCACCTGGCCGCGCAGCGCCTCCGCGCCGCGGCTGAGTTCGGCTGCGGCGGCGCGCACCTGCTGCGCCGCCGCCCCGGTATCCTGGGCCGAGGCGCTGACCTCGCCGATGGTGCCGGTGATGGCCGTGGTGCCGCGGGCCGCATCGGCCACGCCGCGCGCGATTTCCTGCGTCGCGGCGCCCTGCTCCTCCACGGCCGCGGCGATGGTGGTCGCGATCTCGCTGACCCTTGTGATGGTGCCGCCGATGGCCTGGATGGCGGCGACCACCGCCTGGGTGTCGCGCTGCACGCCGCTGATCTGCGCGGCGATGTCTTCCGTGGCCTTGGCGGTCTGCGCCGCCAGGCTCTTCACCTCGCTGGCCACCACGGCGAAGCCCTTGCCCGCATCGCCGGCCCGCGCGGCCTCGATGGTGGCGTACAGGGCGAGCAGGTTGGTCTGCCCGGCGATGTCGTTGATCAGGCGCACCACCTCGCCGATGCGGCTGGCGCTGCTGGCGAGGGAGCCGACGGCGGCGTCGGTCCGCACGGTCTCCGCCACCGCCTCGCTGGCGATGCGCGCGCTTTCGGCGACCTGGCGGCTGATCTCGGCGACGGAAGCCGCCAGTTCCTCGGCCGCGGAGGACACGGTCTGCACGTTGCCGGACGCGGTCTCGGCGGCCTCGGCCACGGCGGCGGCGCGCTGGGACGTGCCGGCAGCATCGCCCGCCATGCTGCCGGCGGTCGCCTCCAGTTCGGTGGCGGCCTGTGCCACGCTGTGCACCACGGCGCCGGACTCCGCCTCGAAGATGCGGGTCACCTCGGCGAGGCGCGCGGCCTGGGCGACCTTGGCCTCCGCCGCGGCGCGATCCGCCGCGACGCGATCCCGCTCGGCGGTCAGGCTCTCGCGGAACACCGCCATGGTGCGGGCGATGTCGCCCACCTCGTCGCGCCGCGCCGCGCCCTCGATCGGGCTGGTCGTGTCGCCCTCCGCCAGGGCGCGCAGGCGGGCGGCGCAGGCGGTGATCGGGCGGGCCAGCCCCGCATGGCCGATCAGCCAGGCCAGCACGCCGCCACCCAGCAGGCCCAGCACGGAGACCAGGATGATAATGCGCTCCGCCAGGCTGGCGAGGTCCTCCGACCCCTGCGTCAGTTCATTGGCGACCCGGACGGAAGTCTCATCGAATTCCCGCAGCAGCGCCCGCAGGGCCGTGTACGGCGCGTCGCTGGCCAGGGCCGCTTCCCGCAGGCTGGCGCGCGCCTCCGGCGACGGATCCCGCGCGGCGGCCTCCGCGGCGCGGAAGCTGGCCTGGAGCGAGGCGTCGTAGGCGTCGGCGGCGGGCGCCACGCGCTGCAGCACCTGCCTCTGCGCCGTGCCGGCGACGGCCAGTGCCTCGGCAAGCCGCTCGCGGAATTGGCCGGCTTCCTCGGCCACCTCGGCACGGGCTGCGGCGATCCGCGCGGTGGAGGGTTCGGCGACCAGGCTGAACTCGATCCGGCTGAGCTGGATGACATCCTGGTTCATCCGTCCCGCCAGGGCCGCCGAATGGCTGGCTACCTGCACCTTTTCGACATCCGCCTGCAGCAGCCGGACGAAGGAGATGCTGGTCGTGGCCAGCACCACCAGCGGCAGCAGCAGAGCCGCCACGAGCAGCGCCACCTTGGGCGCGATACGAAGGCCTGAAAGCATGGGATTTTCCTCGCCGCCGATGCGCCTCCGGTCCGGAACGGGGCGACAGGCGGAGATTAGGGGCCTGCTGATTGAGAAAGGCTGAAGCCGGAGCCTGCCGTGGAGGACGGCCGCGTGGGTGCGGCGGCCCGCTACCCGCACCGTCCCGCATTTGACCCGGGCCGCCCCCGGGCGGATGCTGTGGTGCACAAGAAATCCGGGCCGTGTCGAGCGCAACCTCACCCTCCCCCAGCCTCGCCGCCTATTTTCTGACGGCGGTCGTCGCCACAGCGGGCGGCGCCCTCGCCTGGTTGCTGCACATCCCGCTGCCCTGGATGCTGGGCGCCATGGCGGCGACCGGCGTGCTGGCCTGGCAGGAACGCGCCGCGGTGGCGCCGGCGGTGCGGCCGGTGGCGCTGCTGGCGCTCGGCCTCGGGCTCGGCCAGACCTTCACCTCCCCGGTGCTGGAGGCGCTGGCCTGGGCGCTGCCCTGGCTGGTGGTGGCGGCGGTGGTCAGCATCATCGTCGGCGCGCTGGTGGCGCGGGCCTTCGCCCGCATGGCCGGGACCGACCCGCGCACCGGCTACTTCTCCGCCGTGCCCGGCGGCATCATCGTCATGGTGGTGCTGGCGCAGCGCGCCGGCGTGTCCGTGCCGGCGGTGACACTGGCACAGACCATCCGCGTGATGGTGGTGGTGGTGATCTTCCCGCCGCTGGTCACCTGGCTCGCCCCGGTATTGGCACCTCATCTCGCCGGCGGCACCGACGCCTTCTTCGCCGAACGGCCGCCCGTCCACCTGCCGGGCCTGGCGCTGATGGCCGTGGCCGGGCTCGGCGCGGCGCTGCTGATCCGGCGGCTGGACCTGGCGAACCCCTGGATGCTCGGCCCCTGCGCGCTGGTCATCGCACTGTCCGCCTTCGGTGCGCTGCCCTCCGGCGTGCCGCTCTGGATGATCGATGCGGCGCAGGTCGGCATGGGCGCAGGCCTCGGCGCGCGGATGAGCCGGCGCTTCCTGCTGACCTCGCGGCGCCTCGCCCTGGCCTCAGTCGCCTCCACCTTCCTGCTCTCGGCGCTGCTGGCGGGGCTGGCCGCGGGGCTCGCCTGGGTGTCCGGCCTGCCGCTGATGGCGGTGGTGCTCGGCATGGCGCCGGGCGGAATGCCGGAGATGACGATCACGGCCAAGGCGCTGGGCTTCGCCGTGCCGCTGGTGCTCGGCTTCCACCTGGTCCGCACCGTCGCCTGCAACCTGCTGGTCGGGCCGGTCTGGCGGCTGGCGGAGAAGGTAGGCCTGGACCGCTGAGGCACCGCCACCCCGGCCGCCTCAGGCGGCGCGGGTTCCGGCGGCCGGCATGACGAGGCCGAGCTTGCGCAGCAGCGTGTCGCGCTGCACCGGCTTGCCGAGGTAGTCGTCCATCCCGGCCTCCCGGCACTGCCGCTCGAACTCCGGGCCGACGGCGGCGGTCAGGCCGATGATGTGGGTGCGGCGGTTGGGGCCGGGCTGGCCGCGGATGCCGCGCGTGGCCTCCAGCCCGTCCATCACCGGCATCTGCAGATCCATCAGGATGAAGTCGTACAGGGCGCCCCGCGCGGCGGAGACCGCCTGGGCGCCGTCGCCGGCGACATCCACCGCCGCCCCGGCGCGGGCCAGGATGGTGCGCATCACCAGCTGGTTGGTCGGGTTGTCCTCCACCAGCAGGATGCGGATCTGCGGGCCCGACGCGACGGCCGACGCAACAGCCACAGGCATCGGCGTCGCGACCGGCTGCGGCGCCGCGATCTCCTGCCGCTCGGCCAGCGCCGTCAGCAGCGCATCGCGCAGCCGGGTCGGCAAGGCGGGCTTGAGCAGGAGGCCATCCAGCACGCCCTGGCCGCCCTCGACATGGCCGCGGGTCCCACCACCCGACGTTCCACCGGACACCTGCCCCTGGATCTCCCGAGGGTCGGCGGAACCGGAGGCGCAGAGCAGCAGGCGGGGGCGGCCGAAGGCGTCCCATTCCTGGCGGATGCGGCGGGCCAGGGCCAGGCCGTCGCCATCCGGCAATTGTCCATCGAGGACCGCCGCCTCGAAGGGCCTTCCCTGCGCCGCGGCGGCGCGCAGCGCGGCCAGCGCGGTGCCGCCATCGGACACCGCGGCCGCCTCCGCCCCCATGCCGGCCAGCTGCCGCACCAGGATCTCCCGGTTCAGCGGCAGGTCGTCCACCACCAGCACCCGGCGGCCCTCGAGGCCCGCAAGCCCCTGTGGCTCGCCTTCCACGCGGCCGATCTTCACGGTGAAGCGGAACACGCTGCCGCCGCCGTTGCGCACCCCGGCCAGCCGCGGCACCGCCTCGATCCCGCCACCCATCTCCTCCGCCAGCCGCCGGCAGATGGCGAGGCCAAGGCCGGTGCCGCCGTATCTCCGGCGGATCGAGGCATCGGCCTGGGTGAAGCGTTCGAACAGCATCGGGATCTTGTCCCGCTCCAGCCCGATCCCGGTGTCGGAGACGGAGACGCGCAGCCGCCAGTAGTCCAGCTCCGCCTCCACCGAGATGGCGACCTGGATCCAGCCGGTCTCGGTGAACTTCACGGCGTTGCCGACCAGGTTGAACAGCATCTGGCGGATGCGGCCGGGGTCGCCCACCACCCGCACCGGCAAGTCGGCTGACAGGGCGCAGACCAGCTCCACCCCCTTGGCGGCGGCGCGCGGCGCGAACAGCTCGACGATCGTCGCGATCTCGGCCTCGATGTTGAAGGGCGCGGCTTCCAGTTGCAGCGCGCCGGCTTCCAGCTTGGAGAAGTCCAGGATGTCGTTCAGCACCATCATCAGGTGCTCCGCGGAGCCCTGGATGGTCTCGGCATAGCGGCGTTGCAGGCTGTCCAGCCTGGTGTCCAGCAGCAGCCCGGTCATGCCGATCACGCCGTTCATCGGCGTGCGGATCTCATGGCTCATCGAGGCCAGGAAATCCTCCTTGGCGCGGGATGCGGCGACGGCCAGGCGCTCGCTCTCCGCCAGCCGCTGGCCCTGCAGCTTCAGCGCCTCCGCCTGCCGCACCAGCAGCCACAGCGCCACCAGCGTCACCACCGCGGCGGCGGCGACGCCGGCGGCCAGCAGCGCGCCGAGCCGGTGGGCGCCCGCCAGCGCATCCTCCCGGTTCCGCGCCGATTCGACGACGAAGTTGCCCTGCCGCGTGACGGCGAAGGAGGCGATGATCTCCGCCCGGTCCTGGTCGATGCCGGCCCAGGTGCCGCTTTCGTGCCGCGGCAGGAAGTCCCGGAAGATCCAGGAGGAGGCATTCAGCTCCCCGATGCCGGTCACCCTTCCATCCGAACGCGCCAGCAGCAGCCCCTGGAAGGAATGGATGCGGATCACCGCCTCGAAGGCGTCGGCGTGGCGGCGGGCGACGCCCACCAGGTAGTCGGGGTTCAGGATGGCGACGACGGCGCCCTGGAATTCGCCGCGCGACCCGCGCAGCGCCCGCGCATAGGGAATGGCGTACAGCCCGCCGGCCTGGCTGACGAGGCGTCCGGCGGGCCCGAGGTAGCGCCCGGCTTCCGGCGCGCCCAGCCGCACCGCCTGCCCGCCGAAGCGCAGCAGGCGGAACCATTCGCGGTCGGCGACCGAAGCCTCCCGCAGCCCATCGGCGGAACTGGCGACGATGAAGCCCTGCGCATCCACCACCAGCAGCGCCCGCATCTGCGGCACGTCGCGGATCCGGGTGGAGGTCTGCCGCATGACCTGCGACGGTTCCATCTCCGCCAGGCGGTCGGAGGCATCCAGCAGCACCAGGTCCACGGTCTGCAGCGCGCGGGTCAACTGGTCCGCCAGGCCGCTCGCCACACCCTGGGTCAAACGTTCCGCATCTGATATGGCGTCCTGCTGGCCCCGGTGCATCAGGATGCTGTAGATGCCGATGAGGCAGAGAGCGACCAGGCCGACCGCGGCCGCGAACAGCAGCCAGGGCCGCGGCTCCGACGGGCGCGGGGCGCCGAGGCCGAGAGACCGCCGCAGGGCGAATCGGAGTTGTGTGATGCGTGGGACCATCTTTGCGACGGCTCTTATCGGCTTTTCCGTCTTATTTTGCGAGCCCCGTAACGCAGTCCGGGCTGATGTTTTGTTACCGGAACGTATTGAGGCGCGTCCGGGGTGGCAGATGGCCCAGTCCGCCACGGGTGATGCGCGGGCCTCCGCCGAGGCCCAGGCCCGCGCCGCGACCGCTGACCGCCTGTCCGCCATCCGCGGCCGCGGCGCCCTGCTGGCCTGCATCTGGCCGGACTACTTCGCGATTTCCTACCGCAACCCGCGCAACAACGAGATGGAAGGGCTCGACATCGACATGGCCCGCGCCCTGGCCAGCCGGCTGCAGGTGCGGCTGCGCTTCGTCGAGACCAATTTCGGGGAATTCCTCGACCGCGTCGAGGATGGCTCATGCGACATCGCCATGATGGGCGTCGGCATCACCCCGGCGCGGGCGCTGCGCGTCGCCTTCTCCAAGCCCTACATGGCCAGCGGCACCTATGCCGTGACCACCCGCACCAATACCCGCATCCAGAGCTGGGCGGACATCGACAGCCCGGGGACCGTGGTGGCGGTGGCGGCCGGGACGGTGATGGAGCCGCTGATGCGCGAAACCCTGCGGCAGGCCGAGTTGATGGTGGTGGTGCCGCCGCGGACCCGCGAGAGCGAAATCCTGTCCGGCCGCGCCGACGTGTTCATGTCGGACTTCCCCTACACCCGGCGCATGGTGCTGATGCATGACTGGGCCCGCGTCATCGAGCCGCCCCGGCGGTTCGGCGACACGCTGTATGCCTATGCGGTGCCGCGCGGCGACCAGGCCTGGCTGAACGAGGTCAACGCCTTCCTCGAAAGCACACGCGTCGACGGCAGCCTGGCGCGGTCGGCGCAGCGGCACGGGCTGACACCCATCATGCTGCCGTAACCCAGGGCCAACATTCCGGTCCACGACCCAGGGTTGCGGATGCGGGTGGGTTCCTCCATCCGGCATGCATGACCCCGGTAACAATCCTCCCGCTTCTGCTGACCGCCGCCCTTGCCCTGCCCGGCTGCGGCGCCCTGCTGTCGGAAGGCAGCAGCGCCGCGGCGGGTATCGGCGGCGCCAGCCTGGCCAATGCGGTGGGCGCCGGTGCCGCGGCCACCACCGGCATCGGCCTCGGCGTGCAGGCCGCCACCCGCGCCGGCGTGCAGTACGCCCAGCGCGAGGCGCAGCGGGACGCGCAACTGGCGGTGGCCGCCGCCGCCGGCCCGCTGGCGCCGGGCGGCGTCGCGCCCTGGAAGGTCGGCTATCGCGTCCCCATCCACCCGGACGAGGCCGGAGAGGTGACGGTCGCGCGGCTGATCGAGGCCGGCGGACTGCGCTGCAAGGAAATCGTATTCTCCGTCGAGGTGCCGCCGGCACGCGGTGCCACCGCCGCCGCCCGCGCCTTCTACACCGCCACCATCTGCCAGGACGGCACGACCTGGCGCTGGGCCACCGCCGAGCCGGCGACGGAACGCTGGGGCGCGCTGCAGTGAGGTGGTGCCTGCCGGCCGGCCTGGCCCTGGCGCTGGCCGGTTGCGGCCAGGTGGCGGATATCAGTGGCGCCGTGGCCGGCGGCGGCGCGGCGCTGGTGAGCAGCAACCCGGCGGTGGGCTACGCCGTCGGCATCAGCGTGCGGGCCGCGGTCTCGGCCGGGGTGGACGAGGTGATGAAGCGCCGGCAGCAGGCCGAACAGGACGCGCTGGCCTCCGTGATCGGCGGCCTGGAGCCAGGCGAAGTCCGCCCCTGGCAGATCCGCCACGCCATCCCGATCGGCAACCAGCAGGGCGAGGTGCGGCTGGTCCGGCGGCTGGACAATGCCCTGGCGGAATGCCGGGAGGCCGCTTTTTCGGTCGCCGAGGACAACACCTCGGCGGCACCGCGCCAATGGTTCCTCACCACCGCCTGCCGGCAGCAGGCGGGCTGGAAACGGGCCGCGGCGGAGCCGGCGACGGCGCGCTGGGGCGCGTTGCAGTAGCGCTCAGGCGGCCTTGATCCGGCCGAGGAAGCCATGCACCTGGTCTCGCAGCTTGCCGGCCTGGCCGGACAGGTCCCGCGCATCGCCCATGATCCGGCCGGACACCGTGCCGGTTTCCCGCGCCGCGGCGTTCACCGTGGCGATGCTGGCCGAGACGTCGTCCGTGCCCTGCGCCGCCTGCTGCACGCTGCGCGCGATCTCCCGCGTCGAGGCGCCCTGTTCCTCCACCGCCGCGGCGATGGCGGCGGCGCTCTCGTTCAGGTTCACGATGGTGGCGGCAACCTGCTGGATGGCCTTCGCCACGCTGTCGGTGGCCGCCTGCACGGCGTTGATGCGGGTGGTGATGTCCTCCGTCGCCTTGGCGGTCTGTGCCGCCAGGGTCTTCACCTCGCTGGCGACCACCGCGAAGCCCTTGCCGGCCTCGCCGGCCCGCGCGGCCTCGATGGTCGCGTTCAGCGCCAGCAGGTTGGTCTGGCCGGCGATGTCCGAGATCAGCTTCACCACGTCGCCGATGCGCCGCACGTCGCCGATCAGGCTTTCCACCACCACCGTCGCGCCACGCGCCTGCTCGGTGGCGGATTGCGTGGCGCCGGTGGAGCGCACCACCTGGCTGCCGATCTCCTGGATCGAGGCCGTCACCTGCTCCGTCGTCTCGGCGACGGACCGCACATTGCCGCTGGTCAGCGTGGCGGCGGAGGCGACGCTGCCGGTCTGGTCCAGGGTCCGGGCCGCGGCGGCGTTCATCGCCTGGGCATCCTGTTCCAGCCGGCTGGTGCCGGTCGCCACCTGCGCGACCAGGGCCAGCACCTCGGTCTCGAAGCTCTCGGCGATGCGGTGCAGCGTGGCCTTGTTGGTGGCCTCCGCCTTCATCGCGGCGTCGATGTCGACCAGCGACCCGCAGGCGCGGCGGGCCTTGCCGTTGGCATCCTGGATGACGCCGCCGGTGGCGCGGAACCAGCGGTAGCTGCCGTCCTTCACCTTCAGGCGGTAGGTGGTGTCATACACCTTGCCGCTGGCCAGCGATCCGCCGAAGGCCGCGAAGGTCTTCTCCACATCCTCCGGGTGCAGGCGGTCGGACCAGGATTGCACCTTGTCGGGGAACTCCGCGGCGCTGCCGAAGCCGCACAGCCGGCGGAACTCCGCCGACCAGGTCCAGCGCGCCTGCGGGTGCATCGGGTCGCCCTCATGCAGGATCGCGTCCCACAGGCCCACGCCCGCATGGCTCGACAGCGTGTCCAGCCACTCCGCCTTGATGGCGAGGTCCTTCGAACCGCGTTGGAATAACGACATTCGCTGGGGCTTTCCTGGGTGATGGCACAGTATGGGCTGCGGCGGTTTCGCAAGGCTTAAGGCGCGGCGCCCTTACCTCCCCGGCCAAATTCGGCTAACCCGCCTGCGCCATGCGCCAATTCCTGGATTTCGAAAAACCCATCGCCGAACTCGAAGGCAAGATCGAGGAGCTGCGCCGTACCACGGACGCCGGCGGCATCGACGTGGCCGAGGAGGTCGGCAAGCTGCGCGACAAGGCGCACAAGCTGCTGCTGGCCACCTACGCCAAGCTGACCCCCTGGCAGAAGGCGCAGATCGCCCGCCACCCGGAACGGCCGCACACCTCCGACTACATCGCCGGCCTGATCGAGGATTTTCTGCCGCTGGCCGGCGACCGCGCCTTCGCGGACGATCTGGCGGTGACCGGGGGCATGGGGCGGTTCCGCGGTCGTGCCGTCATGGTCATCGGGACGGAGCGCGGCCACGACACCGAAAGCCGCGTGAAGCACAATTTCGGCATGGCGCGGCCGGAGGGCTACCGCAAGGCACGCCGCCTGATGGAACTCGCCGGCCGCTTCGGCCTGCCCATCCTGTCCTTCGTCGACACCGCCGGCGCCTTCCCGGGCATCGAGGCGGAGGCGCGTGGCCAGGCGGAAGCCATCGCCCGCGCCATCGAGGCCGGCCTCGACGCCCCCGTGCCCTTCATCGCCACCATCATCGGCGAGGGTGGATCGGGCGGCGCCATCGCGCTGGCGGCGGCCGACCGCATCCTGATGCTGGAGCATTCCATCTACTCCGTCATCTCCCCGGAAGGCTGCGCCAGCATCCTGTGGCGCGACGCCGCCCAGGCCGCCACCGCCGCCGAGGCGCTGCGCCTGACGGCGGAGGACCTGCGCAAGCTGGCCCTGGTGGATGCCGTGATCGCGGAGCCGCTAGGCGGTGCGCATCGCGACCACCCCGCCATGCTGGCCGCCGTGTCCCGCCAGATCTCCGACAGCCTGGAGCCGCTGCTGGCGCTGGATGGCGCGACGCTCCGCGCCCGTCGTCGCGAGAAGTTTCTGGAAATGGGCCGCGCAGGGGTCGTCTGAGCGCCCGGCGGGTGGTTTGATCCCGCCCGCATGGCCCCTCCCGACTCCGCGTCGCCTCCGCCCCAGAGGGTGGCACCGACGGTGCCACCGGCGGAGTTGCGGCGGCTGTTCTTCCGCGTCTTCCCGGCCGTGGCCCTGGCCATGTTCGGCGCCGCGCTGGACCAGACCATCGTCGCCGCCGCCCTGCCCGCCATCGCCCGCAGCCTGGGGGATGTGGAGCGGATTTCCTGGATCGTGGTGCTGTACCTGGTGGCCAACACCGTGGCGGCGCCGGTCTATGGCCGGCTCGGCGATGCCTTCGGGCGGCAGCGCATGCTGCTGGTGGCGCTGGCGGTCTACGCAACGGGCGCCACGCTGTGTGCCTTCGCCGGGTCGCTGACCACGCTGGCGGCGGCGCGGGTGGTGCAGGGCTTCGGCGGCGGCGGCCTGATCTCGCTCTCCGTCGCGCTGATCGCGGAGGTGGTGCCGGCGCGGGAGCGCGGGCGCTTCCAGGCCTACATCGCCGCCGTCTTCACCACCGCCAGCGCGCTCGGACCCGTTCTGGGCGGGGTGATGACCGAGACGTTCGGCTGGCGCAGCATCTTCCTGCTGCAACTGCCGCTTTCGGCGCTGGCCGCCTGGCTGGCGGTGACGCGGCTCGGCGATGCGGCGCGTGGCCGGTCCAAGGGCTTCAGCTTCGATGGCTGGGGGCTGCTGTTGTTCGCCGCCTTCGTCGCGCCGGCGCTGATGGCGCTCGACCAGGCGCGGCAGTTGACCACCGGCCCATTGCTGGTCGCGGCAGGGCTGGCCGCCCTGGCCGGGCTGGCGCTGGTGCTGCTGCTGCGCTGGGAGAGGCGGGCGCCGGACCCGCTGCTGCCGCTCGGGCTGCTCGGCAACCCGACGGTCTGGCGCGCCAACCTGATGTCGGCCTGCGTCGCCGGCGCCTTCGTCGGCAGCATCGCCTTCCTGCCGATCTACTTCACCGCCGTGCGCGGCCTGTCCCCGGCCGCCGCCGGGCTGGCGCTGCTGCCGCTTTCGGCCTGCGCGGGCTTCGGCGCCATCACCTCCGGCACGCTGCTGGCGCGGACCGGGCTGCTGATGCGCTGGCCCGGCATCGGCCTTTCGGTTTCCGCGACGCTGCTGGCGGTGGTGTCGCTCGGCCTCGGCTGGCTGCCGCTGCCGGCGATGGCGGCGCTGCTCGGGCTGGTCTCGGCCGGCTTCGGAATGTCCTTTCCCATGGTGCAGGTCGCGGTGCAGGTGGCGGCGGGGGGCAGCCAGCTCGGCTCCGCCACCGCCTCCGTGCAGTTCACCCGATCGCTCGGCGCGGCGACCGGCACCGCGCTGCTGGGCGCGGTGCTGTTCGGCGCGCTGACGCTGGCCGGCGGCGACGCGACGCGGCTGTTCGTGGCGCTGGTGAACCAGGGGCCGCCGGCGCTGGCCGGCCTGGACGCCGCGGCGGAAGCGGCATTCCGGGCCGAGATGGTGGGCGCGTTCCGCGCCGTCTTCGCCACCGCCGCGGCGCTGGTGCTGTTCGGCGCCTGGCTGTCCACCCGGGTGCCGCTGCGCCGCGTCTAGGGTCGTAGCCGGTGCACCAGGTTCCGGCCTGCGGCCCGCCCGGCGTGTGAAGGGCACGAAGGTGAAGCCTTCGTGCGTGCGGTATCAGCCCTTGAAGGCCGCCTCCAGCTTCGCCAGCACCGCCGATTCGGCCGGCGAGACCGGGTCGACCAGGCCGAGGAAGCCACCCGCCGCCATCGCCACCCGCCGCGCCCGGCCCAGGATTTCCGCCTGCAGCGCCGCGCGCGCCTGTGGGTCCAGCCGTGCGGCGCTGGCGCGGACATAGTCGGTCCAGGTTTCCAGCAGGACCGGCGGCGGCGGCGCGGCCAGCCATTGGGTCAGCGCCTGGTAACCGGCGCCCTGCGGCGAGACGCCGGATTCGGCCGCGGCGCTCAGCAGCGCCGCGCGTTCCTTCGCATCCAGGCTGCCATCCGCCCAGGCCACCAGCACCAGCGGCACGACGGACAGCGCCGCCAGGCTGGCGGAATCCAGGCCGAGTGCCAGCAGCCGGTCGAGCACCGCCGGATCGGTGATGCCGGAGGACGCCGCCAGCGCCTCCCGCTTCGTCATCGCCTCGGCGGCCTCCCGCTGCTGGCGGCGCCAGGCCTCGGTCTGCTGCGCGAAGAACGCCTCCTCCAAGGCGCGGCGCCGGTCGTCCATGAATTCGTGGCTCATCGTCCGTCTCCTGGGCGTCACAACGCCGGATGATATCGCAGATCCGTCCTCTTGACCCACATCGTCGCGACCTGAACGCTGCATGCTCCATCGGATGGGTTGGCAGGATGTCCCATCGTTTCGAAGGCCGCATCGGGCTGGTCACCGGCGCCGCCTCCGGTCTCGGCCGTGACGCGGCGCTGGCGCTGGCGGCGGAGGGTGCGCGGCTGGTGCTGTTCGACCGCGACGCGGCCGGGCTGGCCGAGACGCAAGGCCGTTGTGCCGGCGCGGTGGCGGTCGCCGGCGATGTCTCGCAGGCCGCCGACATGGACCGCGCGGCGGCGGCGCTGGATGCGCTGGGGCCGGTGACGCTGCTGGTCACCGCCGCCGGGATGCTCGGGCCGATCCTGCCGCTGGCGCAGGTTGCCGAAGCCGATTGGGACCGGGTCTTCGCGGTGAATGTGAAGGGCACCTGGCTGGCACTGAAGGCCGCGCTGCCACGCATGATCGCGGCCGGCGGCGGCGCGGTGGTGACGGTGGCCTCCGGCGCCGGGCTGGTCGGCAATGCGGTGTTCCCCGCCTATTCCGCCAGCAAGGGCGCGGTGGTGCTGATGACCCGCAGCGTCGCCGCCAGCCACGCCGCGCAGGGCATCCGCGCCAACGCCGTCTGCCCCGGCCAGATCGAGACGCCGATGCTGCGCGGCGTCTTTTCGGCACTTGGCGACCGCGCCGCGTCGGTGGAAGCCACCTTCCGCGCCCGCAATCCCTCCGGACGGTTCGGGGAGGTGCCGGAGGTGACGGCGGCGGTGCTGTTCCTGCTGAGCGACGCGGCCGGCTACATCAACGGCACGGCGCTGCCCATCGATGGGGGCCGGCTTGCCTGAGACCGGACGCTTCCCTGGCCGCTTCGCCGTGGTGACGGGCGCCGCACGCGGCATCGGCGCGGCGATCGCGGCGCGGCTGCGGGCGGAGGGTGCTTCGGTGCTGCTGGTCGATCGCGACGCGGCGGTGACGGAAACGGCCGCGGCGCTCGGGGCCGCAGCGCTGGTGCTGGACGTGGCGGAGGCCGGCGCGGGCGCGCGCATCGCGGCCGCGGCACCTGGCCGCATCGACCTGCTGGTGAACAATGCCGGCATCGGCGGCTCCCGCCCCCTGGCGCAGTCCGATGACGCGCTGCTGGCGCGGCTGCTGGATGTGAACCTCGGCGCCGTGCTGCGGGTGACGCGCGAGGTGCTGCCGCTGCTGCCACGGCCGGGCGGCTGCATCGTCAACGTCGCCTCCGTCTTCGGCATCGCCGGGCAGCCGGGCACCACGGGCTATGCGGTGGCGAAGGCGGGCGTCGCGCAGTTCACGCGGACGCTGGCGGCGGAGCTTGGCCCGCAGGGCATCCGCGTCAACGCCGTGGCGCCTGGCGTCATCGCCACCGCCATGACCGAGGGCTTCCTGCGCGACGACTGGTACCGGCGCGGCATGGTCCAGGCGGCACCCTTGCGCCGTGCCGGGACGCCCGACGAAGTGGCCGCCGTCGTCGCCTTCCTGGCTTCGGCGGATGCCTCCTTCGTGACGGGCCAGGTGCTCGCCGTCGATGGCGGCTGGCTTTCCGCGCGCCACGCACCGCGCGAGGATGACTGAGCAGGAGGATTGCCGATGGACATGCGGGTGAAATGGCCGAACGGGGCGCGCTGCGCCGTGGCGCTGACCTTCGACTTCGATGCGGAGACGCTGTGGCTGTCCCGCGACCCGTCGAACGCACGCCGCCCCGGCACGCTGAGCCAGGGCGTCTACGGCGCCAGGGTCGGCGTGCCGAAGATCCTGGAGACGCTGGGCGAGGCCGGCGTGAAGGGCACCTTCTTCATCCCCGGCTGGACCGTGGAACACCACACCGACCGCGCAGAGATGATTTTGCGCCAGGGCCACGAGATCGGGCACCACAGCTACTCCCACGCCTGGCCCGACCCGGACGCGCCCGAGAAGGATATCGAGGAGATGGAGCGTGGCCTCGACAGCCTGAAGCGCGTGCTCGGCGTGGTGCCGAAGGGCTATCGTTCGCCGGCCGGGGAGACGACGGACGAGCTGGTGCGGCAGCTCGACAGGCACGGCTTCCTGTACGACAGCTCGATGATGGGCGACGTGAACCCGTACCGGCTGCCGCATCCGGATGGCGGGCGGCAATTGGTGGAACTGCCCTATCACTGGTCGCTGGACGATGCGCCCTTCATGCTGTTCAGCGTGAAGACGCCGCGCCCGATCATGACCAACAGCCACATCCGCGAGGTCTGGCAGGAGGAATTTCGTGAAATTCATCGCTGGGGCGGCTTCTACAACCTGGTGATGCACCCGCAGCTTTCCGGCCGCCCCAGCCGCATCGCGCTGCTGCGCGAGATGATCGCCTTCATCCGCGGCTTCGAGGGCGTCTGGTTCGCCACCTGCTCCGAGATCGCCGAGGCCTGGGCCGCGCAAGAAACCCGTTGACGCAGAAGGACACGACGAACATGCAGATCACCAGGCGACAGGCGCTGGCGGGTGCCGGCATCACCATCCTCGGCAGCGGCGGGGCGGCACGGGCGCAGGCGGCGCCGTTCCGCTTCATCGTCAATGTCGGGTTGCAGAACCTCGACCCGATCTCCAGCCCCTCCTTCGTCACGCGCAATTTTGCCTACCTCGTCTTCGACACGCTGGTCTCGATGGACAGCAAGGGCGATTACAAGCCGCAGATGCTGCAGGGTTGGGAGACCAGCGCGGACCGGCTGACCTGGACCTTCGCGCTGCGCCCGGGCCTCGCCTTCCACGATGGCAGCCCGGTGACGGCGGAGGATTGCGTCGCCTCCCTGAAGCGCTGGGGCGGCCGTGATTCGATCGGACGGCGCCTGATGGCGGCGACGGAAAGCCTGGCGGCGACGGATCAGCGCCAGTTCGTGCTGAAGTTGGCAAAACCGTTCGGCGGGGTGCTGGAGGCGCTGGGCAAGCCCTCCGTCCACGTACCCTTCATCATGCCCGCCCGCATCGCCACCGCCACGCCGCCCTCGCAGCAGGTGCCGGAGATCATGGGCAGCGGCCCCTTCACCTTCGACCGTGCCGCCTGGGTGCCCGGGGAGCGGGCCAGCTTCCGCCGCAATGCCCGCTACGTGCCGCGCGACGAGGCGCCGGACGGCCTGGCCGGCGGCAAGGTCGCGAAGCTCGATCGCGTCGAGATGGCGACGATGTCCGACCCCGGCCTGCGCGTCGCGGCGTTGCAGACCGGGGAGGTGGACTACCTGGAATACGCGCCGGTGGACTACCTGCCGCGCCTGCGCACCAACCGGCAGATGACCATCGCCCAGGCCGGCGGCCAGGCGGAGCTGATGTACTGCGCCAGCCTGAACCACTACCTGCCGCCCTTCGACAACGTGCTGGTGCGCCGCGCCGTGCAGCAGGCGCTGGACCGGCGGGAGGTGCTGGCCGGCGCCGGCTTCGGCGAGGGCCTGGGCCAGCCCGATTGCGCGTCCCTGTTCATGTGCGGCGCGCCCTACAGCAGCACGGTGGGCGCGGAGGAGGTGGCGCAGCCGAGCCTCGACCGGGCCAAGGCCTTGTTGCAGCAGGCCGGCTACACCAACCAGCGCGTCGTGCTGCTGCACCCGGCGGACAGCCCGCTGCTGAACCCTTACGGCCTGGTGATGATCGACCGGCTGAAGCGCGCCGGCTTCAACCTGGATGTGCAGGCCAGCGACTGGGCCAGCATCGCGCAGCGCTGGGTGCAGCGGCAGCCGCTGGACCAGGGCGGCTGGAACATCGTGCCGGTGGTCTATACCGGCTTCGACCTGGCGAACCCGCTGTCCAACATGGGCGTCGGCTTCAACTGCACGGACAACCAGCCCTGGGGCTACTGCGACGCGGCGATGACGCCGGTGATCCAGCAGTTCGAGGCGGAGAGCGACCCGGCCAAGCGGCGCGAGCTGGCCGGCCAGTTGCAGAAGCTGTCCTACGCGGCGGCGACCTTCCCGATCGCCGGGCAGTTCCGCAGCCCTGCCGTGTGGCGCTCCGAACTGCGCGGGGTCATCGATTTCGGCTTCCCGGTGATCTGGAACATCGAGAAGCCGGCGCGCTGACGCGGTCGCGTCAATCCCAGTAGGGCGGGAAGCCGGAGTTCTTCTGGTCGGCTTCCAGCTGCCGCAGCATGGCGTGCCATTCCAGCACGCCATAGGGCCGCCGCGCGCCCGGCTGGTACAGATGCGCGGTCTTGGAGAGGATCTCCTCGCCCGGCATGGTCAGCTCGGTGCGCGCCGCCATCGCATCCACCTGCGCGCGGCAGGACATCTCCAGCTGGTACATGGTGTTGAAGGCCTGCGGCAGCGTCGCGCCGCAGGTCAGCAGCCCATGATTGCGGAACACCAGCGCATCATGCGCGCCGAGGTCGGCGACGATGCGCTCACGTTCGGACAGGTCCACCGCCGGGCCTTCGTAGTCGTGGTAGCCGAGGTGGCCGACGAAGCGGATGGAGGTCTGGCTCATCGGCAGCAGGCCGCACTTCATCGCGGCCACCGCCATGCCGGCGCGGGTGTGGGTGTGGATCACCGCCGCCACGTCCGGCCGCGCCTTGTGGATGGCGCCATGGATCACGTAGCCGGATTTGTTGATGCCGTAGTCGGTGTCGGGCTTCCACAGGATGTTGCCCTCGACGTCGATCTTCACCAGCGAGGTCGCGGTGATCTCCCGGTACAGCAGCCCGTACAGGTTGATCAGCAGGTGGTCGGTGCCGGGGATGCGCAGCGTGATGTGGTTGTAGATCAGGTCCGTCATCGCATAGGCGTCCATCAGCCGGTAGCAGGCTGCCAGGTCCAGGCGCGCCTGCCACTCAACTGCGCTCACCTCGTCCCGGACGGAGGGCCAGTCGGTGTGGTAGCGCGGGGCCGCGTGATCCATCTTCGGTGTCCTTCCCCAGGTCGCGCCAGCATCGCCCGCGGCCGCAGGTGGGGCAATGGCGGCGGCGCTCAGCCGTCCCGTGCCGCCAGCGCCCGGGCGCGATCCGCCGGGATGTTCAGCCGCAGCCCGGCCGCGGAGACGGAGGCGATCGCCGTCACCGGCAGGCTGATGCCGCGCGGCGACGATCGCAGCCGGATGCGGTCGCCCTCCAGCCGGTCCAGGATCCCGACGAGCGTGCCGTCGCTGCCAAGGATCGGCATCGGGTCGCCGGATGCGTCGCCAGCCATCGCGTGGACTCCCGCCCATGTCCGTACGGCGACAACGACCCGAAGCCGCGCGGGATGCAGCATGTGCGGCATCGTTCCGCGTCCTGCGTTCAATCCTTCTTGTCACGCTCCGGCAGGCTCCGGCGCGGCGCCGCAGCCAGGTCGTGCAGCTCCTTCTCCGTCATCGACTTGGCCATGCTTTTCGAGGCCCCCTTCAGGCTGGCTTTCGGCGTATCCCCGCGCTTCGCGGCCAGTGCCGCGCCCGCCGCCTTCTGCTGCTTCTGCGATTTCGCCGGCACGTCATCCTCCCCGGGCCTTGGCTGCCGCTGCAACGCAGGGACGGCGCATCCGTCTCGGCCTCGGATGTAACCCACGCGCGCCGCAGGCTTTGGCGCAGGCACACGGCCAGCAGGAGCCAGCGCCGATGACGGACGACGAGACATCCGCCACCTCCCGACGCCTCGTGCTGGGCAGCGGCCTGGCGGCGGCGCCGGTGCTGATGGGGGCGATGCCGGCCGGCGCGCAGCCCGCGCCGGCCGCCAGCCAGCAGCCCATCCTCACCGACCCGCGGGAGAAATTCCCGAAGCCGCCCTTCCCGCGGCAGGAACAGGAATGGCCGGGCCTGGCCGCGCGGATGCAGCCGCGCCCGGACCATGGCGAGACCAGCATCCGCGGCTCCGGCCGCCTCACCGGCCGCAAGGCGCTGCTGACCGGCGGCGATTCCGGCATCGGCCGCGCCGCCGCCATCGCCTATGCGCGGGAGGGTGCCGACGTCGCCATCAACTACCTGCCGGCCGAGGAGGAAGACGCGCGGGAGGTGATGGCGCTGATCCGCGACGCCGGCCGCAAGGCCGTGGCCCTGCCGGGCGACATCCGCGACGAGGGATTCTGCGAACGCCTCGTGGATGATGCCCGGCACGAGCTGGGCGGCCTCGACATCCTGGTGAACAACGCCGCGCGGCAATCGGCGCAGCGCAGCATCCTCGACATCAGCACGGAGCAGTTCGACGCCACCTTCCGCACCAACGCCTATGCGATGTTCTGGATCACCAAGGCGGCGCTGCCGCACATGCCGCCGGGCTCCGCCATCATCAACACCGCCTCCGTCGTCGCCTACGACCCGCCGGCGATGCTGCTGGACTACGCCGCGACCAAGGCCGCGATCATCGCCTTCACCCAGGCGCTGGCGAAGCAGGTGGCGGATCGCGGCATCCGGGTGAACGCCGTGGCGCCAGGCCCGTTCTGGACACCGCTGCAGCCGAGTGGCGGCCAGATGCCGGATGCGCTGCCGCAATTCGGCGCCGAGTCGCCGCTCGGCCGGCCAGGCCAGCCGGTGGAACTGGCGCCGGTCTTCGTCATGCTCGCGGCCAACGATGCCAGCTACGCCAGCGGCGGCGTGTTCGGCAGCACCGGCGGCCGACCCGGACCCTGATGCACCGGACCCAGAGGAGAAACCGACATGACCGATGAACTGAAGCCCGGCGACAAGGTCGCCTGGAAGACCAGCCAGGGCACCACGCAAGGCGAGGTGGTGCGGAAGCAGACCAGCCCGACCCACATCAAGTCCCACAAGGTCGCCGCCTCGCCGGAGGATCCGCAATACATCGTGGAATCCGACAAGACCGGCGCAAAGGCGGCTCACAAGCCGGAGGCACTGCGCCGCCGAAGCTGAAGCGGCGATTGTCATGTTGCGGTGCACCCCGCGTGGATGCCAGTATTTGACTTCGGTCTCCGCGAGCGCCTCAATCGGAGGTCACCGTCACATCCCGCGGTCCATTCCCCCATGCGCCACCTGTCCATCCCGTGCTGAAGCATGCCGAGCCGGTACAGGGGGCCCCCGCGGCGGAGCGGCGCGGCGCGGCCGCCCGCTTCATCGCGGGCGCGGGGGCCTGGGGCCTGGTCGGCGCCAACCTGCTAGTGGCGGCGCTCTATGCCGGATTGGGTGCTGCGGCGGGGGTGTTCTTCGCGCGCTTCGGGCTGTTCCCTTCGCCCATCTGGCTGCCGGCGGCCGTCGCCACCGTGGCCTGCCTGGTGGGCGGCTTTCGGCTGGTGCCAGGGCTGTTCCTTGGTGCCCTGGCGGTGAACCACCTGTTGCTGTCCGCGCCGCTGGCAACGGCGGCGCTGATCGGCGTGACGAACAGCCTGGGCCCCCTGGCCGGCGCGGTGCTGACCCGGGCGCTGCGGCCGCCCACCGGCCTGTTCACCCGGCTGCGCGGCGTGTTCGGCTTCCTGGCCGGCAGCGTGGTGCTGCACGCCGCGATCACCAGCGGCGGCGGCACCCTGGCCCTGGTGTTCGCCGGCGGGTTGCCGCCGGACGCCGCCTATGCGGTCGCCACCGGCTGGCTGCTGAGCGATGCCGGCGGCGTCTTCTTCGCGGCCCCCGCGCTGATGCTGTGGCTCGGCGCGGAGCGCACGCCGGCGAGCCCCGGCACGGTCGCGGGGCCGGCAGATGGGCTGGTGCTGGCGGCCACCGCGGCCCTTGCCGCTCTGGTCTTCGCGCTGCCGCCGGCCGAGGCCCGGCTGGTGCAGCCGGAGGCCGTGTTCCTGCTGACCATCCCCATCACCTGGGTGACGCTGCGCATTTCCCTGCGCGCCGCCTACACGCTGCTGACGCTGGTGTCCGTTGTCGCGACCATCGGCACCCTGGCCGGCCTTGGCCCGTTCCAGCCGGAGGTCGTGGCCAACCCGCTGCGCGCCGTCGGCATGATGATCGTGCTGATGGCGACCAATGCGCTGGCGCTGATGGCCCTGCTGAGCGAACGGCGGGAGGCCGAGGCGTGGCTTGCCGGCAGCAACACGCGCCTGGTCGCGGAGGTCGCGGCCCGCACCGCGGAGCTGTGCCACCGGGCCGAGACGGACGACCTGACCGGCATCGGCAACCGCGGCCATTTCCTGCGCCGCCTGGACGCCGCCTTCGCCGAGGCCCGGCGGGATGGCGCGGCGCTGGCGCTGCTGGTGCTGGACCTCGACCATTTCCGGCCGCTGAACGACACGCGCGGCCATGCCGCCGGCGATGCGGCGCTGTGCGACGTCGCCCGCATCTGCACCGCGCAGCTGGAGGGCTGGAGCGCCATCCTCGGGCGCCTGGGGGGCGAGGTCTTCGCCATCGCGCTGCCCGGTGCCGGACCCACCGAGGCGGCCGCCCTGGCAGAAGGGCTGCGCGCCGCCATCGCCCGGCACAGCTTCCGCTTCGAGAACGACCAGGTGCCGGCACGCCTGACGGTGAGCCTCGGCGTCACCGCCCTGCTGCCGGGTGATGCCGCGGTGTTCCTGGCCAAGGCGCGCGGCCGCAACCGCGTGGAGCTGCGGCTGGTCAGCGGCGTGCCGCAGGAAATGCGCGCCAGCAACCTGTCGCGGTAGCTGGCGCGGGCCGGTCTCCTATCGGCGCATGCGGACGTGGCGCAGTTCCAGGTCCTCATTCGCCCGCAGCGGCAACTCCGCGACGGTGTCCCGCACGCCGAAGATCTGCGGCTCCTGGTGCAGCGGCACCATCGGCACCAATTCCTGGAAGCGCGCCCAGTACTGGCCGGACAGGTCCTGGCGCTTCGCCTGGTCGGTTTCCACCGCGATCTGGCGCAGCAGTTCCGCCATGCGGTCGTCCTGGAAGCCGCCCCAGTTGAACGAACCCTCGCCGAGCAGTTCGCGGCCCGGGTTGGTGATGTCGAAGTTCCCCGGCGTCCAGCCCAGCAGGTAGAACATGTACTCCTTGTTGGCGCCGCGCTGCAGGAAGCGGCCGAAGGGGATGCTGTCCAGCCGCGCCTGGATGCCGATGCGCTGCAACATCGCGACGGCCGCCTGGCAGATCGCCTCGTCGTTCACGTAGCGGTTGTTCGGGCAGCTCAGGGTCAGCGGGAAGCCGTTCGGGAAGCCGGCCTCGGCCAGCAGGCGGCGGGACGCGGCGGCATCGAAGGGCAGGCGGGCATTCTGCGCCTCGACGAAGCCGCTGATCGCCGTGCCGATCGGCAGGCCGGAGGCGATGGTGGAGTTGCGCAGGATCACGCGGGTGATCGTGCCCATGTCGATCGCCTGGTAGATCGCGCGGCGCACGCGCACGTCGCGCAGCGGGTTGGGCGTGCCGGGCGCATCCACGTTCTCCGCACGGGCCACGTCGAAGGCGAAGTAGATGGTCCGCGCCGTCGGCCCCTGGATCAGCCGGAGGCCGGGTGCCTGCGACACGCGCGGCACGTCCTGCAGCGGCACGTGGTACATCGCGTCCAGCTCGCCGGTCAGCAGCGCCGCGACGCGGGTCGGCGGGCTGGCGACGGGGCGGAACACCGCGCGGGTGATGCCGTGCGCCGCCTGGTCCCACCACTCCGGGTTCGGCACCAGCACGGTGCGTTCATCCGCCCGGCGCTCCGTCACGCGGAAGGGGCCGGTGCCGTTGGCGTTGAGCTGCACGAAGGTGCTGGTGGCGCCGGGCTGGCCGGCGCGCGCCACGGCCATGGCGTTGTTCGCCTCGATCCAGGCCTTGCTGGTGATGAAGAACAGCGTCAGGTCCTGCAGCAGGATCGGGTTCGGCCCGCGCGTCTCGAATTCCACCGTGTGGTCGTCGATGGCGCGCACGGCGGCGACGGACTGCACGACATAGGCCATGTCGTTCTGCTTCACGCGTTCCGCCGCATGCACCACGTCGGCCGCGGTGAAGGCCTCGCCGCCGTGGAACTTCACGCCCTGGCGCAGGTGGAACCGCCAGGTGGTGGGGGAGGTCATTTCCCACCGCGTGGCCAGCGCGGGGGAGAGCGAGCCATCCGGCTCGCGCCGCACCAGCGGCTCATAGACGTTGGACTTCATGGCGTTGGTGACGCCATGGTTGTTGGCGTGCGGGTCCAGGCCGAGGATGTCGTTGGCGGTGGCCCAGGTGAAGGTGCTGGCCTGCGCCGGCGCGAAGGCCGGCAGCGCGGCCGGCGCGGCGGCGAGCACCGCCCCCAGCGCGAGGGCGCCGACGGCGCCCTTCAGCGTGGCGCGGACGGCGCCCTTCAGCGTGGCGCGGAAGGTTTTACGCAACATGATTGCCTGTTTCCCTGTCTTGGCAGGGCGGCAGGATGCTTCGGCGGGGTGGCGCCTGTCCAGGCGGACCGTCAGGGCTTCGCCTTGTCGAGGAACCCCTGCATCACCCGCTGCGGCTCGCCATCCGTGAAGGCTTCCCGGTGCAGCGCGCGGGCGGCGCGGAAGGTGTCCTCGAAGCCCGGCTGCGTCGCCATGCGGATGCGCGCCTTGTTCAGCCGGAAGGCGAGCTTCGGCTTCGCCGCCAGCTCCGCGGCAAGCCCCAGCGCGCGCGGCAGCACCTCGGCCTCCGGCACCAGGTGGTGCAGCAGGCCGATGCGGTGGCACTCCTCGGCAGGCACCATGCGGCCGGTCAGCACCAGCTCCGTGGCGCGGGACAGACCCAGCATCTCCCGGATGATCCAGAAGCCCATGGCGCTGACCATGCCGGAATTGATCTCCGGCTGGCCCAGGCTGGACCCGGCATGACCGATGCGGAGGTCGCACAGCAGGGCGACGTGGAAGGCGGACCCGGCGGCGAGGCCGTTCAGCGCGCAGACCAGCGGCTTCTCGAAGCGGCGGATGGCGCCGTACAGGCTCTCCCACTCCCCGATCCAGGCCTCGGCGCGGTCGCCGTCGAAGGTCGCGCCCTCATTCAGGTCCTGGCCCGCGCAGAAGGCGCGCGGGCCGGTGCCGGTCAGCACCACCGCCTCCACCGCGGCCTCGGCGGCGGCATCGGCCAACAGATGCAGCAGGCGGGCGCGCATCGGGGCGTCCCAGGCGTTCAGGCGGCGCGGGCGGTTCAGCGTGATGAGCAGGATGCCGGATCGGATCTCGGCGAGCACGTGGTCGTCGGCGGTCTCGGACATGCGGATCCCGTTCCAGGCAGTCCTGACGGGATAGCGGCGAATCGCGTGCGATCCCAGGCCGGGAGGTGGGCCCGATCGACCCCAGGGACTCACGGATTCGTGAAGTCGGGAGGTGAAGCAACCTGACCGTTGACTTCGCGTTCCTGCTTTGATGCTGCGGTGCGACATGCCGGCAGCTCCCGCGGGAACACATCGATGACCGAGCGCGAGATGGACCAGAAGCTGGCGGAACTCGACCGGCTTCTGAACGACCCCGAGACGAAGATGGACGCGCACAAGGTGTGGTCGCTGCTCGCCGAGATCAGCCGGCCGAGCCTGCCGGTGCCGGCCGCGCCGCGCGCCACCTATCCCGGCACCGCGCCGCGCGCGGGCTAGACCTTCCGCCGCGCCGCGATCAGGAATTCCCGGTTGCCCTCGGGCCCCAGCAGCGGGCTCGCCTCCACCCCCAGCACGCTCCAGCCGGGCAGCCCGGCCCACCAGTTGCGGATCTGCGCGCAGACGCTGTCATGCACCCGCGGATCGCGCACCACGCCGCCCTTGGCGACGTTCGGCCCCACCTCGAATTGCGGCTTGATCAGCGCCACCGCCCAGCCGCCCGGCGCCGCCAGCCCGAGCGCCGCGGGCAGCACGGTGCGCAGGCCGATGAAGCTGGCATCGCAGACCACGGCGCCGGGCGGCTCCGGGATGTTCGACGCATCCAGGTAGCGGGCGTTGGTGCGTTCCATCACCACGATGCGCGGGTCGTTCCGCAGCTTCCAGGCCAACTGCCCGTGGCCGACATCGACGGCATAGACCTTCGCCGCGCCGCCATGCAGCAGCACGTCGCAGAACCCGCCGGTGGAGGCGCCGACATCCAGCGCCACCACGCCCTGGGCGGACAGCCCGAAATGCGCCAGCGCATGCGCCAGCTTCACCCCGCCGCGGGACACCCAGGGATGGTCCTGGCCGCGCACCTCCAGCGGCTGGCCCTCCTTGATGGTGTCGCCGGCCTTGGAGACCCGCGCCTCGCCGGAGAACACCTTGCCGGCCAGGATCAGCGCCTGCGCCCGCGTGCGGCTTTCCGCCAGGCCCCGGTCCACCAGGGCCTGGTCGGCGCGTTGCTTTGGGGTCGCGCCCATCAGGCGCGCTGCTTGCAAAGGTCGCCCATCAGGCGGCGAAGCGCGTGAGGACGCTGCGGTCGATGGTGATGCCGAGGCCGGGCCCCTGCGGCACCGCCATCCGGCCATTGGCGAAGGCGATGGGTTCCGCCAGCAGCGCATCGCGCACCGGGTGCGGCGACCGGTCCAGCTCCAGCAGCGGCGGGCGCGGGTACAGGCCGGGCGGGTTGTCCGGGATCACCGCAAGCAGGTGCAGGGACGCCGCCAGCGCCACGCCGGTGCCCCAGACATGCGGGTTGACGCGCACGCCGAAGGCGCTGGCTATGTCCGCGATCTTTTTGAGTTCGGAAATGCCGCCGCAGGCCGCCACGTCCGGCTGCAGGATATCGGCGGCGCGACGCTGGATCATCTCGCGAAACCCCCAGCGGGTGAAGCTGGCCTCCCCGCCCGCGACCGGGATCGGCTGGCCCCGCTTCACCTCCAGGTAGCCCTCGATATCCTCCGGCGGCACCGGTTCCTCGAACCAGCCGATGTCGCAATCCGCCACGGCGCGGCCGAAGGCGATGGCGGCCGGCGCATCGTAGGCGTGGTTGCAATCCACCAGCAGCCCGACATTCGGCCCGATGGCGTGGCGGAAATCCCGCGTCAGGGCGATGTCCTCGGCCAGCCCCCAGCCGGTCTTCAGCTTGAGCGTGCCAAAGCCTTCCTCCAGCCGCGCCTCGGCTTCCTCGGTCAGGTAGCGCAGGTGGTCGCGGCGTTCGCGGCGGTAGAATCCGGTGGCGTAGGCCTCCACCTCGGTCCGCAGCGGCCCGCCCATCAGCCGGTGCACCGGCAGGCCGAGCGCCTGGCCGGCGATGTCCCACAGCGCGATGTCGAGCGCGCTGATCGCCTCCACCACCAGCCCGCGCTGGCCGTGGTCGCGCAGGCGGTTGTACAGGGACTGCCACAGCGCCTCCCGCGCCATGGCGTCCTGGCCGACCAGCAATGGGGCGAGCCAGGCGCAGATCGGCGCGGTGAGTTCGGGTGGCCCGAAGGCCTCGCCCCAGCCGGTGATGCCATCCTCCGTCACCACCTCCACCAGCATGGCGCCGCGGCGGCGGTACCAGGCCTGGGAATAGGCGAAGGGTTCCGGCAAATCCGCCATCAGGACATGCGGCACGACGGATCGGATGATCGTGCCGCGCATGTCAGGCGCGCGCCGGCAGGGCCTCGGCGGTCTCCAGGCCCAGCGCGGCCAGGGCGGTGGCGACGACGTGGCGCGCATTCAGGCCGGCGTGGTCGTACTGCACCTTCGGCGCGGCGTGGTCGATGAAGGTATCCGGCAGCGTCATCGGCCGGAACTTCGTCTGGCCGTCGAGCAGCCCCTTCCACAGCAGATGGTGCGCGACGAGGCTGCCGAAGCCGCCCATCGAGCCTTCCTCGATGGTGATCAGCACCTCGTGGTGCTTCGCCAGGCGCTCCACCAGCCCTGTGTCCAGCGGCTTGGCGAAGCGGGCATCTGCGACGGTGCAGGTCAGCCCCTGCGCCGCCAGTTCATCCGCCGCCTTCATGCACTCGGCGAGCCGCGTGCCGTAGGACAGGATGGCCACCGCGTTGCCTTCCCGCAGCACCCGGCCACGCCCGACCTCGAGCGGCGTGCCGCGCGCCGGCAGCGTCAGGCCGAGGCCCTCGCCGCGCGGGTAGCGGAAGGCGGAGGGGCGGTCGTCGATCATCGCGGCGGTTGCGACCATGTGCATCAGCTCGACTTCATCCGCCGCCGCCATCAGCACCATGTTCGGCAGGCAGCCGAGATAGGCGATGTCGAAGCTGCCGGCATGCGTGGCGCCGTCCGCCCCGACCAATCCTGCCCGGTCCATGGCGAAGCGCACCGGCAGGGATTGCAGCGCCACGTCATGCACCACCTGGTCGTAGGCGCGCTGCAGGAAGGTGGAATAGATCGCGACGAAGGGCTTGAGGCCTTCCGTCGCCATGCCGGCGGCGCAGGTGACGGCGTGCTGCTCGGCGATGCCGACATCGAAGCAGCGCTGCGGAAACTTCTTCGCGAACAGGTCGAGCCCGGTGCCGGCCGGCATCGCCGCGTTGATCGAGACGATGCGTTCATCCGCCTCGGCCTCCGCGATCAGGGCGTTGGCGAACACCTTGGTGTAGCTGGGCGGGCCGGGCGGGGCCTTGGCCTGCTCGCCGGTGATGACGTTGAACTTCTGCACGCCATGGTACTTGTCGGCGCTGGCCTCGGCCGGGGCGTAGCCCTTGCCCTTCTGGGTCACGACATGCAGCAGGATGGGCTGCGCATCCTCGGCATCGCGCAGGTTGCGCAGCACCGGCAGCAGGTGGTCCAGGTCGTGGCCATCGATCGGGCCGACATAGTAGAAGCCGAGTTCCTCGAACAGCGTGCCGCCGGTCAGCAGGCCGCGGGCGAATTCCTCGGCACGGCGGGCGGTGCGCTCGATCGGGCGCGGAAAGCGGCGGGCCAGCTTCGCCATCATCTCCCGCACCGAGAGGAAGGGGCGGGAGGAGACGACCTTGGACAGGTAGGCGCTCATCGCGCCCACGGGCGGGGCGATCGACATGTCGTTGTCGTTGAGGATGACGATCAGCCGCGCCTTCGCCGCGCCGGCATTGTTCATCGCCTCATAGGCCATGCCGGCGGACATCGAGCCGTCGCCGATCACGGCGATCACATGCCGTTCGTCGCCCTTCAGGTCGCGCGCCATCGCCATGCCGAGGCCGGCGGAGATCGAGGTGGAGGAATGCGCGGCCCCGAACGGGTCGTATTCCGATTCCGTGCGCCGGGTGAAGCCGGACAGCCCGCCCTCGGTCCGCAGGGAGCGGATGCGGTCGCGCCGGCCGGTCAGGATCTTGTGCGGATAGGCCTGGTGGCCGACGTCCCAGATCAGCCGGTCGCGCGGCGTCTCGAACACCGCATGCACGGCGACGGTCAGTTCCACCACGCCGAGCGAGGCGCCCAGGTGCCCGCCGGTCTGGCTGACGGCATCGATGGTCTCCGCCCGCAATTCGTCGGCCAGTTGCTTGAGCTGCTCCCCCGAATAGTTGCGGAGATCGGCCGGGACGCGGACGCGATCCAGCAGGGGAGTGACCGGTGGCGCCATGGTTCTCAGCTCTTCCTCTCGATGGTGTAGCCGGCGAGGTCGCGCAGCAGATCGGCCCGCTCGCCCAGGCTGTCCAGGTGATGACGCGCCTGGTCCACCAGGCGTTCCGCCTGCATCCGCGCCCGTTCCAGGCCGAGGATACCCAGCAGCGTGGCCTTGCCGGCTTCCGCGTCCTTGCCCGTACGTTTACCGGTTTCCTCCGGCGTTGCGGTCGCGTCCAATAGATCATCCGCGATCTGGAACGCCGCGCCGATATCCCGCCCATAGGCGGCCAAAGCATGGCGCAAGGGTGGCGGCGCCTTGCCGAGGATGGCGCCGGCCTCGGCGGAGAACTCGATCAGCCTTCCGGTCTTCAGCAGTTGCAGCCGCCCGACATGCGCCTCGTCCAGCACCTCGCCGGAGGCTTCGGCCAGCATGTCCAGCATCTGCCCGCCGCACATGCCCCGGGCGCCGGCCGCCTTGGCGAGGCAGCGGACCAGTTCCACCCGCACGGCGGGGTCGGAATGGGTTTCCTCATCCGCCAGGGTGCCGAAGGCCAGCGCCTGCAACGCATCGCCGGCGATGATGGCGGTCGCCTCGTCGAAGGCCTTGTGCAGGGTGGGCTTGCCGCGGCGGAGGTCGTCGTCGTCCATCGCCGGCAGGTCGTCATGCACCAGGGAGTAGGCGTGCAGCATCTCGATCGCCGCGGCGACGCGCAGCGCCGCCTTGCGGGAGACGCCGAACTGCTTCGCCCCCTCCAGCACCAGGAAGCCGCGCAGCCGCTTGCCGCCGCCGATCACGGCGTAGCGCATGGCGGCGAGCAGCGGCGCTTCCGGCCCTTCCTCCGGCGGCAGGATCTGGTCGAGCGCCTCGTCGATTTCGGTGGCGGCCTCGGCCAGGGCAGTGCGGAGCGGCGACATGGGCTGGGTGTCCGGCATCACGCCATGTCCCGCAGGCCGCTGGCCTGGCCGGGGCCAGCCTCCACGATGGCCTGCACCTTGGCCTCGGCTTCGGCCAGCTTCGCCTCGCAGTGGCGGCGGAGCGCCGCGCCACGTTCATAGGCGGCCACGGCTTCCTCCAGACGTCCCTTGCCTGCTTCCAGGTCCTTCACGATCCCCTCCAGCTCCGCCAGCGCATCCTCGAAGGAGAGGGAGGCGACGGGCCTCGAAGTGTCAGGCTGAGTTGACATCAACTTGGTCTTCCATGGGAAGCAAAAAGATATGCGGGGCCTACGCCGATGTCAGGCCCGCATCAGGGCCCGGACATGGGTGGCGGTGGACAGGGCCAGCGCCTCCAGGTCGTAGCCGCCTTCCAGCAGGCTCACCAGACGGCCTTCGCAATGCTTTTCCGCCAGGGCGCAGAGTTCGGTGGTCAACCAGTCGAAATCCGCCTCCCGCACCCGGAGTTGCGCCAGGGGGTCGGCGGCGTGCGCGTCAAATCCGGCTGACACGAGGATGAGGTCGGGGGCGAAACTGTCAAGCGCCGGCAACAACCGGTCCCGCCAGGCGGCGCGGAAGGCCGGGCCATCGGCGCCGGGGGGCAGCTTGGCGTTCAGGATGTTGCCGACGCCGGTCTCGTCGCTGTCGCCGGTGCCGGGGTAGCAGGGCCATTGGTGGCTGCTGGCATAGAACAGGGTGGCGTCGGACTCGAAGCAGGCCTGGGTGCCGTTGCCGTGGTGCACGTCGAAATCCACCACGGCGACCTTCGCCAGGCCATGCGCCGCCTGGGCGTGGCGGGCGGCGATGGCGGCGGTGGCGAACAGGCAGAAGCCCATCGGGCGCTTCGGCTCGGCATGGTGGCCGGGCGGGCGGGTGGCGCAGAACACCCGGCGCACCTCCCCCCGGCACACCGCATCCACCCCGGCGATGGCCGCCCCCGCGGCGCGCAAGGCGGCCTCGGCGCTGCCGGCGCTCATCACCGTATCGGCGTCGAGCGCGACGCGCTCCTCCCCCTCCGGCCGGATGCCGAGGATGGCATCGACGTAGCCGGCCGGATGCACGCGCAGAAGCTGTTCCACCGTCGCCAGCGGCGCCTCCGCCCGGATCAGGCCGGCGAATTCCTCGGTATCCAGGGCGCGCAGCACGGCGCGCAGCCGGTCCGGGCATTCCGGATGGCCCTCCCCCGGGTCATGGCGCAGGCAGGCCAGGTGGGTGAACAGCAGGACGCTCATGGGGATGGCGCCGAGTCTTCGCGCTTGCGGAGCGTGAAGCGGTACAGGCCCTTTTCCTCCGAGAACCCCACCAGCGCGTGCCCCGTCTCCGCGGCATAGGCCCGAAAATCCTTCACGCTGGCCGGGTCCGTCGCCAGCACCACCAGGCGTGCGCCGGGCGCGAGGCCGCGCAGGGCCTTGTTGGCCTTGAGGACCGGCAAGGGGCAGGTCAGGCCCTGGACATCCAGCAACGTCTCGCTCATCGGCCAGATTCCACCACCCCCGCCGGATGAAGGCAAGCGCTTGCCCCGCGGCGTGCCGGGCGCCACCTTGCCGCCATGTCCTGGCGCATCGGCATCGATCTCGGCGGCACCAAGGTGGAGGTCGCGGCGCTCGACCCCGGCGGCACGCTCCGCCTGCGCCGCCGCCTGCCGACCCCGCCGGACTACGCGGCGACCATCGCCCGCATCGCGGAGATGGTGGCGGCCGCCGAGGCCGAGATCGGCGCGCAGGCCAGCATCGGCATCGGCATCCCCGGCAGCGAGAGCCCGGCCACTGGCCTGATCCGCGGCGCCAATTCCACCTTCCTCAACGGCCGCCCCCTGGGCGCCGACCTCGCGGCGCGGCTCGGCCGGCCGGTGCGGCTGTCCAACGACGCCAACTGCCTGGCGCTGAGCGAGCTGCACGACCATCCGGGCACCGGCTTCGCCGTCATCCTCGGCACCGGCGTCGGCGGCGCCCTGGTGGCGGGCGGGCGGCTGGTGGAGGGGCGCAACCGCGTCGCCGGCGAATGGGGCCACAACCCGCTGCCCTGGATGACCGAGGCCGAACACCCCGGCCCGGCCTGCTGGTGCGGCCAGCGCGGTTGCATCGAGACCTTCCTGTGTGGCCCCGCGCTCGCCGCCGATGCCGATGGCCCCGGCGCCCGCGATGCCTCCGGCCTGCCCGCCCGCGCCGCGGCCGGCGAGGCCCGGGCGCAGGCGGCGCTGGACCGGCATGTGGAGCGGCTGGCGCGCGCCCTGGCTTCCGTGGTGAACCTGCTGGACCCGGATGTGATCCTGCTCGGCGGCGGGCTGTCCAACATGGCGCATCTGTATGAGGCGCTGCCGCGGCTGATCCCGCGCCACGTCTTTTCCGACACCTTCGCCACCCCGATCCGCGCGGCGCGGCAGGGCGACAGTTCCGGCGTGCTCGGCGCCGCCCGGCTGTGGTGAGGCAGGGCCTGATCTTCGGCGGGCTGGCCTTCTGCGCCGGCGCGGTGCTGGGCCCGGTGCGGGAATTGCTGCTGGCGCCGCGCCTCGGCGGCATCCCGGCCGCCTGGCTGGAGGCCGCGGCGATGGCCGTGCTGCTGTGGCTGGCCGCCGGCCTGGTTCTGCGCCCGCCCCTGACCAACGGCGAGCGCGCCGTGGTGGCCGGCGTGGCGCTGGCGGTGGTGCTGCTGGCGGAGGCGGCCCTTGGCCTGATCCTCCAGGCCGCCGCCCCTTCCCGCGCCCCGCGCGGGTTCGCCGAGCAACTGCCCGGCCTGCTGCTGCTGGCCTGGCTGCTGGCGCTGCCCTTCCTGCGGCGGCGACGATGACGCGGCAGGGCGTGGCGGACCTGCTGATGGGCGGCGCGGTGCTGCTGATGGCGGTGGCCATGGCGCACCTGCTGCGCGCGATGCTCGCCACCGTGCGGGCGATGCGCGCTGGCCATGCCGGCGCCTGGCTGCTGACCGATTCCCTGCGCTTCCATGACGAGGCGCGCGCCCCGGCGGCGGCGCGGCCGCATGTGCGGGCGGTGCGCGCCAGCTTCCGGCGGCTTTGGCCCTGGGCGCTCGCGGCGATGGCGCTGGCGGTGCCCGCCGCCATCCTGGCCGCGTGACCATGCCCGCCCTCTGCCGGGACTGCCTGTCCCGCGACCCGCCCGGCGCCACCTGCCCCGCCTGCGGCAGCCGCCGCATCGTCCGCCACGCGGCGCTGTTCCGGCTTTCCGTGGCCCATATCGACTGCGACGCCTTCTACGCCAGCGTCGAGAAGCGCGACCGCCCCGAATTGCTGACCCGCCCGGTGATCGTCGGCGGCGGGCGGCGCGGCGTGGTCTCGGCGGCCTGCTACGTGGCGCGGACGCGCGGCGTGCGCAGCGCCATGCCGATGTTCAAGGCGCTCGCCGCCTGCCCGGACGCCGTCGTCATCAAGCCGGACATGGCGAAATACGTCGCCGTGGCGCGCGAGATGCGGGAGATGATGGAGGCGCTGACCCCGCTGGTGCAGCCGCTGTCGATCGACGAGGCGGTGCTGGACCTGAGCGGGACGGAGGCCCTGCACCGCGCCCCGCCCGCTTTGGTGCTGGCCCGCTTCGCGCGGGAGGTGGAGCGGCGGCTGCGCATCACCGTCTCCATCGGCCTGGCGCCGAACCGGCTGCTGGCGAAGCTGGCGGCGGAACGCGACAAGCCGCGCGGCTTCGCCGTGATGGGCGAGGAGGGTCGCGCGTGGCTGGCGGACCAGCCGGTGACGCTGCTGCCGGGGGTGGGGCCGGCCTTGGCGAAGAAGCTGGCCGGCGCCGGCTTCACCCGGCTCGGGCAACTGGCGGCGCTGGAGGTGCGGGAGGCGGCGCGGCGCTTCGGCGAGGATGGACCGAGCCTCGCCGCGCGCGCCCGCGGCGAGGATGCGCGGCGCGTGGACCCGGCGCGGGCGGTGAAGAGCATCTCGGCCGAGACGACCTTCGACACCGACCTGCGCACCCTGGCGGAGCTGGAAGTGCCGCTGTGGCGGCTTTGCGAGAAGCTCGGCCGTCGGCTTTCCGAGAAGGGGCTGGCGGCGGCGGGGGTGGTGCTGAAGCTGAAGACGGCCGGGTTCGAGAGCCGGACGCGGACGGTGCGGCTGGGGCGGCCGACGAAGCTCCCGGAAATGCTATTCCGGGCGGCGCAGCCGATGCTGGCGAAGGAGGTGTCCGGCACGGCCTTCCGGCTGATCGGCGTGGGGACGCAACCGCTGGCGCCCGGGGATTCTGCCGACCTTCCAGACCTGGCGGACCCGGAGGCGGCACGGCGGGCCGTCAGGTGGGCGGCGGTCCAAAAGCTGCGGGCGCGGTTCGGGGAGGAGGCGGTGGTGAGTGGGCGGGCGCTGGGCGGCAAGCCTCGCCCGGAGTGAGCGCGACGTTTCCTTGCAACCGACCACCTGGGGCCATATCTTGCCCCATGTGGTCGGAGACCAGGCAGCATGCTCACCAACTACGACGCCCAGGCGGTGGCCGCGCTGATGGGCATCGCCTTCATCCCGGAGGGCTCGAATCGGGAGGGCGATTTCGTGATCCACCTCGGCGACGCCACCCTGGAGATGGTCGAGGCGCGGGCGGACCAGACTTTTGCCGGGTTTGGCCCGAACGAAGGGCGCGGGACGAAGCTGGACCTCGGGTCTCGCCGCGTCTCCCTGCCCTCCCCGGCGCTGATCGAGAAGGCGGTGGAACGCGGGCTGCCGCGGCAGGCGCTGCGGCATGTGGCGGAATCACTGGCCGGCGGCGACAAGGCCCGCGCCGCGAGCCTGGAATGGGGCGTGGTGCCGAAGACGACGCTGGAGCGCCGCGCCACGCAGCTTTCGCCGCAGGAAAGCGAGCGGACCGAACGGGTGGCCCGGCTGTTCGTCCATGCCCGCCGCGCCCTGGGCTCGGAGGCGGAGGCGCGGGAGTTCATGACCACGCCGCATCCTGCGCTGGACGGGCGCAGCCCGGTGGACGCGGCCCGCACCGACCTCGGCACGCGGCGGACGGAGCAGGTTCTGAACGCGCTGGAATACGGGCTGGCGCTGTAGCGCGTGCGCCTTTGGCGCATTGTCACGGGGCCGCACCCGATCTGGTCCGGCGAGGGCGCCCGGCTGTTCGGGCAACGCTGGAATCCGCCCGGGCTGGCGGCGATCTACACCGGCACGAGCTTCGCGCTGTGCCTGGTGGAAGTGCTGGTCCACGCCAACCGGAAAAGCCCACCGAGTGCGGCGCGCTGCGTGGTGGCGGAGGTGCCTGAGGATGTGTCGCGGGAGCGGTTCGAGCCGGGGCGGCATCCGGGGTGGGATGATCCGTTCGAGGTCTCGGTGGCGCAGGCGTTTGGGGGGGCGTGGCTGCGGGAGGGAAGGTCGGCGCTGCTGATCGTGGCGTCTGTGGTCACGGGGGGAAGGGATGAGAATGTGGTGGTGAATCCGGGGCATCCGGACTCGGCCCGGATTTGGGTTGGGGCGGAGCAGGCAGTGAGGATGGATCCGCGGATTTTCGAGCGGTAACGAGGTTCGCTCGCTTCAGCCTTTCGTGGTCCAGTCCACGCTAGGCTCCCACGGCATCTGCTGCGCCCCTAGGTGCGCTGGCGTAGCAGCGTAACGCGCAGAGGCGGCGGCGTCACGCATAAGCGCCGTCATACACCTCTGCAAACTTACAAAGCGGTGAAGCGAGTCCTGACCGGGCGCTGACGAATCACTAGGACCAAGCGGCATTTCAATAAAAGGGTAGATCACCCCGTTTCGTTCGTACTCGCAAAGTCGGAGCCAGCGCGCACCTTCGCCCGACCCGAGCGGACGCCGATGAAGAAATTCGTTACGGTATTCAGACAAGTCAGCAAGCCAGGGGTCGCTACTGGTTTGGTCGTAGCCACGAAGAACTTTGTCGACGATCGGTTCTAATCTTAAATCTGAATGAGCAGCTTTTGAAACCCACCTTTTGAACCGATTCATGGCATCAATACTCGGTGGCGCATTAAAGCTGTAGCCCAACAAGACACCGAGGTAATCTCGTGCGCTCCCTAGCTCTGAAAGTACGGAGTGAAACGCAAGCTGGAGGTCGCTCAGCGGAAGATTACTGAACAAAATTCCTGGCTTTCGCTTCTCCTCAATCGCCGCAAGCAGCTGATCCCTATAATGATCAGACGCATCCCGAAGTCGTATCCCAGCCGCGCGCAGACTGAAGGAAATATGGTTCGCGAGCTCGGCATACCGCCTATCACCCGCCCGATCAGCGTTCGCTGCAATGTTGATCCACAGATCAGCGGGTTGAGGCTGGCCATTATACGGACCATCGAGCGGCGTCCAAACTCTAGAATGTAGCGACGCACCAAGCCCGCTGATCTCATTACCACCGAAGAGCTCTGCGCCGAGATTTTTTGCTATGTTTAAAATAGAATTTATTGGTACAGGCTTCAGTGCGTGAATGGCTCCGCCGATAGTAACCGGATGCCAGGCCCAAAACCCAGCACTAGAACCAAACGCCCTTATGCCTCCCGTCACGTGCAACTCCTGAGCTACACGAATTGCCCCGCTACTGATGTCGGAGATCTGGAGCGATTCTTCGGGGACGGTCATCCGTCTCGGCTACCTTCGAGTCTGATTGCCTTCCAGGCCATATCCGCGCGCAGTCATGTCGCTCTGTCCCTCACCATCCTCACCACACCCGAAAAATCCCTCTTTCCGCCTCCCTCCTCCACAAACCTCCGATAAACCTCCAGCGCCTTCTCCCCCACCGGCAAGTCCAGCCCCGCCTCCTGCGCCGCCCCGACCGCCAGCCCCAGATCCTTCAACATCAGGCTCGCCGCGAACCCCGGCGCGTAATCCCGGTTGGCCGGGCTCCCCGGCACCGGCCCCGGCACCGGGCAATACGTCGTCAGGCTCCAGCTCTGCCCCGAGGATTTGGACGCCACGTCGAACAGCGCCTGGTGCGAAAGCCCGAGGCTTTCGGCCAGCACGAAGGCCTCGGCGGTCACGATCATGGTCGCCGCCAGCATCATGTTGTTGCAGGCCTTGGCCGCCTGCCCCGCCCCCGCCTGCCCGCAATGGATCGCGGCCCGGCCCATCTGCGCCAGGATGGGCTCGGCGGCGGTGAAGGCGGCCGCATCGCCGCCCACCATGAAGGTCAGCGTCCCGGCCTCCGCCCCCATCACCCCGCCGGACACCGGCGCATCCAGGAAGAAGCGGCCGCTTTCCGCCGCCAGGGCGCGGGCCGTCGCCACGTCGATGGTGGAGCAATCCACCAGCACGGCATCCTCCGGGCACGCGGCGGCGACTCCGCCCGCCCCCAGCAGCGCGTCGCGCACGTGGCGGCCCTCGGGCAGCATGGTGAAGACGAATTCGGCCTGCAGCGCGGCGGCGGCGGCGCTCTCGGCCATGGTGGCGCCGGGCACCGCCTGCATCGCGGCCGCGGACAGGTCGAACACCGCAACCGCGTGGCCCGCGCGCACCAGGTTGCGCGCCATCGGGGCGCCCATGTTGCCGAGCCCGATGAAGCCGATGCGTGCCATGGCCGCCTTCTCCCGCGTTGTGGCGGCAAGGCTAGGACGCCGCCGCGCCCTCGTCACCCGCCCGCATGAAGCCGCAATCCGGGCGCGGAATGAGCGCGGTGCTCGGGGGAGGCTGGGGGATGGCGGAGGGTGACAGGGCGGGGCCGGCTGGCCTAAGCAACGCGGCCATGGCCCGCATCTCCCTCCTCCTCCTTCTCATCCTGGCCGGCTGCCGGCCGAGCTACTCGCCGGACGACTACGCCACCAGCGCCGTGCAGCAGATGAACCGCGTGGAACAGGCCGTCATCATCGGCCAGCGCCGCGTCACCGTGACGGCGGAGGGTGCGACGGGCGCGGCCACCGGCGGCGCGGCGGGCGGCATCGTCGGCTCCCAGGCCGGGGGCGGCAACATGACGGGCGCCATCGGCGCGGTCGGCGGCGCGCTGGTCGGCGGGTTGTTCGGCGCGGCGACGGAACGGGTGGCTGGCAACACCACGGCGATGGAATACATCGTCCGCAAGACCAACGGCGAGCTGCTGTCCGTGACGCAGCGGGACGAGATTCCGCTGGCGGTGGGGGAGCGCGTGCTGGTCATCGCCGGCGCCCAGGCGCGCATCGTGCCGGACTACACGCAGACCCTGCCGGAGCCCGCCGCGCCGGAGCCTGCGCCCGCACCGGCACCCGCACCGGCACCCGCACCCCCGCCCGCACCGGCCGCCGGCCTCCTGGCGCCGCCTGCCGCCTCGGTGCCGCCCGTCGAAGCCGTGCCACTGCCGGCGGCGGCGCCCACGGCGGAGCCCGCGCCACCCCCGCCCTGAACCGCCGGCCCTGGCACGGGGCTTGCCGTGCGCGGGCCATGCGCACGCTGTTCCTGCTGATCCTGCTGATCCTCGCCGCGCCCGCCGCCAGGGCGGAGCCCGGCCTGCTGTGCCGCGCCGCCATCCAGGCCGCCGAGCGCGCCGCCGCCTTGCCGCCGCAGCTGCTGATGGCCATCGGCCGCGTCGAATCCGGGCGGCGGGACCCTGATAGCGGCGCCTTCCACCCCTGGCCCTGGACCATCAATGCCGAGGGACGCGGGCAATTCTTCCCCACCAAGGCGGCAGCCATTGCCGGGGTGCAGGCCTTGCAGGCCGGCGGCATGCGCTCGATCGACATCGGCTGCATGCAGGTGAACCTGCGCCACCATCCGGACGCCTTCGCCAACCTCGATGCCGCCTTCGACCCGCTGACCAACGCCACCTACGCCGCCCGCTTCCTGACGGAGCTGAACGCCACCCGCAACGACTGGACCCGCGCCGCCGCCGCCTATCATTCCCAGACGCCGGAGCGGGCGGAGCCCTACCGGGCCCGGGTCCTGGCCGCCTGGGCGCAGGAACAGGGCCGGCCGCACCCGCCGGTTGCGCTGGCCGGTGCCGCAGGGCTGGGTGCCCGCGGCGGCGCCGGCCTGTCCAATGGGGCGGAGCGGGCCATGGTCATCGCCGCCCCGGCCGGCACCGCCGGGCGCGGGCTGGACGCCTATCGCAGCCTGCCCGTGCCCATCGCCGGCCGGGCGCGCGGCGCCGCGCTGCTGGCAGCGCGGCGCTGAGGCTCAGGCGGCTTCCTGCGCCTCCGGCGATCCAGGCGGCGCCGGCCGCACCTCCAGCCCGTCCGGGCTGGCGGAGACCAGCAGGTGCGTGCCGTCATGCAGCGTGCCTTCCAGCAGCAGGCCGGCCAGCTTGTCCTGCAGGTTGCGCTGGATGACGCGCTTCAGCGGGCGGGCGCCGTAGGCCGGGTCGTAGCCGGCTTCCGCCAGCCATTCCCGCGCGCTGTCGTCGAGGTCCAGCACGATCTTGCGGTCTTCCAGAAGCTTCCGCAGGCCGCGCAGCTGGATGTCCACGATCGCCGCCATGTCGCTGCGCGCCAGGCGTCGGAACAGGACCACCTCATCCAGCCGGTTCAGGAATTCCGGCCGGAAGCGGTCGCGCACCGCCCGCATCACCGCCGGCCGCGCCGCCTCGATGTCGGACGTCTCGGGCAGTTCGGCGATGGCCTGGCTGCCGAGGTTGCTGGTCAGCACGATGATGCAGTTGCGGAAATCCACCGTGCGGCCCTGGCCGTCGGTCAGGCGGCCATCATCCAGCACCTGCAGCAGGATGTTGAAGACGTCGTCGTGGGCCTTCTCCACCTCGTCGAACAGGATCACCTGGTAGGGGCGGCGGCGGATGGCCTCCGTCAGCGTGCCGCCTTCCTCATAGCCGACATAGCCGGGCGGGGCGCCGATCAGCCGGGCGACGGCGTGCTTTTCCATGAACTCGGACATGTCGATCCGGGTCATGGCGCGCTCGTCGTCGAACAGGAAGTTCGCCAGCGATTTGACCAGTTCCGTCTTGCCGACGCCCGTGGGGCCGAGGAACAGGAAGCTGCCGATGGGGCGGTTCGGGTCCTGCAACCCGGCCCGCGCCCGGCGCACGGCCTTGGCCACCGCCTCCAGCGCCTCCTCCTGCCCGACCACGCGCTTGCGCAGCTGGTCTTCCATCTTCAGCAGCTTGGCGCGCTCGCCCTCCAGCATCTTCTCCACCGGAATGCCGGTCCAGCGGGAGACGACGGCGGCGATGGCTTCCTCCGTCACCGCCTCGTTCACCAGGCGCGCATCACCGTCACCGGCCTCGGCCAGCTTCTTCTCCAGCTGCGGGATGACGCCGAAGCGAAGCTCGGACGCCTTGGCCAGGTCGCCGCGGTTCTGCGCCAGGTCGAACTCGGTCCGCGCGCGGTCCAGCTCCTCCTTCAGCTTCTGGCTCTCGACCACCAGGGACTTCTCGGCCTCCCAGCGCCCGGTCATCTCGGCGGAGCGTTCCTCCAACTCGGAAAGCTCCTTCTCCAGCTTCAGCAGGCGGTCCTTGCTGGCGCTGTCCGACTCCTTGCGCAGCGCCTCGCGCTCGATCTTGAGGCGCATGAGGTCGCGGTCGATCGCGTCCAGCTCCTCCGGCTTGCTGTCCACCTGCATCCGGAGGCGGGAGGACGCCTCGTCCATCAGGTCGATGGCCTTGTCCGGCAGGAAGCGGTCGGTGATGTAGCGGTTGGACAGCGTGGCGGCCGCCACCAGCGCGCCGTCCGTGATGCGGACGCCGTGGTGCAGCTCGTACTTCTCCTTGATCCCGCGCAGGATGGAGACGGTGTCCTGCACCGAGGGCTCGCCCACCAGCACCGGCTGGAAGCGCCGCGCCAGCGCCGCGTCCTTCTCGACATGCTTGCGGTATTCATCGAGCGTGGTGGCGCCGACGCAATGCAGCTCGCCACGCGCCAGGGCCGGCTTGATGAGGTTGGAGGCGTCCATGGCGCCATCCGCCTTGCCGGCGCCGACCAACGTGTGCATCTCGTCGATGAACAGCACGATGTCGCCGGCGGCCTCCTCGACCTCCTTCAGCACGCCCTTCAGGCGCTCCTCGAACTCGCCGCGGTATTTCGCGCCGGCGACCATGGAGCCCAGGTCGAGCGCCATCACCTTCTTGTCCTTCAGCGCCTCCGGCACGTCGCCGCGCACGATGCGCAGCGCCAGGCCCTCGACGATGGCGGTCTTGCCGACGCCGGGCTCGCCGATCAGCACGGGATTGTTCTTGGTGCGGCGGGCGAGGACCTGGATGGTGCGGCGGATTTCCTCGTCGCGGCCGATGACCGGGTCGAGCTTGCCTTCGCGCGCCAGGGCGGTGAGATCCCGGGCGTATTTCTTCAGCGCCTCGAACTGCTCCTCGGCGTTCTGGCTGTCCACGGTGCGGCCCTTGCGCAGCGTCGCCACCGCCGCTTCCAGCCGGGCCGGGTCCGCCTTGGCGGCACGCAGCGCGCGGCCGGAGGGGCCATCGCTGGCGGCCAGCGCCACCAGCAGCCGGTCCTGCGCCACGAAGCTGTCGCCGGCCTTGGTGGCGGCCTGCTGGGCCGCATCCAGCACGCGGACGATGTCGGGGGTGAATTGCGGCTGGCCGGCGCCGGCGCCCTGCACCTTGGGCTGGCGGCCGATCTCGGCATCCACCGCCTGCTTGGCGGCGTTGGGGTCGCCACCGGCGGCCCGGATCAGCCCGGCCGCCGCGCCCTGCTCGTCATCGAGCAGTGCCTTCAGCAGGTGTTCCGGCGTGACGCGCTGGTGGAATTCGCGAATCGCGATGGTCTGCGCGGCCTGGAGGAAGCCCCGGGCGCGGTCGGTGAATTTCTCGATGTCCATCCAACTGTCCCTCTCTTGAGCGGACTGGCGTCCCCCGCCCCCGATCGGGCAGCGAGGGCGTCGCCTTCCCCCTTGATGTGGTAAGTCCAGGCGCAACGCTTCAAGGGCTTTCGGCATGCGCGTTGAACGGATCTCCCGCTACCCGGTGAAGGGCCTGTCGCCCGAGGCGATGGAGGCGGTCGACCTGCGCCCCGGGGAGGGCCTGCCGGATGACCGCCGCTTCGCCTTCGCCCAGGGCGACAGCCCCTTCGACCCGGCCGCGCCGGTCTGGCTGCAGAAGCGCCATTTCGCCTGCCTGATGGCGAATGCCCGCATCGCCGCCATCCGCGCCGGCTACGAGGATGGCATCCTGCGGCTGCACGCCCCGCCGGCGCCGGTCTTCGAGGCCGATCTGCGCACGGAGGCCGGCCGCAGCGCCGCTGCCGCCTGGATGACCGACTACCTCGGTGAGGAGGCCCGCGGCGCGCTGCGCTTCGCCGAGGCGCCGGGCCACGCCTTCACCGATATCGCCGCCAAGGCGGTGTCCATCCTCGGCCTGAATTCGGTGCGGGCGCTGGAGGAGAAGGTGGGCATGACGCTCGACCCGATCCGCTTCCGCGCCAACATCCATGTGGCCGGCGGCAAGCCCTTCGCCGAATTCGACTGGATCGGGCGGGAGATCCTGCTCGGCGGCGCCCGGCTGCGGGTGTTCAAGCGCACCCAGCGCTGCCCGGCGACCGAGGTGAACCCGGCGACCGCCGAACGCGACGCGAAGCCGCAGAAATGGCTGCGCGAGCATTTCGGCCACATGGACATGGGCGTCTATGCGGAGGTGCTGGAGGGCGGACGGGTCGCGCTGGGCGATGCGCTGGAGCCGGTGCAGGCCGAATTGCTGGCCTGAGGCGACCAGCCCCCCGCATCAGGGGGGCTGCGCCGTTCAGTCGTCGCCCGGTTCAGTCGTCGCGGGGGTCGCGCTGGTCCTGCTGGCCGTCGCCATCCTGGTCCATCTGGTGGCCATGGCCATTGCCGTTGGCCCCGTTGCCATTGGTGCCATTGCCGTTCTGGCCGTTGGCGTGCTGCTGGCCGTTGCCGTTCTGCTGGCCGTAGCTGGACATCGACATTTCGGCCTGGTCCGAGGGCTGCTGGCCCTCGTTGCCGTCCTGGTCCTGGTAGCGGCGCTGCGGCGGGTAAGGCTGGCCACCCTGCTGCTGGCTCGCCTGGCTCATCGCATTCAGGATGCGGAAATAATGCTCGGCGTGCTGGAAATAGCTTTCCGCCATCACCCGGTCGCTGGCGCCGGTCGCGTCGCGGCCGAGCTGCAGGTACTTCTCGAACAGCTGCTGCGCCGTGCCACGCAGGCGCATGTCCGGGCCGTTGCTGTCGAAGATGTGGTTGCGGTTCATCGGCTGGTGGCCACCGCCACCTCCGCCGCCGCCCCCGCCGCCCTGGCGATACGGCCCACCGCCGCCGCCGCCACCGCCCCCGCCGTGACGGTTGCCGCCGCGGCCGCGCATGCGTTTCATGTTCATAGGTCTGGCGTTCGCCGTCTCGCAATCGCGCCGCCGGACCGGGGCTGGGCCCCACCGGGAACGCTGGATTATCGGTTTGCGTCTGCGCGGCAGGCCGGCACGCGAGAGGGGTTTCTTCAGCCCCGCCGCCATCGCCCGGCCGCTACGGAACCGGGCCGCATCCGCATGCCCCACTCCGCCGCGCCAACTTAGTGCCGCCGGGGCGTGGCGCCAAACTATTTTTTTGAGGACCCTGGTATTCCGAGACTCAAGGCGCGCTCCACCCCGCCCAGGTCGCTCCGGCACCCCAGCGGGACGAGGCCCGCGGCAACGGCCAGCGCCTCCACCGCCAGGCGCTGCCCCTGGCCGAGTTCCAGCACCGCGACTCCACCCGGCGCCAGCAGCCCCGGCAACGCGCCGGCCAGCGCCCGGTAGGCCATGAGCCCATCCGCGCCGCCATCCAGCGCCCCGGCGGGTTCATGCCGCGCCACCTCCGGCATCAGCCCGGCGATGGCGGCCGATTCGATGTAGGGCGGGTTGGACAGCACCAGGTCGAACCGGCCCGCCAGCGCCGCCGCCCAATCACCCGCCAGGAAGGCCGCCCGCCCCGCCAGCCCGTTGCTCCGGGCATTGCCGGCGGCCAGCGCGGCGGCGGCGGGCGAAAGGTCCACGCCGATGCCGAAGGCGGCCGGCCGCTCCGCCAGCACCGCCAGCAGCAGGCAGCCGGTCCCGGTGCCGAAATCCAGCACGCGCAGCGGCGCCGCCGCATCCGGAAACGCCGCCAGCGCCGCCTCGACCAGCGATTCCGAATCGGGGCGGGGGATCAGGGTGGCGGGGGAGACCGCCAGATCCAGGGTCCAGAAGCCCTGCCGTCCGAGGATGTAGGCCATCGGCACATGCGCCAGCCGCGCCCGCAGCGCCTGGCCGAAGCGGGCCGCCGCTGCGGGCGGCACCGGCGCGCGCGGGTCGCGCAGCAGCGCCTCCGCCGTCACGCCCATGGCGTGGCCGAGCAGCAGGCGCGCTTCCAGGCGGGGGCTGTCGATGGCAGCGGCGCGCAGCACCTGGCCGGCCTGGCAGAGGAAGGCGCCGACGGTCTCGCCGGGCTCGCAGTTCACTCCGATTCGGCCGCCAGCCGTGCCGCCTCATCCTCCGCCGTCAGGGCGCCGATGATCTCCTCGAACTCGCCCAGCATCACGCGGTCGATCTTGTGCAGGGTCAGGCCGATGCGGTGGTCGGTCACGCGTCCCTGCGGGAAGTTGTAGGTGCGGATGCGCTCCGACCGGTCGCCGGTGCCGACCTGGCCCTTGCGGTCCGCCGAGCGCACCCCGGCCAGCCGCGCCCGCTCCGCCTCATACAGCCGGGCGCGCAAGACCTTCATGGCCTTGGCCTTGTTCTTGTGCTGCGACTTCTCCTCCTGCATCGCCACCACGACGCCGGAGGGGATGTGGGTGATGCGGACGGCGCTGTCGGTCTTGTTCACATGCTGGCCGCCGGCGCCGGAGGCCCGGTAGGTGTCTATCCGCAGGTCGCCCTCATTGATGTGGACATCGACCTCCTCCGCCTCCGGCAGCACGGCCACGGTGACGGTGGAGGTATGGATGCGGCCCTGGGTTTCGGTGGCGGGCACCCGCTGCACCCGGTGCACGCCGGATTCGAACTTCAGCTTCGCGAAGACGCCGCGGCCCTCGACGCCGGCGGTCGCGCCCTTCACCCCGCCGAGGTCGCTGGCGTCGTAGTCCAGGATCTCGAAGCGCCAGCCCTGGGCGGCGGCGTAGCGCTGGTAGGCGCCGAACAGCTCCGCCGCGAACAGCGCCGCCTCGTCGCCGCCGGCGGCCGGGCGGATTTCGAGAATCGCGCTTCGGCTGTCGGCGGCATCGCGCGGAAGCAGCATCAGGCGGATCTCGCGTTCCATCCGCGGCAGGCTGTCGCGCAGCTCATAGAACTCGGCCTCGGCCAACTCGCGCAGCTCCGGGTCCGCCAGCATGGCCTCCGCCTCGTCCCGCGCCTTTTCCGCCGCGCGATAGGCCGAGACCTTGGCGACCAGCGGTTCGAGGTCGGAAAGTTCCTTGGACAGGTTGCCGATCTGGTTGCCATCGGCGGTGTTCAGCGCGTGGCGGATTTCGTCCGCCCGGGTCAGCAGCCGGTCGAGTTTCTGTGGCAGGCTCATGCCGAAAGCCGAGCGACCGCCTCGGCAAGCGAAACCGTCTCCTGCGTCCCGCTATCCAGGTCGCGAAGCTGCATCACGCCCTGGGCCGCCTCGTCCTCGCCCAGGATCAGCGCGGCGCGGGCGGACAGTTTGTTGGCGCGTTCCATGCGGCGCTTGAGGTTGCCCTTGTAGGCGATCTCCGCCACCACGCCGGCCCGGCGCAGCGATTGCAGCAGGCCGAGCGCCGCCGCCTCCTGCGCCTCCCCCACCGGGATCACCGCGACGGGGCGTGGCGCGGCGGGGGCGGAGGCCATCAGCATGGCCAGGCGCTCGATCCCGGCGGCCCAGCCGACGCAGGGGGTGGGCGGGCCGCCCATCTCCTCGACCAGGCCATCGTAGCGGCCGCCGGCCATCACGGTGCCCTGGGCGCCCAGGCGATCGGTGACGAATTCGAAGGCGGTGTGGCTGTAGTAGTCCAGCCCCCGCACGATCCGCGGATTGCGCCGGGTTGGCACCCCGAGGGTTTCCAGGTGGCGCAGCACCGCTTCGAAGAAACCGGCGGCGGCGGGCGTCAGGAACGGCTCGATGGTTGGCGCGGTGGCGACGATGCGGCGGTCGCCCTCATCCTTGCTGTCGAGGATGCGCATCGGGTTCTTCTCCAGCCGCACCCGGCTGTCGGCGGAGAGATCCGCCTCATGCGCCCGGAAATGCGCGACGAGGGCGGCGCGGTAGCCGTCCCGGCTCTCGGCATCGCCCAGCGTGTTGATCTCCAGCACCACGCCGTCGGCGATTCCGAGATCGGTCAGGATGTGCCAGCCGGCGGCGATCACCTCCGCATCCGCCAGCGGCTCCGCGGCGCCGAGCACCTCGGCGCCGATCTGGTGGAACTGGCGGTAGCGGCCCTTCTGCGGCCGCTCGTAGCGGAACATCGGGCCGGCGTAGAACACCTTGCGGGGCAGGTTCGACTGCGTCAGGCCGTTGGAGACCAGGGCGCGGCAGATGCCGGCGGTGTTCTCCGGCCGCAGGGTCAGGCTGTCGCCGCCGCGGTCCTCGAAGCTGTACATCTCCTTCGACACCACGTCGGAGGTCTCGCCCAGGCTGCGGGCGAAGACGCCGGTGCTCTCGAAGATCGGTGTCGCCCATTCCTCGTAGCCATACAGCGCGGTGACGCGCCGCGCGGCGGCGGTGACGTGATGATGCGCGCGGAAATCCTCGCCGATCAGGTCACGGGTGCCGCGGACGGGCTGGAGCGGGGAATTGGCCATGCGGTGGCGCGTATCGCGGCACGCCATGGCGGGCAAGGGGTGGGCCTCACCTGCGGATTTTCTTCGAAGGACGCGCCGGCGTGGCGCTAGCCTGCCGGCTGCCGCCCCGGTTGGCGGCTCGGGAGGGTCATGCCATGCCGTCTTCAGCCGGTACCGTGCTGCGCCTGTGGTTCGAGGAGGTCTGGAACCGGCGCGATGCCGGGCGGATCGCCACCTATTTCGCGCCCGACGCCATCGCCTACGCCCTGGACGAATCCGGCGCCGATGCGCGGGGTCCGGAGGCCTTCCGCGCGTTCTTCGAGCGCTTCCTCGATGGCTTCTCCGACATCCACTTCACCGTCCATGACGTGGTCGAAGCCGGCCCGATGGCGGTGGCGCGCTGGAGCGCCAGCCTGACGCATAGTGGCGGCGGCCTCGGCATCCCGCCGACCGGGCGGACGCTCACGATCAGCGGCATGACCATGGCGCGGGTCGAGGACGGCATGATCCGCGAAGGCTGGAACGAGTGGGACCGGATGCGGCTGGCGACCGGCTGCGGATTGGTGCAGCCGGCGCAATAGCGCCGGGGCTATTCCGCCGCCTGCTGTTCCGCCGCCGCCGCCTCCGCCGCCTTGGCCGCGCGCATCGTCTCGGCGCGGGCCTCCACCAGGCTGATGATGTGCTCCACCATCTCGTCGGTCTTCACCGTGTGGCTGGTCTTGCCCATGCCGTAGACCATGTGCGTGCCGGCGCCGCCGCCGGTCAGGCCGATATCGGTCATCAGCGCCTCCCCCGGCCCGTTCACCACGCAGCCGATGATGGACAGGCTGATCGGCTGGTCGATATGCGCCAGCCGGTCCTCCAGCTTCTCCACTGTCCGGATCACGTCGAAGCCCTGCCGGGCGCAGGAGGGGCAGGAGATGACCTTCACGCCGCGGTGGCGAATATGCAGCGATTTCAGCAGGTCCCAGCCCACCGAGACTTCCTCTTCAGGCTCGGCACTCAGGGAAACGCGCAGCGTGTCGCCGATGCCGGCCCACAGCAGCGAGCCCAGGCCGATGGCGGATTTCACCGTGCCCGCCCGCCGGCCACCGGCCTCGGTGATGCCGATATGCAGCGGGTGGTCGCAGGCTTCCGCCAGTTGCTGATAGGCGGCGACCGCGAGGAAGACGTCGGACGCCTTTACGCTGATCTTGAATTCGTCAAAACCTTCCTGCAGCAGGTGGTCGGCGTGCCACAGGGCGCTCTCCACCAGCGCCTCCGGGTTCGGCTCCCCGTATTTCTCCAGCAGGTGCTTCTCCAGGGACCCGGCATTGACGCCGATACGGATGGAGCAGCCATGGTCGCGGGCGGCCTTCACCACCTCCTTCACCCGCTCCTTGCTGCCGATATTGCCGGGATTGATGCGCAGGCAGGCGGCGCCGGCCTGGGCGGCCTCGATGGCGCGGCGGTAGTGGAAATGCACGTCGGCGACGATCGGGACATTCACCTCCCGCACGATCTCGGCCAGCGCGGCGGTGGCCTCCTCGGTCGGGACGGAGACGCGGACGATGTCGACGCCGGCCAGTTCCGACTTGCGGATCTGCGCGATGGTGGCCGCCGCGTCCTCCGTCGGCGTGTTGGTCATGGTCTGCACGGTGATCGGGCTGTCGCCGCCGACCGGCACCTTGCCGACATGAATCAGCCGGGACTTGCGGCGGGTGATCTGCTGGTAGGGGCGGTAGGACATGGGGCTTCCCGGCTTTCCGAGCCCTCAGCATAGGGTGCCGCGGGCAATCCTTACAGGGGAGAAGGCCGCGGAGCGGGGCGCCCGCCCGCGCTCAGCGTCCCGGCGCGATGGCGGCACTCGGCGCGAGCGACCGCTGGCGCAGCCTTTCCGGGGCCAGGGCGATGTTGCGGCGGACGCCGACCTGGCCTTCCAGCACATCGGACAGCGCCCCATCCACGACGATGTCGAGCCCCTGCGCCTTGCCGGTATCCAGCAGCAGCACCCCATCCCGCACCGGCACCGGCCAGGCCTCCCCCGGGCGCAGCACGCGGCTGACCAGGGTCTGGCCGGACCGCTGGTCCTTCACCTGGACCCAGGCGCCGTCCGGGCTGTCCATCCGGGCGCGCAGTACCACGCGGGTGCCGTCCGGCAGGCCGGGGATCTCCACCAGGGCCGGCGGCGGCTCCACTGGCACGACCTCGACGACGGGCGGCGGGGCGGCCGGCATTGTCGCGGCCAGCGCCGAGGTGTTGGCGCCACTCGAAGGCGGTGCCGGGGGCGCCGACGGCACCACCGGGGGCAGGCCGCCCGGCGGCGGCAGCGCGGACAGCGGCAGGGCGCCCGGGCCGGCGGCCCGAGCGGCCTCCCGCCCCGGCATCTGCGTGCGGCCCTGATCCGCCGCCTGTTCCAGCCGCGCCGGCACCGGCGGCACGCGGTCCACCGTGCGGTCCCCGGCGCCGGAGATGTTGTACCAGGCGACATAGGACCCGATGGCCAGCACGGCGCCGACCACCACCACGGCGCCCGCCGGCACGCCACGTTCCGGCACGGGTTCGGGGAAGATCAGCGGCGTCTTCTGGTTCGCCGCGACGCCGGACAGGTCGCGGAACCGCCGCACCATCTCATCCGCATCCAGCCCGAGCGCGGTGGCATAGGCGCGCACGAAGCCGGTGGCGTAGGCCGGGCCGGGCAGGTCGCGCAGGCGGCCTTCCTCCAGCGCTTCCAGGTAGGGCCGGCGGATTCGCAGCCGGGTTGCCATCTCCTCCACCGTCAGGCCGAGGGCGAGGCGGGCGGAGGCGAGTTCCTCGCCGACGCGGCCAACCTCCGCGCCGCTGCTGTCGCCGCTGCCAAAGCCGAGTCGGGAGGTGCGTTTCAGGTCATAAGCCACGGGAGCTACATCTACCGCGCGGCAGGGAGGGCCGCAAACCCATTCCGGGCGCACAGCGCCCGAAATGGCCGCGGCAATCCGGCGGAAGTCCTTGAACGGGCAGAGATCAGCAGCGGCTCCGCAACGAAAAAAACTTACGCCCCGCGTGCCGCCAGGGCCATGGCGGCCTGCGCCACCAGTTCCTGCACGATCTCCGCCGCCGGCTGTTCCCGCGTCACCAGGCCGACGCTCTGCCCGGCCATGAGCGACCCGTTCTCGACATCGCCGTCGATCACTGCCCGGCGCAGCGCACCGGCCCAGAAATGCTCGATCTCGAGCTGCGCCGCGGCCTTCTCGACCTCGCCGGCCAGGAACCGGCGGATGGTTTCCGCCTGGTGCTCCAGGAAGCGCTTGGTGCCGCCATTCTGCAGGGCGCGTACCGGGATGACGGGGAAACGCTCATCCAGCTGCACCGTCGGCAGCGCATCCCGCGCGGCGCCGCGCAGGAAGGCCTTCTTGAAGTTCGGATGCGCGATGGATTCCGTGGCGCAGACGAAGCGGGTGCCGAGCTGCGCGCCGGCCGCGCCCATCTCGAGATAGGACAGGATCGCCTCCCCCCGCCCGATGCCGCCGGCGACGAAGACCGGGACATCGCGGATATGCGGCAGGATTTCCTGCGCCAGCACGGTCAGCGACACCGGGCCGATATGCCCGCCGGCCTCGCTGCCCTCGATCACCAGCGCATCGGCGCCGGACCGGACCAGCTTCTTGGCCATCGCGAGCGCCGGGGCGAAGCACACCACCTTGGCACCGCCCTCCTTCGCCGCCTTGATCGCCGCGCCGGGTGGAATGCCGCCGGCGAAGACGATGTGGCCCACCTTGTGGTCGATGCAGGTCTGCACCAGCTGGTCCAGCCGCGGATGCATCGTGATCAGGTTCACGCCGAAGGGTTTCTGCGTCAGCGCCTGCGTCGCGACGATCTCCTCGGCCAGCCGCGGCGGCTCCATGGCGCCGCAGGCGATGACGCCGAAGGCGCCGGCATTGGACAGTGCGGCGACCAGGTTGCGCTCGCTGACCCAGGACATGGCGCCGCCCATGATGGCGTAGCGCGTGCCGAAGAAGGCGGCGCCGCGCGCCATCAGCGCGTCGATCCTTGCCAAGGCCTCGGCTGGCGGCGTTGCCGGCGGAAGGGCGTCCATCAGCCCTCCCCCCGCCGCGCGGGCTCCGGCCCGTCCAGGCCATAGGCGGTGTGCAGGGCGCGCACCGCGAGCTCGGTGTAGTCGGCGGCGACCAGGACGCTGACCTTGATCTCGCTGGTGGAGATGACCTGGATGTTGATGCCCTTCTCCGACAGCGTCCTGAACATCGTCGCCGCGACGCCCGCATGGGTCCGCATGCCGATGCCGACGACCGAGATCTTGGCCACGTCCGGGTCGGCGATCAGCGCCTCGTAGCCGATCGCCCCGGCCTGCTTCTCCAGCAGGTCCCGCGCCCGCGGCAGGTCGGACCGGCCGAGGGTGAAGGTCATGTCCGTGCTGCCATCGTCGCCGATGTTCTGCACGATCATGTCCACGTTCACATTGGCCGCCGACAGCGGGCCGAAAACGGAGGCGGCGATGCCGGGCTTGTCCGGCACCCGGCGCAGCGTCACCTTCGCCTCGTCCCGCGAATAGGCGATGCCGGACACGATGGGCTGTTCCACGATTTCGTCCTCATCCACCACCAGGGAACCTGGCTTGTCCTCGAAGCTCGACAGCACCTGCACCCGCACGCGCTGCTTCATGGCCAGTTCGACCGACCGTGTCTGCAATACCTTGGCCCCGACCGAGGCCAGTTCCAGCATTTCCTCGTAGCTGATCTTCTCCAGCTTCCGGGCGCGCGGGACCATGCGGGGGTCGGTGGTGTAGATGCCGTCCACGTCGGTGTAGATGTCGCAGCGGTCTGCCTTGACGGCGGCGGCGATGGCGACTGCCGAGAGGTCGGACCCGCCACGGCCGAGCGTGGTCACCCGGTTGTCGGGGGCGATGCCCTGGAAGCCGGCGACGACGGGCACCTGGCCCATCTGCATGCGCTCGATCAGCAGCGCACCCTCGATGCTCTCGACGCGGGCCTTGCCATGGGCGGTATCGGTGCGGATCGGCACCTGCCAGCCCTGCCAGGACCGGGCATCGACGCCGATGGTTTGCAACGCGATGGCCAGCAGGCCGATGGTCACCTGCTCGCCGGTCGCCACCACCGTGTCGTATTCCCGCGCATCATGCAGCGGCGACAGCTCCTGGCACCATTTCACGAGCTGGTTGGTCACGCCGGACATGGCGGAGACCACCACCGCGACCTCGTGGCCGGCCTCGACCTCCCGCTTCACGCGGGTGGCGACGTTGCGGATGCGGTCGAGGTCGGCGACGGAGGTGCCGCCGAACTTCATCACGATGCGGGCCATGCGCGGGTCCGGGGGGTGGGTCAGAAGGTCTCGGCGGGGCGGCCCCTGTTGCGCCTCGCCGGAGGGCGGACAGATAACGGGGGCGTGGCCGGCGGGCAACCATGACCAACTGACCATAATTGGGGGAGTGCAGCCATGACGGGCACGGTTGTTGCCGGGGAACGACAGAAATTCGATGCGCTGGCCGCGCGCTGGTGGGACCCGGACGGGCCGATGAAGCCCCTGCACCGGATGAACCCGCTGCGCACCGGCTGGATCGCGAAGCGCCTGGACGGGGTCGCCGGCAAGTCCATCCTGGATGTCGGATGCGGCGCCGGGCTGGCCTCGGAGGCCTTCGCCCGCCTGGGCGCGCACGTCACCGGCGTGGATGCGGCCGGCGAGGCCCTGGCGGCCGCCCGCGCCCATGCCGAGGCCGGCGGGCTGTCGATCGACTACCGCGAGGGTGGCCCCGAGGATCTGCTGGCGGTTGGCGAAAAATTCGACGCGGTGGTGGCGCTGGAGGTGATCGAGCATGTCGAGGACCGCGCGCAGTTCCTCGGCGCCCTGGCAGCGCTCGCGAAGCCGGGCGCGCCGATCTTCCTGTCCACGCTGAACCGCACCGCGCGCTCCTTCCTGCTGGCCAAGCTCGGCGCGGAGTACCTGCTGCGGCTGCTGCCGGTCGGCACCCATGACTGGCGGATGTTCATCACGCCGGGCGAGCTCGGCGCCGCGCTGCGCCCGACCGGCTACCGGATCACGGAGCTCGCCGGCATGCGCATGTCGCCGACCGGCCAGTGGTCTGAGACGCGGGACCTGGGGGTGAACTACCTGGCCATGGCGCGGCGCTGAACGCCGATCCGGGTCAGGTCGCCCGGTCAAGGGGCGGCTTATCCCCATCTCGGGGGATTTCCCTGGGGATAAGCAGTGCCCTGTCCTGTGGAACCCCTGGCCGCACCGGGGCTCGCTGGAGTGTTCTTTCTGTGTTCCCGCAGCACGTTAAAATATTTTTGGAACGCCTTCGTGTATCCGCGGCGCCACAGGAAGAGTTTTCCACATTTGCGGGGGTAAAGCTGTGGAGAAACCCACCCGAAACTCGCGGCATCCGTCGTGCGGAAAGGCGGTTGACTCGAAGAGGATGCAGACTGCTCCAGCCAGGTCGAAACCGATCCTGGCGTGTCTTCCAATGATAATTCGAATTGCTAACGGCGCGGCAGCCAGGCCGCGAATTCCCGGGCGAGCCACGCCGCCTGCGCCGAGGTCAGCTCCGCCTCGTGCCGGGCGGGCACCGCCTTGTTGCGGTAGGTGAAGGCGAATCGCTGCACCCACAGCCGTACCAGCCAGTTCGGGCAGGCGATCCCCAGCTCGGCCTTGATGGCCTCCACCGCGTCGGCCATGCGAAAGGCGCAGATGGCGTAGTCGAGCGGCAGGACCCGCGGCAGCACCGCCCAGATGGCCTGCTCGCCAAGGTAGCGCCGCACCCCGGCCACCGCGTCGTCCAGCGTCACGAACTCCGCGAAGGCGCGTTCGCCCCGGCCGCGCGCCAGCCGGCTGGCATCGAGCAGGGACAGGCAGATGTCGCGCGGGTCGCGGTGGTTCACATGCGCCGAGACCAGGCCCTGCGCGGCCAGCCCCTTGTAGGCCGCCACCCACTCCGGCCCCGGGCAGGCATGCGTCTTGACCAGCAGGATGCGGCCGGCGGCGGCCTCCGCCAGGCGCGGCAGGTCGGCCGCCACCAGGTCCTGCGCGAAGTTCACCTTGTGGCCGCCGGGCAGCAGCGAGGCGGCCAGCAGGGGCTGGCGGTGACCGCCGAGGCGGGCCACGGCCTTGGCGAGTTCGAAGGCCAGCGTGCTGCCGGATTTCGGGATGCCGTAGCTGAAGACGAGCACCGGCGCGCCCCGGTTCAGCCGTCGGCGCGGGGCACCCAGGGCAGGCGGGCGATGTCGATGCCGTCCTCGGCCAGCGCCTCCGCCTCCGCCTCGGTCGCCTCGCCATAGATGCCGCGGGACTCGACCTCGCCATTGTGGATCTTGCGCGCTTCCTCGGCGAAGCCGTCGCCGACGTAGTCGCACGATTTCTCCACCTCGGCCCGCATCCGCTGCAGCATGGCGAGAAGCTGCGCCGGGATCGGCCCGGCGGCGACGCGCTGCGACATGCCGCCGCTGTCGGTGGGCACCAGGGCGTTGCTCGGCGCGGGTTCCGGCGCGGCGGGCTTTTCCTCCGCCGGCGGCGGCGCCACGACCTTGCGGCGGGACTTGCGGACCGCCGGCGCCATCAGGGCGCGGGTCACCTGCGTGCCGCCGCAATGCGGGCATTCCACCAGCCCGGCCGCGGCCAGCTTGTCGAAGCCGGCGCTGTCCTGGAACCAGCCATCGAATTCATGGCTGGCGGCGCAGCGGAGCTGGTAGTGGATCATTGCGCCAGCAGCGGGTCGAGCCCGCCCTTGCGCTCCAGCGCCATCAGGTCGTCGCAGCCGCCGATGTGCCGGCCATCGATGAAGATCTGCGGCACGGAGGTGCGGCCGCCGGAACGCGCCATCGCCTCGCGCCGCGCCTCCGAGCCGTTCGGGGCGTATTTTTCTTCGAAGGCCGCGCCCTTGCGGGTCAACAGCGCCACTGCCCGGCTGCAATAGGGGCAGAAATCCTGGGTGTAGATTTCGATCTTCGGCATTCCCTTGAAATCGGGCGCCGCACGGCTCCGGTCAAGCCTCCGCCTGAAGTCGTGGGTCCGGCACCCGCGCGGCCGCCAAAACATCCACCGAAGCCGCGCCGGCGGCCAGCAATGCGCGGGCACAGGCCTCGGCGGTGGCGCCGGAGGTCATCACGTCATCCACCAGCAGCACGCGCCGTCCGGCCACGCGCCGGGCACCGCGGGCCGTCAGCCGGAAGGCACCGGCCAGCAGCGCCGCCCGCTGCGCCGCGCCGAGGTCGCCGAGCGGCGGCGTGGGGCGCGAGCGCCGCAGCAGGTCCGGAATGCAGGGCCTGCCGGCCAGGCGCGCCAGCCTCTGGGCCAGCAGCGCCGCCTGGTTGTAGCGGCGCGACAGCAGCCGCCGCCAATGCAGCGGCACCGGCACGATCAGGTCGCAGCCGGCCAGCAGCGCCGCCCCGGCCTGCGCCATCTTCTCGGCCAGCGGCGCCGCTAGGTCGGTGCGGTCGCCATGCTTGAACGGCAGGATCAGGCGCTGCGCACCCGCGTCGTAGCGCAGCGCGGCGCGCGCCATGCCGTAGGCCGGCGGCCGCGCCAGGCAGGACGGGCACAGCCCGCCCGGCCCGGCCTGCCCGGCATGCAGGAAGGGCACGCCGCAACGGGCGCAGAACGGGGCAGTCAGGCGCGCGAGCTGGCGGAAGCAGTCGCCGCATTGCGTGCCCTGGCGCTCCACCGCCGCCTCGCAGGTCAGGCAGTGCGGCGGCAGCAGGGCATCGAGCAGCCCGCCGCCGAGCCGCGCCAGCAGGAGCCTACCAGGCGCCGAAGGGGGCATCGCCGTCGCGTTCCACGGCGTGCACCAGGTCGATCTCCCAGGCCAGGTAGGCGCGCATCGCCTCCTCCACCCCGCTGTTGCGGTCGTAGGGACGCAGGTAGGCGTCGATGCAGGCAGCGTCGGGTGGGTCGGTGCGATCGGCCTCCAGCGGGAAGCCGGCCGCCTTCCAGGCCGCGGTGCCACCTTCCAGCACCGCCACATCGGCGATGCCGAGGCCGCGCAGGTCCGCCGCGCCGAGCGCCGCCAGGTCGTCGGAGGGTGCCGCGACCGCCACCGGGCGGCCGGGCGGCAGGCGCGCCGCGACCGCATCCAGCCGCGTCCGCACGCCCCATACCGCGCCGGGGATGTGCCCGGCCCGGAAGGCCAGGGACCGGGCGAGGTCCACCACCGCCACCTCCCCGCCCCGCACCGCATCGGGGGCGATGCGCGGGACGGCGGGGCGCAGCGCGTCGGGCAGGCGGGGCAGAACGGGCCCGGTTTCCAGCGCCTCGTGGCTGTCCATCCTCAGGCAGGACACCTCCCAGCCGCCAAGCTGGCGCAGCCAGCCGGCGGTCATCGCGCTTCGGGTGCCGGTATCGTCCACCAGCACGATCCGGGCGCCGCGCACCGCCACCCAATTGTCCGTCGCCTGCACCAGCTGGCCGCCGGGCGCGTTGATGGCGCCGGGCAGGTGGCCGGTGGCGAACTCCGTCGGGTCGCGCACGTCGAGCAGGTAGGTGGTGCGGCCAGGCTCCGCCCGCAGCGCCGCCAGCCCGGCCCGGTCGATCCGCCCCGCGCCCGCCGCCCCGGCGAAGCTTTCCGCGCGGGAAAACGTCTCGGCGGCATCGGCGGGGATGCCCGGCGCGAAACTCTCGTTGCGGCCGCGGCTGCAGCGGAAGCCGGCGAGTTCCCACCCCATGGTGCCGTTGCGCAGCGCCACCACCCGGTTCGGCAGCCCGGCCCGCCGCAGGCTCTCGGCCCCGAGGATCGACCGCGTGCGGCCGGCGCAGTTCACCACCACGGTGGTCCCGGGCCGCGCCAGCATCCCCGGCACGCGGTAGGCGAGTTCCGCGCCCGGCACGTTGATCCCGCCGGGGATCGACATGGCGTGGAATTCCGCCATCGGCCGGCTGTCCACCACCAGCAGATCCGCCCCCGCGGCCTGCATCGCCGCCAGTTCCGCCGCATCGACGGAGGGCGTCTCGTAGTGATGCTCGACCCATTCGCCGAAGGCCTTGGAGGGCACGTTGACGCCGGAGAACAGCTCATACCCCGCCGCCTGCCAAGCCGGCGTGCCACCCTCCAGCACCTGCACGTCGGTGCAGCCGAGCGTCGCCAGCACTGCGGCGAGGCGCGCGGCGAGCCCCTCCCCGCCATCGGTGCAGACCACCCGCACGTCGCGGCGCGGCAGCAGCAGGGGGGCGCGGAACTCGGCCTGGGACAGCGGGCAGGGCACCGCCCAGAACAGGTGGGAGGCGCCGAACTCGCCCTCCTCCCGTGCATCGAGGATGGCGAGCTCCGCGCCGTCGCGCAGCCAGGCCTTCAGCGTCGACGGTGCGACCATGCGTCCCTCCCCAAAGTCCCAGAAAGCCTGGCCCGAAGCCTAGCCCGCCTTGTCCGCCGGGCGAAGCGGGCGCATCTGCCGCCGGATGGATGCGATGCAGGTTTTCGACCGGGCGCTGCTGCGCCGCCGCCGCGACAGGGCCGCCGGCACGGTGCACCAGGTGGCGCCGATCCTGGAGGATTGCGCCGACCGGCTGCTGGACCGGCTGGACGACGTGACGCGCCGGTTCTCCCGCGCCCTCGACCTCGGCGGGCGTGGCGTGGTGGCGCCCAGGCTGCGCGACCGGGGCATCGCCTCCGTCGTCTCGGCCGACCTCTCGCCGGCCATGGCCGCGCGCGCGGGGGGCCTGGCGGTAGCGGCGGATGAGGAGTTCCTGCCCTTCGCGCCCGAAAGCTTCGACCTGATCGTGGCCAGCCTGTCGCTGCACTGGGTCAACGACCTGCCCGGCGCGCTGATCCAGATCCGCCGGGCCTTGGCGCCGGATGGGTTGTTCCTGGCCTCCCTGCCCGGCCTCGGCACTTTGCAGCCGCTGCGCCAGGCGCTGGCGGAGGCGGAGACGGCGCTGCGCGGCGGGCTTTCGCCGCGTGTCTCGCCCTTCCCGGAGTTGCGCGATGCCGCCGGCCTGCTGCAACGCGCCGGCTTCGCGCTGCCGGTGGCGGATGCGGAGGAGGTGGGGCTTGCCTACCGCACGCCCTTCGCCCTGCTGGCCGATCTGCGCGCGGCCGGGGAGGCGAATGCGGTGCTGGCCCGCGACCCGCGCACGCCGCCGCGCGCCCTGTTTCCGATGGCAGCCGCCGCGCTCCCGGAAGGGCAGGACGGCATCCGGCCCGGCCTGCGGCTGCTGATGCTGACGGGCTGGGCGCCGCATGAAAGCCAGCAGAAGCCGGCCCGGCCCGGCAGCGCGACGCATCGGCTGGCGGATGCGCTCGGCAGCACCGAGCAGACAACGGGCGAAAAACCGGGCGGGTAGCCCGCCGCGCAACCCCGCCATGCCTTGCATCAGGCGGGACCGCAGCGCATCTTCGCGCATTATATCAGCATCTTTTCGGGACGGTCCCACACATCATGGAGCAGCAGGCCGGCGAAAGCCGTCGCATCACCCTCCACGCCCCTGCGGATTTCGAGGGCATGCGCCGTGCCGGCCGCCTGGCGGCCGAGACGCTGGACATGATCACGCCGCATGTGAAGCCGGGCATCACCACCGAGGCGATCGACCGGCTGATCCACGACTTCGTGCTGGCGCATGACGCGATCCCGGCGACGCTGGGCTACCGCGGCTACACCAAATCCTCCTGCACCTCGATCAACCACGTGGTCTGCCACGGCATCCCGGGCGACCGGGTGCTGCTGGATGGCGACATCGTGAATATCGACGTCACCGTCATCCTCGATGGCTGGCACGGCGACACCAGCCGGATGTACGTCGCCGGCACGCCATCGACCAAGGCGCGGCTGCTGATGGACGTGACCTACGAATCCATGATGCGCGGCATCGCCGCCATCAAGCCGGGCGCGACGCTCGGGGATATCGGCCACGCCATCCAGTCCTATGTCGAGCGCAACCGCTTTTCCGTGGTGCGGGATTTCTGCGGCCACGGCATCGGCCGGCGCTTCCACGAACCGCCGAACGTGCTGCATTTCGGACGCCCCGGCGAAGGCCCGGTGCTGAAGCCCGGCATGTTCTTCACCGTGGAGCCGATGGTGAATGCCGGACGGCCGGAGGTGAAGGTGCTGGATGATGGCTGGACCGCCGTGACCCGCGACCGCAGCCTGTCGGCGCAGTTCGAGCACATGGTCGGCGTGACAGCCGATGGCGCGGAAATCTTCACCGTCTCCCCGGCCGGCCTGCACCGCCCGCCCTTCGGGGCCTGAACGCAGAGGTTGAATATCCCGCCTGGACGTTGCACCCTTCGCCGCTGAGCGAGGGGTTGGGATGGCCCGAAAGCCGCAATTTTCCGAAGCGAGTACCGGGCTCGACGGGCTGTTCCCGGCGGATGACAACGGGATGTCCGAGGCTCCGCCGCCGGGCCATCTCGGCCATCGCGCCCGCATGCGCACCCGGCTGCTGACGGCTGGCCCGGACAGCCTGCTCGACCACGAGATGCTGGAGATGCTGCTGTTCCAGGCGCTGCCGCGCCGGGACACCAAGCCCATCGCCCGCGCCCTGCTCGCCCGCTTCGGCAGTTTCGCGAATGCCATCGCCGCGCCCGCCCGGGACCTGCAGCAGGTGGAGGGGATGGGGGAGGCCGGCACCGCGGCGCTGAAGACCGTCCACGGCGCGGCGCTGCGGATGTTGCGGGCGGAGGTGCGCGACCAACCCGTGCTGAACAACTGGGACCGGCTGATCGGCTACCTGTCCGCCGCGCTGGCCCGCGAATCGGTGGAGCAGTTCCGGCTGCTGTTCCTCGATTCCAAGAACCGCCTGATCGCGGATGAGGCGCAGGCGCGCGGCACGGTGAACCACACGCCGGTCTACCCGCGGGAGGTCGTGAAGCGGGCGCTGGAATTGCAGGCGACCGCGCTGATCCTGGTGCACAACCACCCCTCCGGCGACCCGACCCCCTCCCGCGCCGATATCGAGATGACGCAGGAGGTGAAGGCGGCGGCGGCGGTGCTCGGCATCGCGGTGCATGACCACCTGATCGTCGGCAATGGCCGGCACCTGTCCTTCCGGCGCGAAGGCCTGCTGTAGCGGCGATTGACCGCGAGGGCCGGCACTCGGCATGCTGGCGGAACATGCAACGTCCCCTCGCGCTGATCCCAGCCCTGCTGCTCACCCTGCTCGCGGGCGGCGATGCGCTTGGCCAGGGCAAGCCGCAGCCGGGTGGTGCCCCCCAGGCCCGGGCCTTCCCGCCGCTGCCGACCAGCAAGCCGCCGGCGCTGCCGGCCGCGCCGCAGGCCCGTGCGCCCCAATCCATGACGCCCACGGTTCCGGGCAAGCCGGGGGCGCCCTCGCCGGAAGCGACCGGGCGCATGGTCTCCTCCGGCACCGGCTTCGTCGTGGCGCCGGGGCGGGCGCTGACCAATGCGCATGTGGTCGATCGTTGCCGCGCCCTGCGGGTGCGCGCCGCCAACGGCACGGACATGACCGCCCGCGTGCTGCGCACCGACCGCCAGCGCGACCTGGCGCTGGTCGAGGTGCCGGCGGAGGCCGGGCCGCCGCTGGCCTTCCGGCGGGAGATGAACATCCGGCGCGGGGAGGGCGTGGTGACCTACGGCTTCCCGCTGGCCGGCATGCTGTCCTCCGGCCCGACGCTGACAACCGGGGAGGTCTCGGCGCTGGCGGGGCTCGCCGATGACCAGCGGCAGTTCCAGATCTCGGCACCGGTGCAGCCGGGCAATTCCGGCGGGCCGTTGCTGGACCTGGCGGGCCATGTGGTCGGCGTCATCGTCTCCAAGCTCAACGCCGCCCGCGTCGCCCAGCGCACCGGCGACATCCCGCAGAACGTAAACTTCGCGGTGAAGGGCAACGAGGCGCTGGAGTTCCTGCGCGGCGCCGGGGTGGTGCCGGCGATGGGCACCGGCCCGGCGCGGACGGCGGCGGAGGTGGGGGAGATCGCCCACCCCTCCACGCTGTTCATGCGCTGCCTGGGGTAGCCTTCTCGGCGCGGGCCAGCGCCAGGCCCCAGCCGGCCAGCAACACCCACATGCCGCCATTCGGCAGCGCACCCAGCGTGCTGCCGCTGCTGAGCGGCCAGAGCGGGATCAGGGTGGCGATGAACAGCCCGATCCGCAGCGGCGCCCCGCCGCGCCGCAGGCCGCGGAACACCGCGGCCAGCAGCAACAGCGCAAAGCCGGCGAACAGCAGCAGGCCGGGCCAGCCGGCGCTGGTCAGCGCTTCCAGGTAGGGGTTGTGGGCGTGGATCACGCACATGCCCGCGCCGCCGCCATCGGACCCGGCGGCCCAGCCGGCATGGTAGGCCGGGTCGGCGCAGTTCAGGCGGAAGCCGTTGGCGCCGAGGCCGAAGGCCGGGTTCTGCCGCGCCATCTCCAGCCCCCGCGCCAGGATCTGGCCGTAGTGGCTATCCGGAAAATTGGCGACCTGGCGCGGGAACTGCACCGCCAGGCGGTTGAAGGCATCCGGCGCCACCACGGCGGAGGCCGCCAGCGCCCCCGCCCCGATCGCCGCCGCCAGCAGCGCCGGGCCGAGCAGGCCGCGCATCAGCAGGGCGGCGATGCCGAAGCCGAACAGGCCGAAGACCAGCGGCAGCCGCTGGCCGATGAAGACCAGCGTGGCCAGTGTCAGGGCCACCAGCGCCCAGGCGGCGAGGCGCGCCGGCAGGGAGCCGCGCAGCAGGCGCCCCGCCGCCTCCAGCACCGGCGGCCACAGGCTGATCACCAGGAAGGGGCCGGCGCGGGGGCGGGTGAAGGGGCCGGGCAATTCGCCCGCCGGCCAGCGCCGATGGCCAAGGATGCCCCGCCCGGCCAGCAATTGCAGCCAGACCTCCAGCACGATCCAGGCGACGGCGAGCCCGACGGCGCGCAGCAGCCAGCGCCGCGCCTCGGCATCGGCCAGAACCCAGGCGGAGAAGGCCAGGATCGACAGCGGAATGCGGACCCAGCCCAGCGCCGCCTGCATCTGCGCCCATGCCGCGCCGTTCAGCAGCGTGCACAGCAGCAGCCAGCCCCAGAAGCCGAGCGCCGCCAGGAACCAGGGCGCCCGGAACGGGGCGAAGTCCCGCCGCAGGGCGCAGCGCAGCAGGAAGGCGCCGGCCAGCGCCGCCAGCACGCCTTCCGCCACGCCGCGCGCATGGATCAGCAGCAGCGGCAGCGCCAGCGTGGCGACCAGCGCCACGCGGTTGCCGACCGATTCGAGGCGGGGATTCATCGGGCGAAGGGTGCCCGCCTCACGCTCATGCGGTGCGGTCGCCGCCCCCGCTGGCCAGCGCCGCCTGCGCCGCCGCCAGCCGCGCCACCGGCACCCGGTAGGGCGAGCAGGAGACGTAATCCAGCCCGGTCGCGCCGCAGAAGTGGATCGAGGCCGGGTCGCCGCCATGCTCGCCGCAGATGCCGAGCTTGAGGTCCGGCTTGGTCTTCCGGCCCTTCTCGGAGGCGATCTGCACCAGCGCGCCGACGCCGTCGACATCGATCGAGACGAAGGGGTCCTTCGGCAGGATGCCCTTCTCGACATAGAAGGGCAGGAACTTGCCCGCATCGTCGCGCGACAGGCCGAAGACGGTCTGCGTCAGGTCGTTGGTGCCGAAGCTGAAGAAATCGGCCGATTCGGCGATGCGGTCGGCGATCAGCGCGGCGCGCGGCAGCTCGATCATGGTGCCGACCTGGTAGACGATGGTGGTCTGCTTTTCGGCGAAGACCTCCTGCGCCACGCGGTCCACCAGGGCGCGCAGGATTTCCAGTTCGCGCGTCAGCGCCACCAGCGGGATCATGATCTCCGGCACCGGCGCCTTGCCGGTCTCAAGGCCGATGGCGACGGCGGCCTCGAAGATGGCGCGGACCTGCATCTCGTAGATCTCGGGATAGGTCAGGCCGAGCCGGCAGCCGCGGTGGCCGAGCATCGGGTTGGCTTCCGACAGATCCGCCGCGCGGCGCTGCATCGCCGCCACGTCGGCGCCGAGGCTCTGCGCCACCTCGGCGATCTCGTTGTCCTTGTGCGGCAGGAATTCATGCAGCGGCGGGTCGAGCAGCCGGATCGTCACCGGCAGCCCCGCCATGATCCGGAACAGCTTGAGGAAATCCTCCCGCTGGAAGGGCAGCAGGCGGGACAGGGCGTCGCGGCGGCCTTCCTCGGTGTCCGCCATGATCATCTGGCGCACGGCGCCGATGCGCTCCGGGTCGAAGAACATGTGTTCGGTCCGGCACAGGCCGATGCCCTCCGCGCCGAACTTCCGGGCGGTCTCGGCATCCAGCGGGGTTTCCGCGTTGGCGCGCACCTTCATCTTGCGGACGCCGTCGGCCCATTCCATCAGCGTGCCGAAATCGCCGGACAGCTGCGGTTCGATCATCGGGACGGAGCCGGCGAAGACCTCGCCGGTGGCGCCGTCCAGCGTCATCATGTCCCCGGCGGCCATGCGCTTGCCGCCGGCCATCAGGGTCTGGCCGGCATAGTCCACGCTGATCGACCCGGCGCCGGCGACGCAGGGCCGGCCCATGCCGCGGGCGACGACCGCCGCGTGGCTGGTCATGCCGCCGCGCGTGGTCAGGATGCCGCGGGCGGCGTGCATGCCGTGGATGTCCTCGGGGCTGGTCTCGATGCGGACCAGGATGACGGGCTCGCCCTTGGCGGCGCGGGCTTCCGCCTCATCGGAGGAGAACACGATGACGCCGCTGGCGGCACCGGGGGAAGCCGGCAGGCCCTTGGCCAGCGCCTTGCGCGGCGCCTTCGGGTCCAGCGTCGGGTGCAGCAGCTGGTCGAGCGACTTCGGGTCGACGCGCCGGATCGCCTCCGTCCGGTCGATCAGGCCTTCGCGGGCCATGTCCACCGCGATCTTGAGGCTGGCGGCGGCGGTGCGCTTTCCGTTGCGGGTCTGCAGCATGTACAGCTTGTTCTGCTGCACGGTGAACTCGATGTCCTGCATGTCGGTGTAGTGCGCCTCGAGCTTGGCGCGGACCTCCACCAGTTCCTGGTAGGCCTTCGGCATGGCGACTTCCATGCTGCGCTCGCCCGGCTTGGCACGGGCCTCGGCCATCGGCTGCGGCGTGCGGATGCCGGCGACCACATCCTCGCCCTGGGCGTTGATCAGGTACTCGCCGTAGAAGAAGTTCTCGCCGGTGCTGGGGTCGCGGGTGAAGCAGACGCCGGTGGCGCAATCCTCGCCCATGTTGCCGAACACCATGGCCTGGACGTTCACCGCGGTGCCCCACTGCGCCGGGATGTCGTGCAGGCGGCGATAGGTGTTGGCGCGCGGGTTCATCCAGCTGCCGAAGACGGCGCCGATGGCGGCCCAGAGCTGTGCGTGCGGCTCCTGCGGGAAAGGCTTGCCGGTGACTTCGGCCACCATCTCCTTGTAGCCGGTGACGACGCCCTTCCAGTCCTCCGCCGTCAGGTGGGTGTCCTCGTCGACGCCGCGCTCCATCTTGGCGTGTTCGATGATCTCCTCGAACCGGTGATGGTCGACACCGAGAACGACGGACCCGAACATCTGGATGAACCGGCGGTAGCTGTCCCAGGCGAAGCGGGCATCGCCGGAGGCGGCGGCGAGGCCATCCACCGTGGCGTCGTTCAGGCCCAGGTTCAGCACCGTGTCCATCATGCCGGGCATCGAAACGCGCGCGCCGGAGCGGACGGAGACCAGCAGCGGCTTGGCGGTGTCGCCGAATTTCGCGCCGACCGAATCCTCGATCCGCGCCAGCGCGGTCGCGACCTGGTCCTGCAGTTCCTGCGGGTAGGACTGCCCGTGGTCGTAGTAGTAGGTGCAGACTTCCGTGGTGATGGTGAAGCCGGGCGGCACGGGCAGGCCGATGCTGGCCATCTCCGCCAGGTTGGCGCCCTTGCCGCCGAGCAGGTTGCGCATGTCCGCGCGGCCTTCATTGTGGCCGGCACCGAAGCTGTAGACCCATTGAGTCATAGGACGGCGTTCTCCTGCATATGGGCTTGGCCAAGGGGTCGGGCTGTAACGGGGCTGGTTCGCGCCGTGGCTCAGCCTTCGATCCGGGAAAAGTCTGCGACCGTATCCATGGCGCCCCTTAGCCGCGCGAGCAAGCGCAGCCGGTTTTCGCGCGTGGCTTTCTCGGGGGCGTTCACGATCACCTTGTCGAAGAAGGCGTCGAGCGGCGCGCGCAGCGCGGCGAGCGCCGACATGGCGGCCGCGAAATTTTCCGAAGCCAGGGCGGCGGCGACGGCCGGCTCCGCCTGATCGAGGGCCGCGGCGAGGGCGATCTCCTCCGGCGCCGTCAGCAGCGCCGGGTCGACCGGGCCGGCGTGGGGGCCGTCCTTCTTGTCCTCGATCCGCAGGATGTTGGCGGCGCGCTTGGCGGCGGCGAGCAGGTTCGGGCCGTCGGTGCCCTCGACCAGCGCCTTCAGCGCCTCGGCGCGGGCGAGCAGGCGCAGCAGGTCGTCCTCCCCGCCCTGGCCGAAGGCGGCGGCGACGAGGTCGTGGCGGGCCCCCTCGGCGCGAAGCTGGACGCGCAGGCGCTCGGCCAGGAAGTCCACCAGCCCGGCGGCGAAGGCGGCCACCATCGGCGGGTGGGCGCCACCCTTCGGCGGCTGCCAGCCGTCCTTCAGCTTCTCCTGCGCCACCGCCATGCCGAATTCCGGGCTGGCGGTGGCGCCGAGCGCCTGCGGGAAACCGAAGAAGGCTTCGGCCAGCGCATCGCCCAGCCGCAGCCGCAACCGGTTCTCCCGGATGATGCGGAGGATGCCGAGCGCGGCGCGGCGCAGCGCGAAGGGGTCGCCGGAGCCGGTCGGGCGTTCATCCACGGCGAAGAAGCCGGCCAGCGTGTCCAGCTTGTCCGCCAGCGCCACGGCGATGGCGACCGGTTCTGCCGGCACCGCATCGCCCGGGCCGAGCGGCCGGTACTGGGTGCCGATCGCCTCCGCCACTTCGGGCGCCTCGCCCTGGGCCAGCGCGTAGTAGCGGCCGATGGTGCCCTGCAATTCCGGGAACTCGCCGACCAGGCCGGAGGCGAGGTCGGCCTTGGCCAGCCTCGCCGCGCGCGCGGCCATCCCGGGGTCGGCGCCGACCTGCGGCGCCAGCCAGCGCGCCAGCTTTTCGATCCGCGCGACGCGCTGCCCCTGGGTGCCGAGCTTGGCGTGGAACACCACGTCGTCCAGCTTCGGCAGGAACGCCTCCAGCCTCTGCCTGCGGTCCTGGTCCCAGAAGAAGCGCGCATCGGAAAGCCGCGCCCGCAGAACCCGTTCGTTGCCGGCCACCAGCGCCGTGCCGCCATCGCTCGGGACGATGTTGGCGACGATGCCGAAGAAGGGTGCGGCGCTGCCATCGGGCGTCGTGAACGAAAAATAGCGCTGGTTCACGCGCATGGTGGTGCGCATCAGCTCGGGCGGCAGGTCCATGAAGCCAGGGTCGATCCGGCCGAGCAGCGGTACCGGCCATTCGACCAGCCCGGCCACCTCCTCCAGCAGCCCGCGATCCGGCACCACGGCCACGCCCTGCGCCGCGGCCAGCCGCGCCAGCCCGTCCTCGATCAGGGTCATGCGCGCGCCGGCATCCGGCTCCACGAAGCGGGCGCGGAGGCCGGCCTCGTAGTCGCCGACGCCCTTCACGGCGAAGACGCGGTCGCCGGCGGCCATGATGCGGTGGCCCTCGGTGAGGTTGCCGCTCTGCATGCCCGGCAGCTCCGCGATGGCGAAGGGCACCACGGCGCCGTCGAGGAGGCACAGGATGCGGTGCAAGGGGCGGACCCAGGTGAAGGGGCCGCTCCAGCGCATGGATTTCGGCCAGCCGAATTTCTGCACGAGATCCGGCAGCACCGCGGACAGCAGGCTTGCGGCGGCCACCGTCTCGCCGGGTTTGCGCAGCACCCAGAAGCCGCCCTGTTCCTCCAGCTGTTCGCGCGTGGCGCCGTGCTTGCGCAGGAAGCCATCGAGCGCCGCCGGCGGGGCGGCGGTGCGCGGGCCGCGTTCCTCCTTCGCCTCGGTCGTGACCTCGGCGCGGAGCGTCGCGGACAGGCCGATGCGGCGCGGGCCGAAGAAGGGGCGCGGCGCGCCGTCCAGCAGCGGCGCGGCGGCGGCGGCGAAGGACCGGGCGAGCGCCTCGGCACCGCCCGCCTGCATCCGCGCCGGGATTTCCTCGCAAAACAGTTCCAGCAGGAACTCGGGCATCAGAGGGCGGCCTTCACGTCGGTCTGTGAGAAATCATCGCCCTTGAACAGCAGCGGCGCGTTCCGCTCCCGCGCCAGGGCGTAGGCGAAGCAGTCGCCGAAGTTCAGCGCAGCCTTGTGGCGGCCGCGGCCGAAACGGCGATGCGCCTCCCGCGCCAGCCGCACCTGGTCCAGCGTGACGGGCACGACCTCGGGCGCAATCCAGCCCAGCGCCTCATCGAGACCCTGCGGCGTCAGGCCGGCGCGGTTCTCGGCAACGATGGCCGCTTCCAGCCAGGAGGCCGCGGACATGGCCACCGGCGCGCCGGTCTGCAGCGCTGCCACGAAAGCAGGAGCGTCCGCCTCCCCCAGGACGATCGACATCAGCGCCGAGGTGTCGAGAATCATTTTGGCAGGCCGTTCTCGTCATAGAGGTCCGAGTGGTCGCTGCTGAAACTGGCGCCGGGCGGCAGGCTTTCGCGCACGCGGCGGCCGATCGCCATCAGCGCCTCGTACTTCCGCCGCACCTTGTCATCCCGCGCCGCGCGCTCGGCGGCCAGCCGCGCCTGCACCGCTTCGCGCAGTGCCGCGGTGGTGCTCGTGCCGAGCAGTTCCGCCAGCGCCTTGGCGTCGGCGATCAGTGCCTCGTCCTTGATGTTCAACTGGCCCATGGCGCCCTCCTGGTAGAAAGAGGGCGCATCATGGTAGAAACCCGGGCAAAAGTCACGCGGCCTCGCCCGCCACCCAGGCCTCGCAACAGCCCTTCGCCAGGGCACGGACGCGGCCGATATAGGCGGCGCGTTCCGTCACGCTGATGGCGCCGCGGGCGTCGAGCAGGTTGAAGCGGTGGCTGGCCTTGATGCACTGGTCATAGGCCGGCAGCGCCAGGGGCGGGTCGTAGGCCAGCAGGGACTGGCACTCGGCCTCCGCATCCGCGAAGTGGCGGAACAGCATCGCGGTGTCGGCGCCGGTGAAATTGTGGTGGCTGTACTCGACCTCGGCGCGGCGGAAGACTTCGCCGTAGGTCACGCCACGCCCGTTGAAGTCAATGTCGAAAACGTCGTCGACGTCCTGGATGAACATCGCCAGGCGTTCCAGGCCGTAGGTCATCTCGAAGGACGGCACCTCGCAGGCGATGCCGCCGACCTGCTGGAAATAGGTGAACTGGCCCACCTCCATGCCGTCGCACCAGACCTCCCACCCCAGGCCCCAGGCGCCGAGGGTCGGGCTTTCCCAGTCATCCTCGACGAAGCGGAAATCGTGCTTCATGGGGTCGAGGCCGAGCTCGCGGTAGCTGGCGATCAGCAGGTCCTGCGCGTCGCGCGGGCTCGGCTTCATGATGACCTGGTACTGGTAGTAGTGCTGCAGCCGGTTCGGATTCTCGCCGTAGCGGCCATCGGAGGGGCGGCGGCTCGGCTGCACATAGGCGGCCGACCAGGGCTTCGGCCCCAGCGCGCGCAAAGTCGTCGCCGGGTGGAAGGTGCCGGCGCCGACTTCCATGTCGTAGGGCTGCAGGATCAGGCAGCCCTGCGCACCCCAGAAGCGATGGAGCCGCAGGATGATCTCCTGGAAGGCGGGCGGCTTGTCGGACATGCGGGTCTTGCCGGGGGAGGTTGCCGCGGTTCAATACCGCCCGGCCGGGTCGCCCGGCAACCCGGGGACCGCCTGCCATGACCGAAGCCGAAGCCCTGATCCGCGCCTACTACGCCGCCTTCGACACCGGCGACCGCGCCACGATGCTGGCGATGGTCGCCGATGACGTGGTGCATGACGTGAACCAGGGCGCGCGGCGCCAGGGCAAGGCCGCCTTCATCGCCTTCCTGGCGCAGATGGACGCCGCCTATGCCGAGCGGATCGAGGATCTGGTGGTGATGGTGGACGCCACCGGCCAGCGCGCCGCGGCGGAATTCGTCGTCACCGGCCGCTACCTGCGCACCGACCCGGGCCTGCCGGAGGCGCGCGGCCAGGGCTACCGCCTGCCGGCCGGCGCCTTCTTCACGATCCGAGGCGGGCTGATCGCCCGCGTCGCGACGCACTACAACCTGCCGGACTGGATCCGTCAGGTCTCCGGCTGACCGACGAAGTCCAGGATCAGCCGCGCCAGGGCCTCCGGCGCCTCGATCGGGATCATGTGGCCGCTGCCCGCCACCACGCGCAGCACCGCGCCGGGGATGCCGTCGCGCAGTTCCTCGGCCTCCGCCAGGCTGCGCAGGCGGTCGTGGTCGGCGGCGATGACCAGGGTGGGGCAGGCGATGTCGCCGAGGCGAGCATCGGGCGCATCCCGCCGCAGCCGCGATTGCCGGGCGAAGACCGTGCCGCCGAGCCGGTCGCCCATGGCGCGCAGCCGCTCCAGCAGCACCGCATCGCCGGCCCGGTCCGGGTGCAGCGACGCCGCGAGGGCGGTGCGGCTCAGGCCACGGAAGGCGGTCTCGGCCGGCCGCCGGGCAATGGCCTCCCGCCGCGCCCGCTGCGCATCGCTGTCGGCGCGGGCGGAGGTGGCGACCAGCACCAGGGACGCGACCCGCGCGGGCGCCATTCGCGCCACCTCCCGCGCCACGTAGCCACCCATGGAGAAGCCGACCAGGACGAAGTGCTGCGGCGCGGCCTCCAGCACGCGCCGCGCCATGGCCTCGATCGTGTCGTCCTGGAACAGGTCGCCATGCCGCACCGGGCCGAGGCGCGCGAGCGCCGGCTCCACCTCCCGCCACAGATCGGAGTCGAGCATATAGCCGGGCAGCAGCACCAGGCCGCCGGACGGATCGAGTGAGGAAGCAGCGATGCCCGAGATCATCGTCCATGCCGTAGCAGGCCGCGCGACGGACCAGAAGCGCGGCTGGTCGGGGACATGACAGGGGCGGCAGGCTGGTGAGCGAGCGGTCGTCAACCGCCGACGGTCGCCTCCTGCGGCGCCCGCGGCAGATAGAGGGTGACGCAGGTCCCTTCGCCGGGTTGGCTGACGATATCCAGCCCGCCGCCAAGCTGGCGCACCACGCCCTGAACCATGCTCAGGCCAAGGCCGGTACCCTGGCTGGGCGGCTTGGTGGTGAAGAAGGGCTCGAGCGCCCGCGCCAGGACCTCGGCCGACATACCGGTGCCGGTGTTCCGCATCGCGATGGCGACGTAATCGCCGACTTCGAGCCCGCTGTCCTGGCGGGACGCGATCGTTGCGTTGCGCGTCGTCAGGGTCAGCTCGCCGCCCTCCGGCATCGCGTCGCGCGCATTGATCGCCAGGTTCATGATGGCCAACTCGACCTGGTTGCGGTCTGCCAGCGCCGGCCACAGCTCCGGGGCGCAATGGGCTGCGATGCGCACGTTGCGGCCCAGCGTACGGCCCAGCAGCATCGCCATCTCGGCCAGGGACCGGTTGAAATCCACCGGCGACCGTTCCAGCGGCTGCTGGCGGCTGAAGCCCAGCAAACGGGAGGTCAGGGCAGCACCACGCTCGAGCGTCCGCTGCGCCTCGACCAGAAGCGCCAGATCCTCCGTCGCCAGGGCGCGCCGGCCGAGCAGCGCGAGGCAGCTGCTCATGGCGGCAAGGATATTGTTGAAGTCATGCGCCACGCCCCCCGCCAGCTGACCCAGCGCCTCCATCTTCTGCGCCTGGCGCAGCGAGCCTTCGAGGCGGCGACGCTGGGTGATGTCCGTCGCGCGGCCCAGGATGCCGACCACGGCCCCGCCCGAGTCGAGCAGCGGCATGTACAACGCCTCGTAGACGATCGTGTCCGAGCCGAACTGGAAGGTCGGCTCGTAGGCATATGGCCGGCAGGTATCCCGGACCTGTCGAAGCCCCTCGGTGATGACACCCCCGATCTCGGCGCCCAGTACCTGCACCGGCGTCCGGCCACGAACGCGTTCCAGCGTTGTCCCGGCATGCGCCAGGCCGACCGGATTGATCATCTCGTAGACGAAGTTGCCCGCCCGCGTCACGTTGACATGGAACAGGCAGTCGACGGAGGTGTTGAAATAGGCCCTGAAGCGACCGGCGTCCGCTTCGGCATCTCCCGCCCGGTCCGCCCAATGCCCACCCCTCCTGGCCGGCAGGGGCGGCACGAAGGGTAGCTGGTCCGGCTCCTGGAAATCAGCGTTTGCAAGATCCGGCCGGTAGCCGTGGCGTCCGGCTCTAGAATACGAAGAATGCTCCCCTGTCAGATTGGTGTTCATGGCACCCGCTGATCTTGTTACGGCGAAGTGTAGATCGGTAACAAAAATCCCGCTACAAGGGGCTGGATTGCAGGTTGCCAGGTCGCGCGCGACCGCATCGCGTGATGCGCGCCCCAGCAGTCCGGTCGCTACAGCCCCAGCCGCGCCCAGGCCGCCCGTTCCTCCACGACCGCCATCGCACCCTCCGCCAGGGATGCGCCCGAGAGCAGCCGAAGCGGCCAGGGCGGGCGGCGGGCGCCGATGCCGATCATCTGCGCCTTGTCGCCGAAGCGGGCGCGGAGGTCGGCCGAGGCCTCGCCCAGCCGGTCCGCCAGGCCGAGTTCCACGGCGCGCCTGCCGGTCCAGAAGCGGCCGTTGAACAACTCCGCCTCCGGCGCCCGCAGCTTTGCGCCGCGGCGCAGGCGGACCCAGTCCTGGAACGTCCCATGCAGGTCGGCGAGCAGCGTCTCCAGCCGCGCCACATCATCCGGCCGTTCCGGGCGGAAGGGGTCGAGGAAGCTCTTGTCCTCCCCCGCCGTGTGCATCCGGCGCTGCACGCCGAGCCGGCCGATCGCCTCCTCCAGCCCGAAGCTGGCGCTGATGACGCCGATGGAGCCGAGGATGCTGGCGGGGTCGGCCACGATCTCATCCGCCGCGCAGGCCAGCCAGTAGCCGCCGGAGGCCGCGGCATCCTCGACATAGGCGGTGATCGGGATCTTCTTCTTGTCCGCCAGCCGCCGGATGCGCTGCGCCACCAGGCTGGACTGCACGGCGGACCCGCCGGGGGAGTTCACCACCAGCGCAACCGCGGCCAGGCGCTTGATGCCGAAGGCGCGGTCGATCAGCGGGCCGGTGGCCTGGGCGCTGATGCCGGCGGCGGCGAAGGCGCCGGCGGGGCGGGCGGCGATGACGCCGGACAGACGCAGCACGGCGATGCGGGGCGGCTTGGCCAGGAAGGGGAAGCTTAAGGGGAGGTTCATGGGGCATAGATGCGGTGGGCCAGGGCCGGAACAAGCCGGGGCCTTTCGCGATGCGGCCCGGCGCGCCATGCTCCGGCCGCTGCAGCCAGGGACGCCCGATGCCGAAACCCCTCCCCGTTCTCATCGCCGGCGCCGGCCCGGTCGGCATGGTCGCCGCCGCCTACCTGGCGGGGGAAGGCATCCCGGTGACCATCGTGGAACAGGCCGAGGAACTCCCCTCCGACCTCCGCGCCTCCACCTTCCACCCGCCGACGCTCGACATGCTGCGCCGCTTCGGCGTGGTGGAGGCGCTGGTGGAGCAGGGGCTGGTCTGCCCGCACTGGCAGTTCCGCGACCGCCAGACCGGCCCCATCGCGACCTTCGACATGGGCCGCCTGTCCGGCGACACGGACCATCCCTATCGCCTGCAATGCGAGCAGTGGCGCCTGACGCGGATGCTGCGCGACCGGATGGCGGCCAACCCGGATGTCACCTTCTTCTACGACGCCAGGGCGGCCGACGTGGCGCAGGACGCCGATGGCGTGACGCTGACCATCGAGCGTCCGGACGGATCGCGCGAGGCGCTCCAGGGCAGCTACCTGATCGGTGCCGATGGCGCGCGCAGCGCGGTGCGGCGCGCGCTCGGCGTGGAGTTCCGCGGGCAGACGATTCCGGAAATCTTCCTGACGCTGTCGACGCCATTCCCGTTCCACGAGGCGATCCCTGACCTCGCCGACATCTCCTACATCTCGGACCCCGAGGAATGGTACGTGCTGCTGCGCACCCGCAGCCTGTGGCGCGTGCTGTTCCCGACCGATGCATCCCAGTCCGAGGACAGCATGATGGACCCGGCGCGGATCGAGGCGCGGTTGCAGGCGGTGGTGGCGAACCCCGCCGGCTTCACCCTCGGCCACCGCACCGCCTACCGGGTGCATGAGCGGGTGGTGGACGAATACGCGCAGGGGCGCGTGTTCCTGGCCGGCGATGCGGCGCACATCAACAACCCGCTCGGCGGCATGGGCATGAATGGCGGCATCCACGATGCCTTCAACCTGGCGGAGAAGCTGACCGCGGTGTGGAAGGGCGCCGGGCTTGCGACGATGGGCCGCTACGGGCGGCAGCGCCGCAAGGTGGCGCTCGACGTCGTGCAGCAGCAGGCGCTGCGCAACCGGCAGATCCTGAACCAGCGCGACCCGGCGGCACGCGCCGCCTACCATGACGAATTGCGCGCCACCGTCGCCGACCCGGCACGGCACCACGCCTACCTGCTGCGAAGCTCGATGATCCAATCGCTGCGTGACCTGGAGGCGGTGGCATGAGTCCTGGCGCCCGACGTTTCAACCTGCGGCTGGCGTCTGAGGATGACGTGCGCCAGCACGTCATGCGCCGGATATGAGCGGGCACCCCGAGGCCGACATCTATCACCGCCAGGGCATGGGCCAGCGCGCCGGCATGGGGCAGCGGCCGGCGCTGGTGATGGTGGACTTCGTGGTGGGCTTCGCCGACCCGGCGCATTTCGGCGGCGGCAACATCGCCCCGGCCATCGAACAGACGGTGCACCTGCTGGCCTTTGCCCGCGCGCATCGCTGGCCCGTGGCGCATACCCGCGTGGTCTATGCCGAGGATGGGTCGGATGCCGGCGTCTTCACGCTGAAGGCGCCGTCGCTGCTGAAGCTGACGGAAAGCTCCCCGCTGTCGCAGATCGTACCGGCGCTGGCGCCGCGGCCCGGCGAGCACATCATCCGCAAGCAGGGCGCCTCCGCCTTCTTCGACACGAACCTCGCAAGCTGGCTGCGCTACCAGGGCGCGGACACGCTGGTGGTGACAGGCTGCACGACATCCGGCTGCGTGCGCGCGACGGTGGTGGATTCGATGCAGCACAACCTGCGCACCATCGTCGCGACGGATTGCGTCGGCGACCGCGCGCTCGGGCCGCATGAGGCGAACCTGTTCGACATGGGGCAGAAATACGCGGACCTGCTGACGCGGGCGGAGATCGAGGCGGCAGCGGGATGACCCTGCGCGAAACCCTGCACGGCCGGCTTTCGCTGCCGGCCATCGCCGCGCCGCTGTTCATCATTTCCGTGCCCGACCTAGTGGTGGCGCAATGCTGCGCCGGCATCGTGGGCTCGATGCCCTCGCTCAATGCGCGTCCGGCAAGCCAGCTCGACGAATGGCTGTGCGAGATCGAGGAAAGGCTGGCGGCGCATGACGCGGCGCATCCCGGCCGCCCCGCCGCGCCCTACGCCATCAACCTGATCGTGCACCGGTCCAACGAACGGCTGGAGCACGATCTGGGCGTGGTGGAACGGCATCGCGTGCCGCTGGTCATCACCTCGCTCGGGGCGCGGCCGGAGGTGAATGACACGGTGCATGGCTATGGCGGCCATGTGCTGCACGACGTCATCAACCAGCGCTTCGCCCACAAGGCGGTGGAGAAGGGCGCGGACGGGCTGGTGCTGGTGGCGGCCGGCGCGGGCGGCCATGCCGGCAGCCTGTCCCCCTTCGCGCTTGTCGGGGAAACGCGCGCCTGGTTCGACGGGCCCATCGCGCTGTCGGGCGCCATCGCGCATGGCAGCGCGATCCTGGCGGCGGAAGCGCTGGGCGCGGACTTCGCCTATCTCGGCAGCGCCTTCATCGCCACCGCGGAAGCGCGGGCGGAGGCCGACCACAAGCAGATGGTGGTGGACCACGCGGCGGAGGACATCGTCTACACCGACCTCATCACCGGCGTGCACGGCAACTACCTGAAGCCCTCCCTGGTCCGCGCCGGGATCGACACAGCGAACCTGGCGGCGCAGGAAGCCGCGAAGATGGATTTCGGCGGCAACCGCGTGAAGAAGTGGAAGGACATCTGGGGCTCCGGCCAGGGCATCGGCGCGGTGCGGTCCGTGCAGCCGGCCGCGGCGCTGGTGGAGCGGCTGAGGGCGGAATATGCGGCGGCACGCCGCCGGCTGGGGGCGGCGAGCCCGCTGGTGCACCCGGCCTGGGGCGGCTGATCTTCCGCGGTCAGCCGGTCGGGAGGGCCGTTTCCCGGTCTTCCATCTGCGTGTGGCGCGGCACGACCACCTCCTCCGTCGCCAGGCTGCGCACTGCCTCGAATTGCGAGAGGAACACCTGGCCCCTGAAATGGGCGAAGAAGTCGGAGCGCTGCAGCGCATCCATCACCGGCCCCTTCACCTCCGACAGGTGGAAACCGACGCCGGCGGCCTGCAGCCGGTCCGCGATCGCCTCCAGGCTTTCCAGCGCGCTGGCGTCGATCAGGTTGACGGCCGGGCACATCAGGATGACGTGCCGCAGCTCCGGGCGCGCGGTGACCTCGGCGTAGATGCGGTCCTCCAGGTAGCGGGCATTGGCGAAGTACAGGCTCTCATCCACCCGCAGCGACAGGATGGCGGGATCGGTGAGGACCTTGTGCCGGTCAACGTTGCGGAAATGCTCGGTGCCCGGCACCTGGCCCACGATCGCCATGTGCGGGGTGCTGGTGCGCCACAGGAACAGCAGCAGCGACAGCCCCACGCCGGCCAGGATGCCTTCCTCCACGCCGACGAACAGCACCAGCAGGATCGTCGCGGCCATCGCCGCGAAATCCGCCTTCGAATAGGCCCAGGTCCGCTGGATGGCGCGCAGGTCCACCAGCGACAGCACCGCGACGATGATGGTCGCCGCCAGCACCGCCTGCGGCAGGAAGCGGAACAGCGGCGTCAGGAACAGCGTGGCGGCCAGGAGGCCGATGGCGGTGATGGCGCCGGCCAGCGGCGTCGCCGCGCCGGCATCGAAATTCACCACGGACCGCGCGAAGCCGCCCGTCACCGGATAGCCGCCGGAGACCGCCGCCGCGATGTTGGCGGTGCCGAGGCCCACCAGTTCCTGGTTCGCCTCGATGCGCTGGCGCCGCCTGGCGGCCAGGGTCTGCGCGACGGAGACGGATTCGACGAAGCCCACCAGGCTGATCAGCGCCGCCGCCGGCAGCAGTTGCAGCCATAGCGCGGCATCGAAGCCGGGCAGCGCGAAGGGCGGCAGGCCGGCCGGGATTTCGCCCACGATCTTCACGCCCCGGTCGTCGAGCCCGAGCCCGACCACGGCCAGGATCGACAGCACGATGGCCGCGAGCGGCCCGGCCTTGGCCAGCAGGTCCGCCAGGCGCGGCCTGAGGCCGAGCCGGATCAGGCTGGGCTTCAGCCGCCGGCGCACCCAGAACAGGAAGCCGACCGACGTGACGCCGATCAGCGCCGTGAACGGGTTGGTCGCGCCGATCTCGCCGAACACGCCCTGCGCGATGTGCGCCAGCGTATCGCCCTCCACCGCGATGCCCAGGATGTGCTTGAGCTGGCTTGCCGCGATCAGGAGGCCGGAGGCGGTGATGAAGCCCGAGATCACCGGATGGCTGAGGAAATTCGCCAGGAACCCCAGCCGCAGCACCGCCATGCCGATCAGGATCAGGCCGGACAGGAAGGCCAGCGTCACCGCCGCCGTCAGGTAGGCGGCCGTGCCCTGGGCCGCGATCGGCGCGATGGCGGCCGCCGTCATCAGCGACACCACCGCCACCGGCCCCACCGCCAGCGTGCGGCTGGTGCCGAAGATGGCGTAGGCCACCAGGGGCAGGATCGAGGCGTACAGCCCGACGACCGGCGGCAGGCCGGCGAGCATGGCGTAGGCCAGGCTTTGCGGCACCAGCATGATCGTCACGATCACGGCGGCGAACAGGTCGCTGGCCGCCTCGCCACGGGTGTAGCGCGGCGCCCAGTCCAGGATCGGCAGCAGGCGTTGCAGGCGGCGGGTCATCTCAGGCGGCCATCCGTGGCCTGGCCATCCATTCGCGACCCCGCAGCATCGCCCGCCAGTAGATCGGCGGCAGCATGCGTTCCTTCAGCAGCCAGGCCAGATGACTGGGCTGCGTGCCGTCGATCAGCCAGGAAGGGAAACTCGGCAGCAGCTTGCCGCCATAGCCGAACTCGGCGAGCACGATCTTGCCGCGCTCCACGGTGAGGGGGCAGGAGCCGTAGCCGTCATGGATCGCATCGGCCTCCGCCGTTGCCGCCAGATCCTTCAATAGGTTGTGCGCGACGACGGGCGCCTGCTTGCGGGCGGCAGCGGCAGTCTTGGCGTTGGGCGCGTTGCAGGCATCGCCCAGGCCGTAGATGCCCGGCAGCGTCCGGTGGCGCAGCGTCGCCTGGTCGACATCGACCCACCCCGCCGCATCGGCCAGCGGCGAGACGCGGATGAAATCCGGCGCCATCTGCGGCGGCACGGCATGCAGCATGTCGAATTCCGCCTCCACCAGGGTGCTGACGCCCGCCGCATCCGTGCGGGTGAACCAGGCGCGCCGCGCCGGCCCATCGACGCGGGCCAGCGTGTGCTGGAAGTGCAGTTCCGCGCCGTAGCGCTCGATGTAGCGCATCAGCGCCGGCACGTAGGCCGCGACGCCGAACAGCACCGCGCCGGCATTGTAGAAATCGATGGAGACGTCCTTCAGCCGCCCGCTGCGCAGCCAATGGTCGGCCGAAAGGTACAGCGCCTTCTGCGGCGCGCCGGCGCATTTGATCGGCATCGGTGGCTGCGTGAACACCGCGCGCCCCGCCTTCAGCCCCTGCACGCACTCCCAGGTGTAGGGCGCCAGGTCGTAGCGGTAGTTGGAGGTCACGCCGTTGCGGCCGAGCGTCTCCGTCAGGCCCTCGACCCCCGCCCAGTTCAGCTTCAGGCCGGGCGCCACGACCAGCGCGGTGTATTTCACCACGCGGCAGCCATCGAGGATGACGGCGCGCTTCTCCGGCTCGAAGGCCGCCACCGCCGCCTTGATCCAGCGCACGCCGGGCGGGATGAGGGAGGCCATGGTCCGGGCCGTGGTCGCGGCGTCGAAGATGCCGCCGCCGACCATGGTCCAGCCCGGCTGGTAGTAGTGGATCTCCGCCGGATCGATGATCGCGATGTCGAGGTCCGGCTGGCGCGACTTCAGGCTGGCGGCGAGCGAGACGCCGGCGGCGCCACCGCCGATAATCACCACCGTATGCGTCGCATCCGCCACATCGGTCGGCGTGCGACCGCCATTGGCGATCCGCCGCGCCACCGCGCCCATGTCGTAGCCGGCCGCACGGGTGGCGCCGAGGATGTCGGGCAGCGGGCGCCCCTGCGCGGCCTGCGACAGCGACCATAGCGTGGCGGACCGTGTGCCGGTGCGGCAATAGGCGAGCACCGGCTTCGGCAGGCTGGCCAGGATCGTGCCGAAGGCCGCCGCGTCGCCATCCTTCACCTGGCCGGAAATCACCGGCTGGTAGGCCGCCTGCAACCCTGCCGCCTTCGCCGCGGCCTCGATCTCGGCGAAGCCCGGCTGGTCGGCGCCCTCGCCATCCGGGCGGTTGCACAGGATGGACCTGAAGCCGGCTGCGGCGAGACCTGGGACGGTCTCGGCCGTGACCTGCCCGGCCACCGACAGGCTCGCATCGATGCGCTTCGGCTGCATGGCGGTTCTCCCGATTTCTGGTGGCCGCCGCAGCGGCGGATGTCAGAGGGCGTTGACCGGCACCTTGAGGAAGACCTTGCCGCTGTCATTCGGCGGCGGCAGCGCGCCGGCGCGCATGTTCACCTGCAGCGAGGGGATGATCAGACGCGGCATGCCGAGCGTCCGGTCGCGGGCCTCCCGCATCGCGACGAACGCATCCTCCGTCACGCCATCCTTGGCGTGGATGTTGTGCGCGCGTTCCTCGGCGACGGTGGTTTCCCACTGGATGTCGCGGCCGTTCGGGCCGTAGTCGTGGCACATGAACAGCCGCGTCTCGGGTGGCAGTTGCAGCACGCGCCGGATGGAGCGGAACAGCGTGCGCGCGTCGCCGCCCGGAAAGTCCGCGCGGGCCGAGCCGCCATCCGGCATGAACAGGGTATCGCCGACGAAGGCGGCATCGCCGATCACATGCGTCATGCAGGCGGGCGTATGGCCCGGCGTGTGCAGCGCGAAGGCGGTCATGCCGCCGATCTCGTAGCTCTCGCCATCCTTGAACAGCCGGTCGAACTGGCTGCCGTCGCGACGGAACTCGGTGCCCTCGTTGAACACCTTGCCGAACACATCCTGCACCACGGTGATCCGCTCGCCGATGCCGATCCGGCCGCCCAGCTTCTGCTGGATGTAGGGCGCGGCGGAGAGATGGTCCGCATGCACATGCGTCTCGATCAGCCATTCGAGGCGCAACCCGTGCGCCTTGATGTGGGCGATGATCGCATCGGCCGAGCCATGCGTGATGCGGCCGGCCGCATAGTCGATGTCCATCACCGAATCCACCACGGCGCAGGCGGAGGATTCCGGGTCCTTCACGACGTAGCTGATGGTGTTGGTGGGCGCGTCGAAGAAGGCGGTGACCTCGGGCTTCACGGCGAGGTCGATGCGGTGCGGGATGGCGTCCATGGCTTTCCTCCTTTCGGCTTGGCTGGCGTCAGGCGCGCGGGGTGGCCGGTTGCAGGAAATCGGGGCGGCTGGCGAGCCACCGGGCGCCGCCCATGCCCAGCAGCATGGCGATGACGAACAGCACGGCCGCGTTGCCGCCCACCGTCAGCGCGGTGAAGGCCGGCCCCGGGCAGAAGCCGGCGAGGCCCCAGCCGACGCCGAAGATCGCCGGGCCGGCGAGGATGCGGCTGTCGATCTCCGTCGCGGTCGGCAGGTGGAACGTGCCGCCGAGGATGGGTCGCGGCTGGCGCAGCACCAGCCTGTAGCCGATGAAGGTCACCGCGATGGCGCCGGCCATGACGAAGGCCAGGCTCGGGTCCCAGCCGCCGCCCGGGATCGCGGCGAGGTCGAGGAAGTTCAGCACCTTCGCCGGGTTCGACATGCCGGAGACGACCAGGCCGAGGCCGAAGACCAGGCCGATGGCGAACTGCACCAGGACGGACATCATGGGCCTCACAGCAGGTGACGGGTGAGGAAGACGGTGGCCATGGCGGCGGCCATGAAGACCAGCGTCGCCACCAGTGACCGGACGGACAGCCGCGACAGGCCGCAGACCCCGTGGCCGGAGGTGCAGCCATTCCCCCAGACCGCGCCGAAGCCCACCAGCAGCCCCGCCAGGACCAGCAGGCCCGTCCCGGCTTCGATACTCGGCACCGGCGCCGTGCCGGTGAGGAGCAGCACGAGAAGCGGCGCCAGCACGAGACCCAGGATGAAGGCGAGCCGCCCGGCGAAGGCGTTGTCCGCATAGGGCGGCAGCAGGCGCACGGCGATGCCGCTGATGCCGGCGATGCGGCCCGTGGTGGCCATCAGCATCACGGCGGAGGCGCCGATCAGCGCGCCGCCGAGAAGCGAGGCCACCGGGGTGAATTCGGTGGCCGTCATGTCAGGCCCGCCCGGTGGCGCAGGTGCGGATGCCGAACAGCATGTAGGCCGGGCAGACCCGGAAGATCGCGGTGCCGAGCAGCACCAGGCCCACGGCCGCCACCAGGAAGCGCCAGGCGCCGAGCGGGGCGAACATCTCCGTCAGCAGGAAGGGCGCCGCGAGGAGCACGACGCCGAGCACGAAGCGTGCGGCGCGGTCGACGGAACCTATATTGACCATGAGCTGATCCTCCGGTGGGTTGGCACTGGATTCATATCTGCGCAGATGCTAAGATGTCAACATGAAAACTGATACCCCTGATGATGCTTTGGTCGCGCTGGAAGCCAAGGCGGAGGAGGCCGCACGGATGCTCGCCGCGCTGGCCAACGCGAAGCGGCTGATGGCGCTGTGCCACCTGCTTGAGGGCGAGAAATCCGTGAACCAGCTGGCGGAGCTGGTCGGCCTGGCGCCGGCGGCGCTGTCGCAGCACCTGGCGCGGATGCGCGACCTGCGGATGGTCGAGACGCGGCGGGACGGCCAGACGATTTACTACCGCCTGTCCAGCCCCGAGGCGGCGGCGATCCTGGAGACGCTGTACCGAATCTACTGCGAACCGGCCATGAAGGGCTGATCCTGCCGCGTCAGCCGGTCCAGCAGCGCGGCGCGGTTCAGCGCGATGTCGGCGATGGTCAGGTCGTCAAGAACCGAGAGGAACGCCCGCAGCGCGCGTTGCAGGCCGCGCGAGAGGTGGCAGACGCCGAGCAGCGGGCAGGTGTTGGTCGCGGCGTTGAAGCACTCGACCAGCTCCAGCGGCGCCTCGGTCCAGCGGATGATCTCGCCGACCGTGATCTGCTCCGCCGGCCGCGCCAGGCGCATGCCGCCGCGCCGGCCGCGGAGGGTCTCGATGTAGCCGCGCCGGGCCAGCTCGCCCGCCACCTTGACCAGATGCGCCTTGGAGATGCGGTGCGCGCGGGCGACCTCGTCCACCGTGACGATTTCCGGCGCCCGCAACGCCAGCAATTGCAGCGTGCGCAGGGCGAAGTTGGAATACTGGGTGAGGCGCAAGGCGGCTCCTTCTCTCACCTGAATCATCATCCGCTGTATTGATTTTTGTCAAGGCGGGCCATCTCCGGGCTGGGTACGAAGGTCTCCCTGCGGCGGCGTCCCGCCGCCACGACAAGGGATGCCCCGCATGACCCGCTTAGCCCTCCGCCTCGCTTTCCTCGCCGCGGCCGCCCTCGCCGGCCCCGCGACCGCCGCCGCGCAGGAAGCGCCGCGCGTGCTGGCCCTGGTCACCACCGCGGAGCCGCAGGTGCAGGGCATGGCCTTCGTGCTGCTCAACGCGATGCGGGCGCAGGGCGCCACGGTGGAGGTGATGCTCTGCGGTCCCGCCGCCGACCTCGCGCGCCGCGACCCGCCGGGCCCGGCCGCAACCCCGATGCGGCCGATGGGCGCGACGCCGGCGCAGATGCTGGCCGGCCTCGTCCGGGCCGGCGTGCGCACCGAGGTCTGCGCGCTGTACCTCCCCAATGCCGGGGTCGGGCCGGAGGCGCTGATCGAGGGCGTGCGCCCGGCCCAGCCGCCGGAAATGGCGCGCCGCATGACCGACCGCGCCACCACCGTGCTGCCCTTCTGAAGCCGGGCCTCAGGCCTCGGGTTCGGCGGCCAGCGTCAGCAGCAGGTCCGGTTGCGCGGCGACGACGGCGGCGGGCGCGGCCAGGTGCAGCGCCTCGCTCAGCACCGTCTCCGCCGCCAGGACGCGGAGCCACCAGCCGAGTTGCGCCGGGCCCGTGCTCCCGCCGAGGCCGGGTTCCGCCATCACCACCACGCGCCAGGGCAGCGGCGCGCCAGGTTGCCGCCAAGCCTGCAACCCAGGCAGGGCCTCGCCCACCGCGCGCGGCTCCGGCTGGTCCGCGAACAGGTCGGCCGGCAGCGCCGGCTCGGTTTCCGGCGAGGCGACGCCGAGGAAGGAGGGGCTGCCTGCCTCGCCCACGATCTCGCGTCGCGGCAGCGCGGAGACATCGGCGCGGGAGACCAGCCGGTGGGCGCGGTCCAGCACGGTTGCGGCCTCGGGCCGGCGCAGGCGGAGCACGGCCAGCAACGTCCCCAGCACGGCGAGGCTCCCCTCCACCGACAGCCGCAGGCCATCCTGGCGCCACAGCGCGGCCGGGTTGGTGGCCCGGGCGAAGGCGTGGCGCAGCGGCAGCCAGTCCTGGGCCAGCAGCGGCGCACGCCCGGCGGCCGCTTCCAGCGCCGCCAGGCCCGGCATCGGATGGCCGCCCGGCATGGAGGCGCGGCGCGGGACCAGGAGGTGCAGCACGGGCACGCCGGCGGTGGCGGCGTGGCGGGCGATCTCCAGCATGGCGCCCAATGGTGGCGGCATTTCGGGCGCGGGTGGCTTCTGCACCTCCGGTGCGGGTGGCTTCTGCACCTCCGGTGCGGGTGGCTTCCGCACCTCCGGCGCGGCCGGCTTTTGCACCTCCGGCGCGGGTCGCGGCTGCACCTCCGGCGCGGGTCGCGGCTGCACCTCCGGTGCGGGCGGTGCAGCCGACGAGGCCGCTTCCCAATGCGGCGCCACATCCGCGCGCAGCGTGAAGGGCATCACCAGGGGGCGGGAGGCGGGCCTGGACCAGGGCGCCTCCACCGGCGCGGCGCGGCCCGGCCCAGGATTTCGCGCAGGCTCCGACGCCGGAGGCTCGGCCGGCCAGCTTCGGGTCATGAACTCCGGGGGCACGATCACCGAAGCCGCAATTGGGAGGGCCGCAACCGGCGGCGCCGCCTCGGGTGGCAGGGCGCCGACCTGGATCTGGGCCTCGGCCGCGCCCTGCGGATCGGCCGCCATGGCTTCCAGTGCCGCCTGCATCGGGGCGCCCATCGGCAGGGTCGTGGGGGCGTTGCGGCCGGGCAGCAGGGCGCGCACCCGGACCCGGCCGGTCAGGAAATCCTGCGGCGTCAGCAGCACCGGGGCGGCCAGGAGGAAGCCGGGCTGGCCATCCTCCCGCGGCTGGCTCGCCTCGCCCTCCGCCAGCACCTCCATGCCGCGCATCAGGCGGATCAGCGGGCGGGCGGCGCGGTCCCGCGGGTCCGCCGCCCAGCCGGCCACCAGGTAGCCGTCCCACAAGGCCTCCACCACGCCGACCGGGCCGCGGGAGGCGCTGACCGGCGGATCGGCCAAGGCGCTAGAAGCCCGGCTGCCGCCGCGGCTCCACGCCACCGCCGCGCACCAGGCCACGCCGGCGCAGGCAGTCCGTGAAGGCGCGGGATTCGGCCTGGGCCCGTTCGCGGCGCACCTGTTCCTCGCTGCTGGGCAGGCCGATCACCACGCGGCGCCACTGCGCCTCGACCTCCGGCGACTGGCGCGCCTCGGCCCGGCATTCGGCCTGGGCGGGGCCGTCGGACATGGCCGGCATCGCGCCGCGGCCGGACCCGCAGGCGGCCAGCAGCAGCAATGCGGCGAGGGGGGCGAAGGGTCTCATGGGGCCTGCTCCAGCCAATCCTCGATCAGCCGGCGGGCGATGGAATCGGCCCGAGGCAGGGAGAAGCCATGCGCGGAGGGATCGCGCAGCTGGTCGCGGGTGAACCAGCGGGCGTCCTGCAGTTCCTCCGGGTCGATGCGGATCTCGTCCGACAGGCCCTCGGCATGGAAGCCCAGCATGATGCTGGCGGGAAAGGGCCAGGGCTGGGAGGAATGATACAGCACCTCCCCCACCTCGATCGCCGCTTCCTCCATCACCTCCCGCCGCACCGCCTCCTCCAGGCTTTCCCCAGGCTCCACGAAGCCGGCGAGCGTGGAGTACATGGCGACGTTGGGGAAGCGGTGCGAGTGGCCGAGCAGGCAGCTTCCCTGGCGCACCACCAGCATGATGACGGCCGGGTCGGTGCGCGGGAAATGCTGGGCGTTGCAGTTGGTGCACTGCATGGCGTTTCCGGCGCTGCGCGGCGCGCATTCATGGCCGCAGACGCCGCAGAAGCGGTGCCGGGTGCGCCAGTGCATCAGCCCGCGGGCATGGGCGAGGACCGAGGCCTCCCCCTGCGGCAGCAGGCCTGCCACCTGGCGCAGGTCGGTGAAGCCGCCCATGCCCTCCGGCAGCAGCGGCAGCGGGTCCTCCGCGGCGGAACAATCCACCGCGAAGACCGGGCGGTTGGCCCACAGGCCGAGGAAGGCCCAGGGGCCACCGGCCATGCGCACCGCCTCGGCGGCCGCGCCGGTCAGCAGCACGGCCTCCGGGTGGCCATCGGCGACGCCCTTCATCAGGCTGCGGCTGCGCCAGACCGGGGCGAACAGCGTCTCGGGGTCGGACAGCGCCTGGGCGATCCAGTCGGCATCGTCCCGGCGGGTGCCCGCACGGTCGAGCGGGCTGCCGGTATAGGCATTGGGGCGGCTTGCGGGGACGGAGAGCATCGGCGCGGACCCTGCCACGCGGGCGGGGCCGGGGCAACCGAGCGGGGCAACCAGGCGGCTTCCACAGAAAACGCCGCGTCCTGCGGCCGGCATCTGCTGCCGGCCGAGCGGCCAACTGGCCGCCGCGCCCAGTGGCGCGGTGCCAAGCCGGCGGATGCCGGATGCCAGCGCCCGGCGCCCGGCGCTTGAGGGTCATGCAAGGTGGGGGCATTGCCGCGGGGCGCCCGAGGCCCGATATTGGGGGTGGAAGGTCGGCGACGGACGTGCTCCTCGCCAACCCGGTCAGGTCCGGAAGGAAGCAGCCGTAACGAGTTCTCGCGCGGGTCGGCCGCCGATCTTCCACCTGATTCCCCGCGGCATCCCTTGCGGCCCTGGCATCCGGGCCCCTCGCTTCCCGGACAGCACCCCACCATGGCCAGCGACATCTTCGGTGACCCTGTAGCGGCCGAGCTTCCGGAACCCCCGGCGGAGGGGCCGGGCCTGTTCGGCGACCCGGCACCGCTTGCGCCGCCCCCGGCCGCCGCGCCTGCGGTCGCAACAGCCGCGACGCCCTACCGCGTCCTCGCCCGCAAATACCGGCCGACCAGCTTCGCCGACCTGATCGGCCAGGACGCCCTGGTGCGCACCCTGAAGAACGCCTTTGCCCAGGGCCGGGTGCACCATGCCTTCATGCTCACCGGCGTCCGCGGCGTCGGCAAGACCACCACCGCCCGCATCATCGCCCGCGCGCTGAACTGCATCGGCCCGGATGGCCAGGGCGGACCGACGCCCGACCCCTGCGGCGTCTGCCCGGAATGCCGCGCCATCCTCGCCGACCGCCACCCGGACGTGCAGGAGCTGGACGCCGCCAGCAACAACGGCGTCGACGACGTGCGCGAGTTGCGCGACCGGCTGCGCTTCCGCCCCGCCCAGGGCCGCTTCAAGGTCATCATCCTGGACGAGGTCCACATGCTGAGCAGCGCGGCCTTCAACGCGCTGCTGAAGACGCTGGAGGAACCGCCGCCGGACGTGAAGTTCATGCTGGCGACGACCGAACTGCGCAAGGTGCCGACCACCATCCTCTCGCGCTGCCAGACCTTTCATCTGAAGCGCGTGCCGCAGGACCAGCTTCGCGCCCATTTCGCCCGCATCTGCGAGGCCGAGGCGGTGCCGGCGGAGGCCGAGGCGCTGGCCATGGTGGCGCGCGCGGCGGATGGCTCCGTGCGCGACGGCCTGTCGATCCTGGACCAGGCGATGGCGCTGGCGGGCGGCGAGGCCGTGTCCGCCGCGCTGGTGCAGGACATGCTGGGCCTGGCGGATCGCGGCCTGGCGGTGGACCTGATGCAGGCGCTGATGCAGGGCGACACCGCCGGCGCCCTGGCGCTGTCGGAAGCCGCGCATGAGCGCGGCACCGACCCCGCCGTGGTGCTGTCCGACCTGCTGGACCTGACCCACCTGCTGTCCCGCATGAAGACCGTGCCGGCGCTGCGCGACGATCCCTCCCTGCCCGAGGCCGAACGGTCCCGCGGCGCGGCGCTGGCCGACAAGCTGCCGATCCCGGTGCTGGCGCGGGCCTGGCAGGTGCTGCTGAAGGGGCTGCAGGAGGTGGCGCAGGATGGCGTCAACCGCCGCGCCGCCGCCGAGATGGTGCTGATCCGCCTGGCGCATCTTGCCGAGTTGCCGACGCCGGGCGACCTGGTGCGGCGGCTGACCGAAGCCGGCGCTGCCACGGCCGCGCCGCCAGCCGCACCGCCCCCCCCGAATGGGGGCGGGCTGCGGGCCATCGCCAGCGGCGGCAGCGCCGCCCTGGCGATGGCCGTGCCCGCGCCACAGGCCGCGGCGCCCGCGCCGGTGCCCTCCAGCTTCCGGGAAATCGTGGCCCTGGCCTCCGGCCGGAAGCCCAGCCTGCACGCGCATCTGCGGCTCAACGTGCATCCGGTGCGGATCAGCCCCGGGCGCATCGAGATCCGCCCCCGCCCCGAAGCCCCGCGCGACCTGGCGCAGCAGATCACCGCCCTGATGCAGGAGGCGACCGGCACGCGCTGGACCGTCAGCCTGGTGAACGAGGGCGGCGAGCCGACGCTGGCCGAGCAGGGCCGGACGGCGGAGGCCGACCGGCTGGCGCTGGCGCAGAACCACCCGCTGGTGCAGGCCGTGCTGGCCGCCTTCCCGGGTGCGAAGATCGAGGCGGTGCGCGATGCCTCGCTCGATGCCTATGGTCTGGCCCCGGCCATGGCGGCCGACCTGGCCGCCGGGTCCTTGGGTGAGGGCCGGGACTTCGCCCCGCCCGATGCCGAGCCGGTTGGCCCGGACGACGAACTTCCCCAGGAGGATTGAGAGACGCCATGAAGAACCTCGGCAACATGCTGAAGCAGGCGCAGCAGATGCAGACCCGCATGCAGGAGATGCAGGCGAAGCTGGAACAGACCGAGGTCGAGGGGGCGGCCGGCGGCGGCATGGTGAAGGTGCTGCTGTCCGGCAAGGGCGACCTGCGCCGCGTCACCATCGATCCCTCCCTGATGACGGCGGATGACCGGGAGGTGCTGGAAGACCTGATGGTCGCCGCCCACGCCGACGCCAAGCAGAAGGTGGAGGCGACGATGGCGGAGGAGATGCAGAAGGCCACCGCCGGGATGAACCTGCCGGGCGGCCTTGGCGGTCTCGGCGGGCTGAAGCTGCCCTTCTGACGGCGTGGCGCATGACCCGATCGAGCACCTGATCTCGCTGCTCGGCCGCATCCCCGGCCTCGGCCGGCGCAGCGCGCGCCGGGCGGCACTGCGGATGCTGATGCGGCCGCAGGAGACGATGCTGCCGCTGGCGGAGGCGCTGGCGGCCGCCGCCCGCGCGGTGCGGCCCTGCGAAAGCTGCGGCAACCTGGATGCGCAATCGCCCTGCGGCATCTGCCGCGACCCCAGGCGCGACCGCCACCTGGTCTGCGTGGTGGAGGGCGTGGCGGATCTGTGGGCGCTGGAGCGCGCGCATGCGCATCAGGGGCTGTACCATGTGCTCGGCGGCACGCTGTCGCCGCTCGCCGGCATCGGGCCGGAGGATTTGTCCATCGCGCCGCTGCTCGCCCGCATCGCGGCGGAGGGGGTGGAGGAGGTGATCCTGGCGCTGCCCGCCACCGTGGATGGCACGGCGACGGCGCATTACGTCACGGACCGGCTGCGGCCCGCCGGCGTCGCGGTGACGCGGCTGGCGCAGGGCGTGCCGATGGGCGGCGCGCTGGATGTGCTGGACGAGGGCACGCTGGCGGCGGCGCTGCGGTCACGCCGTCCGGCCTGATACCAACGGCCGCTTTCAGCGACTCGTTGGTCTGTTTTGTATCCTCAGGCGCCGGGCGCGGCCTCTGGCCACTTGGCTCGCCGCAGGGGCGGCGGCGGCCATCCGGCCGCTCGCCCGCCTTCGGCGGGCGCAGGTCAGGCAACCCGGCCGGCGGCCTGACTACCCCACCTTCCCCTTGCCCAGCCCGTGCGGTTCCTTCGGCCGCGCCCCGGGCCGGCGCGTCCAGGCGCGGGTGAACTCGGCGCCGAGCAGGAAGACCTGGGCGGAGTAGTACACCCACAGCAGCACCACGATCAGCGCCCCGGTGGCACCGTAGCGCGCGGCGATACCGCTGCCGCCGATGTACCAGCCGATCAAGGTCTTCCCGAGGGTGAACAGCAGCGCCGTGCACAGCGCCCCCATGGCGACGTCGCGCCAGCGCAGCCGGCGATCCGGGAGCACCTTGTAGATGGCGGCGAACAGCAGCGCCGTCAGCAGGAAGGACACGCCGAAATTGGCCAGCCGCAGCAGCGGTGCCGCCAGCGGCAGGTTGCTGCCCGCCCATTCGCCGATCGCCGACAGGGCCGTCGACGCCAGCAGCGAGACCAGCAGGAGGAAACCCGTTGCCGCCACCAGGCCGATGCTCAGCAGCCGGGCGCGCAGCAGGTAGGAGACGGACAGGCCGCGCGGCTCCGCCTTCCAGATGGCGTTCAGCGAGCCCTGCAGCTCGGCGAAGACGGCGCTGGCGGTGACCAGCAGGATGACCAGGCTGACCAGCGCCGCGAAGCCGCCACCCTCGGTCTGCGCCTCCAGCCCGCCATCGCCCACCAGCGACTGGATCGCGACCGCGCCATCCCGCCCTACCAGGCCGATGAGTTGGGAGGCGACGGCGGCGCGGACCGTCTCCTCGCCGAAGGCGAGACCGGCGATGGCCACCGCCAGCACCAGCAGGGGGGCCAGGGAGAACATGGTGTAGCAGGCGATGGCGGCACCCCGCGTCATCGCCTCGTCCTCGATGTAGCCCTCGACGGTCTCCTTGATCAGTTGCCAGGCACCCTTGCGCATCGTGACCTTTCCAGGGCGGTCATGCCGCGCTGACTGCAACCGTTCTGGCGCACGAAGGTTTCCGCGCGTCGCAGGATAGCTTGGCAAGCGGCGCCCCGTCGCGTAGGCGGGGCGGAGAGACGGGAGCATTGCATGGCCGACATCGAGATCGACATCGCCGGCGAGAAATTCGCCGCCACCTTCGAGACGGCCGATGCGCCGAAGACCGTGGCGCGGTTCCGCGAGCTGCTGCCCTTCAGCGACCGCATCATCCATGTCCGCTGGTCCGGCGAGGCCTGCTGGATCCCGATGGGCGAACGCGACCTCGGCATCGGGCACGAGAACGCCACCAGCCACCCGGCGCCCGGCCATGTCATCGTCTATCCCGGCGGCGTCAGCGAGACCGAAATCCTGATCGCCTACGGCCCCTGCTGCTTTTCCAGCAAGGCGGGGCAGTTGGCGGGCAACCATTTCCTGACCATCACCGGCGGGCTGGACCGGCTGGCGAGGATCGGGCGTTCCGTCCTGTGGGACGGCGCGAAGTCCATCACCTTTAGCAAGGCGGGTTGAACCATGGGTGTTGCGATGGTGGATGCGACGGTGGGCACGGGGGCGCTGGCCGTCTCCGGCAAGCCGGTCGCGGTGCATTACACGGGCTGGCTGTTCGACGACAAGGCGGCGGACAAGAAGGGCCGCAAGTTCGATTCGTCGCGGGACCGCGGCGATGCGTTCCGCTTCCAGCTCGGCGCCGGCCAGGTGATCGCAGGCTGGGACCGTGGCGTGCAAGGCATGAAGGTCGGCGGGCACCGCACGCTGACCATCCCGCCGGAATTCGGCTACGGCGCGCGCGGCGCCGGCGGGGTGATCCCGCCGAACGCGACGCTGGTCTTCGACGTGGAGCTGCTGGAAGTCGGCTGAGCGGCCCGGCTTGACGAACCGCGCGGAGGGTCCTTGCCCTCCGCGCCTGCCATCTGGTAACCGCACCCCCGCATCAAGAGTTGGGCCGACGCCCAACGCCAACCTGCCCTCCCGGGCAAGGTGGCGCCTCCAGGATGGGGGGATGCGGCCTCACCGGGCAATCATTCGGGAAGCGCCGCCGTCGGTCCGGGTTTGTGGAGGACGGCATGCTGGACGACACCGGGCCTGGCCTGGATTTTCAACTGTTCCTTGGCCCCGGGGACCGCGCCGAATTCGTTGGCACGGCGCAGTGGCGCGACCGCATGGGGCGGATCGCGCCCTGCCTGCTGTATGTGCTGCTGCACCACCGCAACGGCGAGGTCTGGACCCATGCCTGCCGGGTCCCGCCCGACCGCCGCACCGGCCACCTGACCCTGCACCTGGAACGCGCCCTGCCCGGCGACCGCCGCGCGGAACTGTCCGCGTGGCTGCGCGCCGCCGCCCTGCGTGATTGACAGCGCCGCGTGGCGCGCGATCCTGCCATGGCAGGGCAGGAAACAAACTCATGAATCGCAGGACCATCCTCGCAGCGGCCGCGCTGGCCGCACTGGCGCGGCCAGGCCTGGCCCAGGGCCGCCCCGTCCGGCTCGTGGTGCCGGCGCCGCCGGGTGGCGCCATCGACGTCATCGGCCGGCTCTATGCCCAGCGGATGACGGCCCGCGGTGCCGGCAACTGGGTGATCGAAAACCGCGCCGGCGGCAACAACACCATCGGCGCGGCGGAAGTCGCGCGCAGCGCACCGGACGGCACGACCTTCCTGGTGAACGCCGACATCCACCTGATGGGCAAGCGCGTGGTGCCCGGCCTGGCCTACGACCCCGTCGCGGATTTCACCCCGATCGCCCGGCTGGCCACGGCGCCGCTGGTCATCGTCGGCCACCCCGAGGCCTCCCGCGCCACCACGCTGGCGGAACTGGCGGCGCGCATGAAGGCGGAGCCGCGGCGCTACACCATCTCCACCTCCGGCGCCGGGTCCATGGCGCATCTGGCGGCGGAGGGGCTGAAGCGCCGCGTCGGTGCGGCGGATGCCGTGGTGGCGCATTACCGCGGCACGGCGCCGGCCATCAACGACGTGGTCGCCGGCAATGTCGCGCTGATGGTGGCGCCGCTGCTCTCGGCGCAGTCGCTGGTGCAGGCCGGCCGGCTGCGCGCCTTCGCCCTGGTCTCGCCCGGGCGCAGCAGCGCGATGCCGGAGGTGCCGAGCGTCGACGAGGCCGGCCTGCCCGGCCTGCATTTCCTGCTGTGGTACGCCGTCTGGGGGCCGAAGGGCGTTTCCGCCGAGGCCGCGGAGTCGCTCGCCACGCAATTCAACGCCATCGGCCGCGAAGCCGAGATCGCGCAGCGGCTGACGGCGATGGGGGCCGAAGCCTACACGGCCGACACACCCGCCGCCTTCGCCGCCTTCATCGCGGCCGAGGACGCCAAGAACGCGCAGATCGCCGAGGCCGCCGGCATCAAGCCGGAATGACCGAGCCGATCCTGATCGCCGGCGGCGGCATCGGCGGCCTGGCCGCCGCGCTCGGCCTCGCCACGCAGGGCCTCCCCGTCACGGTGCTGGAGAAGGCGCCGGCGATGGGGGAGGTCGGCGCCGGCATCCAGCTCGGCCCCAACGCCTTCCACGCCTTCGACTGGCTCGGCATCGGCGACACCGCGCGGGCCATGGCGATCTACGTCGACCAGCTGCGGCTGATGGATGCGCTGACGGCGGAGGAGATCTGCCACATCGACCTCGGCCCGGCGTTCCGCGCGCGCTTCGGCAACCCCTATGCCGTGATCCACCGCGGCGACCTGCATGGCGTGTTCCTGGCCGGCTGCCGCCGCCACGACCGCATCACGCTGCGCACCTCCGCCGAGGTGGTGGCCTACGACCAGGACGCCAGCGGGGTCACAGCCGTGCTGGCGGATGGCGAAAGGCTGCGCGGCCGGGCGCTGATCGGCGCGGATGGGCTATGGTCCAGGGTGCGGCGGCAGTTGGTGGGGGATGGCGCGCCGCGCGTCTCCGGCCACACCACCTATCGCAGTGTGATCCCGACGGACCGCATGCCGGAGGCGCTGCGCTGGAACGCCGCGACGCTGTGGGCCGGGCCGAAATGCCACATCGTCCACTACCCGTTGCAGGGCTGGCGCGCGTTCAACCTGGTCGTCACCACCCACAACGACGCGCCGGAGCCCGTCGCGGGCAAGCCGGTGGACGCGGCCGAGGTTTTTGCCGGTTTCCAGCACGTGCATCCCGTGGCGCAATCCATCATCCGCCAGGGCAGCGACTGGCGGCTGTGGGTGCTGTGCGACCGCGACCCGATCGAGGGCTGGGTCGAGGGCCGCGTCGCACTCCTCGGCGATGCCGCGCACCCGACGCTGCAATACCTGGCGCAGGGCGCCTGCATGGCGATGGAGGATGCGGTCTGCCTGGCGCAGTCGCTGTCCGCGCATCAGGGCGAGGTCGCGCCGGCACTCGAGGCCTATCGCGCCCGGCGCGTGCTGCGCACCGCCCGCGTGCAGTTGCAGTCCCGCGCCGTCGGCGACCACATCTACCATCCCGCCGGCGCGCATGCCGCGCTGCGCAACGCGGTGATGGCGGCGAAGACGCAAACCGATTGGTACGACACGCTCGCCTGGCTCTATGGCGGCCCCACGCAGCAGGAACACACCGCATGAGCGCCGAGATCGCCCACGCCATCCGCGAGCTGGTGCTCGCGAACCGCATTCTGGCGCGGGAGGATGTGATCGACGATTTCGGCCATGTCTCGCTGCGCCACCCGACCAACCCGGACCGCTACTTCCTGTCGCGCAGCCGCAGCCCGGTCGCGGTGACGGCGGACGACATCATGGAGTTCGAGCTGGACGGCACGCCCATCGCGCAGAACGGCCGGCGGATGTATTCCGAACGCGCGCTGCACGGCACCATCTACATGGCGCGGCCGGATGTGCACGCCGTCATTCACCACCACGCGCGCAGCGTCATCCCCTTCACCGTGCTGCGCCACCTGGTGCTGAAGCCGATCTTCCACATGGGCAGCGTGATGGGCGCGGAGGTGCCGCTGTGGGACAGCCAGCCGGAATTCGGCGACACCAACATGCTGATCGACGACCTGCCGCGGGGCCATTCGCTGGCGCGCGCGCTGGGCGGCAACCGCAGCGTGATGCTGCGCGGGCACGGCGCCTGCAACGTCGGCGTGAACCTGCGGGCTGCGGTCTTCACCGCCGTCTACATGAAGCACAATGCGGAGATGGTGCTGGCCAGCATCCCGCACGGCACGCCGGAGTACCTGACGCCGGGCGAGGTGGAGAAGACCGCCGCCATGCTGCTGTCCGACATGCCGCTGGCCCGCGCCTGGGACTACTGGATCACGCGCGCCGACTACGGCGGCATCTGATACCAACGCCCGAGATCGGTAACCTGCGGCCGGACACATCGGCCGAGGCCACGAATGCGGCCCGCGGCCAGTGCCGCGTAGCCGAGCCGGCGGAGCCGGCGCCCGGCATCTGAGGGCATGAAACAACATATCAGCGGTCGATGAAATCGAGCGTTGGCATGAGGCTCACGCGCGGGCGCTGAACCAGCCTTCGAAGCTGGCGAAGGTCGCCTCCGCCCCGGCGATCATCGCCGCCAGCCGCCCGGCTTCGGCGCCACAGGCCTCGATGGCCGCGCAGCATTCGCGCCACATGGCGCCGTGGCGGGCGCCGTAGCCACGCAGGAAGCTGCGACCGGCCTCGCCGGGCAGGATGCCGTCCAGCGCCCGGGCCAGATGCTGGCCGCCGAGGGTCGAACCCTCCGTCACATACAGGCAGCCCATCGCCCAGGCGGCACTCTCCGGCGCCGGCAGGGCCGCCACCGGCGCCAGCGGCTTGGCGCCGAGCGCCTTCAGGTCGGCCAGCAGCATGGGCGAGCGGCGCCGCGCCTCGACCGTGATGCCGAAGGGCTCCAGCGAAGGTGCCGCGATCAGCGCCACCTCGACGCCGAGATGGAAGCCGAGCAGGCGGCGCAGCAGCCCGACATACTCGGCCGCCTCGATCTGGCCGGCCGCAAGCCGGGAGAACACCGGCACGCCATGCAGCCGCTCATGCACCGCCCCGGTGGCCTGCCGCAACGCGATCCGCGCGGCATCCCCCGGCATGGGATCAGTCCTCATCCCGCGGCGGCAATTGGCTGGCGTGCCGGATCAGCGTCTCCAGCACCGCCGCCGTGCGGGCGACGGAGGCGCGGACCGATTCCAGCAGATCCGGCATCCGCGCCACGTCCACCCCATCCGCGATTTCCAGCGCCGCGAGCTGCGCATTTTCCACCACCGAGGCGAGGATGGCCTGGTAGGCGAGGTCCGCCTGGCGGTCGAAGCGCCCGGCGGGGCGGCGGCTGCCCTCCTCGATCCCGGCCTGGAAGCGGCGGCGCGCGGCATCGGCCGCCTTGCGTTCCGCCAGGTCGTTGAACAGGAAGACGAAGCCGAGCACGCGGTCGGGTGCCGAGAACACCGGGTCGGCGCGCACCAGCACCGGCTTGCCGGCGCCCTGGCCATCCGCGAGGCGCACCTCACCGCGCCAGGACCGCTTGTTGTCCATCACGTCGCGCAGGCGGCGGCCGACTTCGGCGGGGTCGGCGAAATAGGGCAGCAGGTGGTCGATGCGGCGCGGCGCGGCGCCGCGCAGCCCGGGCAGCAGGCGGTCGAAGGCCTCGTTGCGCAGGTCGATGTTGCCGGTGGGGTCGCAGATCACCACGGGCTGCGCCGAAAGCCCCACCTGGCGGCGCACCTGCGCCAGCTGGTCCTCCGCGATCAGCATGCGGACGGAGCGGAACTGCAGCACCACGTCGGTGACGGTGTCGCCGATCAGGCGTGCGGTGGCGAGGTCCTTGGGCGACCAGGGCTCCGACCGGCCCTCCACCACCTGGTTCCACTTGGCGAAGGATTGCCGGGGCGACAGGTCGCGCGGGTCGTCGCCGATCAGCACCGGCTTGGTGGGGTCGCCGCCCCAGGTGACGGTGGAGACCTGCTCCGGCCGGAACCAGACCAGGTATTCGCCCGGCGCGGTCGAGATCGGTGCCGCCAGCACGCCGCTCGAAACCCGGGTCAGCCCGGCCAGATGCGGTGCGGCGCCGACCAGCGATGCGGTTGCGATCACGGGCGCGCGCGGCTGGGCATCCAGCCACTTGCCGATGTCGCGCAGACCGGCGGTGCCGGGGACATCGCCGGTGGTCTGGGTCTGGCCCTCGAACAGCAGCGCGGCACCGCTGGCCCCCAGCGGCAGCAGCAGGGTCTGCGCATTGTCGAACAGCGCGGTGCGCCAGTCGCCATCGCGGGTGATCGCCTCGATCATCCGCTGTTCCAGGCGGCGCACGGCGAGTTCGGCCTGCGACTGCACGAAGGATTCCAGCGCGGCGATGCGGGTGCCCACCGCCTCCGCCAGCAATTCCGTCACCGCGCGCAGCGCGAAGGGCGTGCGGCGCGGGGTGTTGTGGTGGCAGGACACCAGGCCCCACAGCCGCCCGCCGACCAGGATGGAGGCGACCAGCGTGGCGCCGACGGCCATGTTCTTCAGGTACTGCACATGCACCGGGGAGGTGCTGCGCAGCACGCACAGCGACATGTCCAGGTCCTGCCCGGTCAGGGGCGAAAGCCGCGGCTCCAGCCGCACCGGCGCGTAGTGCACATCCGTCACCACGCGCACGCGGTTGCGGATGTAGAGGCGCCGCGCGATGGCCGGGATGTCGGAGGCCGGGTAGCGGTTGCCGAGATAGGGCTCCATCCCTGCCGCATGTTCCTCGGCGAAGACCTCGCCATGGCCGTCATCGTCGAAGCGATAGACCATGACCCGGTCGTAGCCGGTGAAGCCGCGGAAGATGCGGGCCACCTCCTCGCACAGCGGGCGCACGGCGTAGCTGCCGAGGATCGCCAGCAAGGCGGGCTCGATGCGGTTGGCAGCGTCGTCCAGCGGCGCGGCGCGCTCGAGCTCCAGGATCACGCCGCCGCCGATCGGGCGATGCACCTGCACGTCGAGCGGCACGCCGGGGCCATCCACAACGCGCACCGCGGCCGGTACCACGTCCAGCCTGTCGGCCAGCAGCGGCGCGATGGCGCGCGCGATCTCCGGCGCCACATCGGCCAGCCGGCGCCCGAGCGGCGCGGCCGGCAGGCCGAGGAAGGCGGTGGTGTTGGCGCTGAGCTGCAGCACCGTCAGCTCCGGCTCGCGCAGGGCCAGCAGGGCGCCATGCGGCTGGATCGAGGCGGCGAGGTGAATCTGCTCCCGCTCGCAATTCGAAAGGTCGGCCGCGCCGAAGGCGGGAGAGCCGGCGGACATGCCGGAAGTTTCCGCAGTCACCGAGCCCGATCCTCGCTCGCCTCGCGGTCTTCGCCGATCTCGTAGCGTTCGAGCTTGGCGTAGAGGCTCTGGCGGCTGAGGCCGAGGGCGTCCGCGGCGGCGGTGCGGTTGCCGTTGGAAAGCCGCAGCGCCTGTTCGATGCAGGCGCGTTCCACCAGCGCCGCGGTGTTGCGCACCATGGTCGGCAGCGGCACGCGGCCGACATCATTGGCCAGCGTGCCGAGCGCCGTGCGCAGCGCCGCGGCCTCCCCGGATGCCAGGACGCGGCGGCCGATGTCGCGGATCATCAGCCCGATCATGCGGCTGCCGTCGCGGGAGATGGCGCAGCCGGAGATCTCGACCTCGACCTCGGAGCCGAGGTTGCCGGTGAGCTGGGTCGGGAACAGGCGGACCTCGCCATGCTGGGCGATGGTGTCCAGCAGCACGGACAGGTCCATGCCGGGCTGCGCCAGCCAGCGGTCCAGCTTCTCGCCCAGGATGCTGGCCTCCGTCCCGGCCTGGGCCAGGTCGAGGAAGGCGCGGTTGGCGCGGCGCACCAGGCCGTCGCCGTCGATGGCGACGAAGCCGTCGGGCATGTCCTCCAGCAGTGCGTCGCTGCGCGGCGGCGCGGCGCGCTGCGGGGCCGTGGCGGCGGGGCTGAGCTGGATCAGGAAGACCGGGCCCGGTGTGCGCGCCATCAGGGAGGCACGCAGCAGCCAGGGCGTGCCGTCCGCCCCCAGATGCACCATGATGCCGGGCGCGCGGCCCTGTTCGCGGGCGCGCATCAGCACGTCGCGCAGCGCGGCGCGGTCGCGCGACGCGACTTCGTCCGAGAAGTTCCAGCCGGGCGCCATGCCGAGCTCGCGGATGGCGGCCGGATTAGCCTCCACGATGCGAAGCGTGGAGGCGGCGATGACCAGCACGGCCTCGCTCGAGGCATCGAACAGCAGGCGGGAACGGGTCTCGATCTCGCGCAGCTTCCAGTAGTCCTGCTCCCGCGCCTGCTGGGCGGCGACCAGCCGGGATTGCAGTTCCGCCACCGCCTGCATGTTCTTGCCGACCGCGATCAGCCCGGCCTGCCCGCCGAGGCGGACGGTGGTGTATTCGATCGGCAGTTCGAGGCCGGAGGGGAAGCGCTGGGTGATCTGGAGGTAGGCGGAGACGCCGCTGGAGCGGGCATCCTCCACCATCCGGCGGACCTGGAGGCCCGCGATCTCACCGACCGTTTCCATCCAGGGGCGGCCGAGCCATTCCCGAACCGGCTCCGCCGGGATGGCGTCCGAGAGGCTGGCTTCGCGGATCACACCTTCCCAATCGAGGCTCAGGGTGATGTCCGGCTGAATCACGGCGACGCGGGTCATGCGGGAATCCGATTGATCTGCCAGTCCACCAACGTCAATTCGGGGTGGCTGGCCCACGACGGCGTCAGGGAGGAGGCGCCGTCACGGTAGACCGTTTGTGGGGTTTGGCCAGCCTGACGTCAATGCAGGATGACGTTTTCACGCAATTGGGACGTGTTTCTTTGTTACCGGTCGCATTTGTCCACGAAGCTTGACACTTCCTTAGGCGATCCGCCCTATTCGCGACCATGCGCGACACGCCCATCGTCATCGTCGGTGCCGGGATAGGCGGGCTGGCGGCTGCCATCCACCTGGCGGCCAGGGCACGGCCGGTGCTGGTTCTGGAACGGGCCACGACGCCGGGCGGGAAGGTGCGGACGGTGCGGGTCGGCGGGGTGGATGTCGATGCCGGGCCGGCGGCGCTCAGCCTGCCGGCGGTGTTCCAGGCCCTGTTCGAGGCCGGTGGAGCGCGACTTGACTCGCATCTGCACCTGGACCCCCTGCCGGTGCTGGGCCGGCATATATGGCCCGATGGCCGGCACCTGGACCTGCTGGCGGACCCGCAGGCGGCGGAAGCCGCCATCGGTGATTTCGCCGGCGCCGCCGCGGCGCGCGGCTTCCGGGATTTCCGCGACCGCGCGGCGCGCTGCTACACGGCGCTGGAAAAGCCGTTCCTCACGGTGCAGCGACCGGGGATGCTGGCGCTGGGGGCGCAGGCCGGGCCGGGGCTGCTCGGCACCTCCCCCTTCGGCACGCTGTGGGACGCGCTCGGCGAGCATTTCGCTGACCAGCGCCTGCGGCAGGTGTTCGGGCGGATGGCGGCCTATGTCGGCTCCTCCCCGCTGCTGGCGCCGGCGACGCTGATGCTGGTGGCGCATGTCGAGCTTTCCGGAACCTGGACGGTGCGCGGCGGCATGGCCGGCCTGGCGGCGGCGCTGGCCGAGGTGGCGGCCGCGCGCGGCGCCACCTTCCGCTACGGCACGGAGGTGGCGGGGATCCTGGTGCGCGGCGGCCGCGTCGCCGGGCTGCGGCTGCGGGATGGGGAGGAGGTGGCGGCGCGCCAGGTGGTGCTGAATGCCGACCCGGCGACGCTGGCCGCGGGGCATTTCGGGGCGGAGGCGGCGCGTGCGGTGCCGGCCCTGCCGGCGTCCCGCCGGTCCTTCTCCGCCTTCAGCTGGGCCATGGCGGGGCGGGCGGAGGGCCTCGACCTGCCCCGGCAGGCGGTCTTCCATCCATCCGACCCAACAGCCGAATACGCCGCCTTGGCCCGCGGCCGGATGCCGGCGGCACCGACGGTGACGCTGTGGGCGCAGGGCCGCGACGTGCCAGGACCGGCGCCGAGCGCTTCGGAACCGCTGCTGGCCCTGGTCCCGGCCCCGGCGAGGCCAATGGGCGGTACGGAGGATGATGCGGCGGGCGCGGAGGCGGCAGCACTGGACGCCATGGCCCGGGCCGGCGTCACCCTCACGCGCGACGCGACCGTGGCAACCACGCCGCGCGGTTACGAACGGGACGCGCCCGGCACCGGCGGCGCCCTGTATGGCCAGGCCGTGCATGGCTGGCAGAGCATCTTTGGCCGGCCGGCGGCGCGCAGCGCGCTGCCGGGGCTGTATCTGGCCGGCGGCGGCACCCATCCCGGGGCCGGCCTCGCCATGGCCGCGCTGTCCGGCCGACTGGCCGCGGCGGCGGTTCTCGGGGAGCGTGCATGACGAATTCAGGCTTGGGCTTCAAGAGTTGGGCCTTCGACCGTACGGCGGCGCCGCGCGGCTATGGCTGGTGGTATGTGGATGCGCTCAGCGAGGATGGCCGGCACGGGCTGACCATCATCGCCTTCATCGGCACCGTCTTCTCCCCCTGGTACACGCTGGCCCGCAGGGGCGGCGCCGCGGCGGACCCGGAGAATCACTGCTGCCTGCATGTGGCGCTGTACGGCGCGCCGCAGCGCTGGGCGATGACGGATCGCCGCCGCGGTGCCCTGAAGCGCGGCCCGGACTTCCTGCAGATCGGCCCCAGCGCGCTGCACTGGGACGGCAATGCGCTGACCATCCGGATCGAGGAGACCACCGCCCCGCTGCCCTCGAAGCTGCGCGGCACCGTGGTGCTGCGGCCGGAGGCGCTGTCCACCCGCGCCTTCCAGCTCGACTCCGATGGCCGCCACCACTGGCACCCGATCGCGGCCCGGTCGCGGGTGGAGGTGGCGCTGGAAAGCCCCGCGCTGCGCTGGTCCGGCCCGGCCTATTTCGACACGAACTGGGGCAGCGCGCCGCTGGAGCAGGATTTCATCGGCTGGGACTGGTGCCGGGCGCCGATGCCGGAGGCGACCGCCATCCTGTACAACGCGCAGCGGCGCGACGGCTCCGCGCAGTCGCTCGCCCTGCGGGTGGCGCGCGACGGGACGGTGACGGATTTCGAGCCGCCGCCGCCGGTCGAGATGCCGAAGACGCTGTGGCGCATCGCCCGGCCGACGCGGGCCGAGTCCGGTGGCGCGCAGGTGGTGAAGACGCTGGTGGACGCGCCGTTCTATTCGCGGTCCGAGATCCGCACGCATCTTCTGGGCCAGGAGGCGACGGCGGTGCATGAAAGCCTGTCGCTGGACCGCTTCGCCTCGCCCGCCATGTTCGCGATGCTGCCCTTCCGCGTGCCGCGGCCCTTCACCTAGGCCGCAGCCGCACCGCGAGATCGAAGGCGTGCGTGAGGAAGGCCGCGACCAGTGCGGCGGCCACCCAGCCCCAGCCGGCCCCGGTCAGCGCCGCGCGCAGCGCCAGCGCGAAGGCGACGCCGGGCAGCACCAGGCCGGCCACGGCCAGCGGCGCCAGGCCGCGCCCGGTGCGCCGGTGCCACAGGAAAAGCGCCAGCGCCTCGGCCAGCAGCACCAGCAGCACCAGGTCGGCGACCTGGCCGGAAGCGAAGAAAGCCTGCATCCCTCACCCCGAAGCTGAACCAGCTTTCATCTGACAGAACCTTGCCCTGCCCGCTCCTGCCGCCACCTTGGGTACAGCGGTGGGCATGACGCGAGGCTGGCAGGGTTGCCGGCCGGCGGCAAATGGCCAAGAACCCGCAGGCTGGCCGCAGCGTTGAGGCTGGCAAGGACAATGTTCCAGGAGGATGCTTCGCATGCGATTTCCGACGATGAGCCTGGCCACGGGCGCCCTTTTCGCGGGCATCGCCCTCGCCCCCTTCGCCGCGGTTGCGCAGGATGGCGATGCCGCGGCCGGCCAGCGCGTGTTCAACCAGTGCCGCGCCTGCCACACGGTGAATGAAGGTGGCCGCAACGGCGTCGGTCCGAACCTGCACGGCATCGTCGGCCGCCAGGCCGCCTCCGTGCAGGGCTTCCGCTACTCCGCCGCCATGCAGGAATGGGCGCCGGGCAAGACCTGGGACGAGGCGAACCTGCGCGCCTACCTGACCAACCCGAAGGATGTCGTGCCGCGCGGCAGCATGTCCTTCCCGGGCCTGCGCAACCCGACGCAGCTCAACGACGTGATCGCCTACCTCAAGACCCTGAGCTAGAGCATTTTCAAGTCAGGCGGATACGCCTGACGGCTCGGAAACTGCGCCAAATCAACAGCTAGGGCCGTTTCACCTGTGCACGGCGCAGGTGAAACGGCCCTAAGGAAACCGGCGGCCGGGATCAGGTGATCCCGGCCGGCAGGCCGTCCCAGGCTTCCTCCGGCGTGAAGCGGCGCGGCAGCAGGCCCTGGCTCGCGCAGTAGTCGATGGCCAGGGCGAGCGCCGGGCGCAGCGCAGCCCGGCTGCGGACCGCGGCACCGGACTCGGACAGCATCCGCAGCAGCTCGGCCACCAGCGCCGGGTCGCCGTCCACCACGTCGCGCCGCATCACCACCAGGTGGTTCAGCGGCAGGAAGCCATGGCGGGCGCGAAACGCCTCGCCGGCGGCGGCCGGGTCGGCGAAGACCGGGCGCAGGTTCGGCTCGTCCGGCAATTCGTTGCCGAAGATCGCCGCATCCACCTCGCCGGATTGCAGCAGGCCGAGCAGATCCTGCCCCGGCTGTGCCCGGGTCACCCAGGGCGGGTCGCGGAATTCCGGGACATGCGCATCCTCGAAGGTCGTCCAGCGCTGCTGGTCGGCGCGCACGCCGTGCGTCTCCGCCAGGCTGCCGCGCAGCCACATGCCGGTGGTCTGGCTGTAGGCGCGCACGGCGATGCGGGCGCCAGCGAGGTCCGCCGGACCCTGGATCGGGCCATCCTTGCGGCACAACAGCGCCGCTTCCTGCGCGCGTTCCACCAGCACCACCGGTAGCAGCACCAGCGGCTTGTCATAGGCGCGCGCCATCAGGAAGGTGGCGATGGCCATCTCGCTGACCTCGAAGCGCCCCTCGCGCACCATGGGCGCGAAGGCCTTGCTGACAGGCGCGATCTTCTCGACCGCCAGCCGCAGCTTGCCGGAGGGGATCGCCCCTGCCAGCAAGGCCTTCGTCCCCGGGTAGCTGGCGATGGCGGCCGAAAGCGTGCGCGTCTCACTCACGATAGGACGGGTCCATCCGGTCCAGCTTGCGCAGCAGCGCCGGCCATTCCATCACGCCATAGGGGCGGCGCGTGCCGGGCTGGTAGTTGTTCCAGGTGGCATCCACCACCGCCTGCGGCACCTCCACCAGCTTCTGGCCGGTCGCCTGGGCGGCGAGCTGAGCGCGGCAGGACAGTTCCAGCCGGTGCATCGCGTTGAACGCCTCGCCCACCGTCTTGCCCACCGTCAGCAGCCCGTGGTTGCGCAGGATCAGCGCGTTGTTGTCGCCGAGGTCGCGCACCAGGCGTTCCTGCATCTCCATGTCCAGCACCACGCCCTCATAGTCGTGGTAGCCGATGCGGGCGAAGCGCATGGAGGTCTGGTTCATCGGCAGCAGCCCGCATTCCAGCGAGGACACCGCCATGCCCGGCCAGGTATGGGTGTGGATGACGCAGGCGATCTCGTGGCTCGCCTCATGGATCGCGCCATGGATGACGAAGCCGGCGCGGTTCACGCCGTAGCCGAGGCCGCCGGGGAAGTCCGGCTTGGCCAGGACGTTGCCCTGCACGTCGATCTTGACCAGGGAGGAGGCGGTGATCTCCTCGTAGAGCATGCCGTAGGCGTTGATCAGGAACGCATTGTCCTCCCCGGGCACGCGGACGGAGATGTGGTTCGCGGCCATGTCGGACATGCCGTAGAGGTCGATCAGGCGGTAGCAGGCGGCGAGGTCGATGCGGGCCTGCCATTCCTCCGGCGTCACGCGGTCGCGGATCGAGGGGATCTGGAAGCGGTCGGGGCTGTCGGGCATGGGATTTCCTCCGGTTATTCGGGCAGTGCGACTCACTCAGGCAGGGCACCGGCAAGACGGACGATCTCCCGCCACCGGCTGATCTCCTCCGCCATGAAGGCACGGAAGGCGTCGGGGCCGTTGCCCACCGGGTCGGCCCCCTGGTCGATCATGCTCTGGGCGTTGCGCGGCAAGGCCAGGGCGGCATGCACGTCCGTGGTGATCTTCTCGATGATGGCGGGCGGCGTGCCCGCCGGGGCCACCATGCCGAACCAGGAGGAGGCGCTGAAATCCGGGTAGCCCAGCTCCACCATGGTTGGCACGTCGGGGTTCGACCGCGACCGCGTGGTGGAGGACACCGCCAGCGGCCGCAGCCGCCCATCCCGGATATGGCCGATGACGGAGGGGATGGTGGCGAACATGAAGTCCACCCGCCCGGCCAGCAGGTCGTTCAGCGCGACGGCGCCGCGATAGGGCACGTGCAGCGTCTGCGTGCCGGCCATCTGGTCCAGCATCACGCCGGACAGGTGGGCGGAGGTGCCGACGCCGGTGGAGCCGTAGCTGAGCTGCCCCGGCCGCGCCTTCGCCGCCGCCACCAGCCCCGGCACGTCCCGGATCGGGGAGGCCGCGGGGACCACCAGAATATTGGGAACCCCAGCCAACAATGTGATCGGCGCGAAGTCGCGCAGCGTGTCGTAGGGCATGTTCTTGACCAGGCTCTGGTTCACCGCCAGCGGCCCGACCGAGCCCACCAGCAGCGTATAGCCATCGGGGACGGAGCGGGCGACGTGTTCGCTGCCGATGTTGCCGCCGGCGCCGGGGCGGTTCTCGATCACCACGGACTGGCCCCAGGTCTCGGTCAGCGTCGCGCCGAGCAGGCGGGCGATGATGTCGGTGGTGCCGCCGGGGGTGAAGGAGACGATGAAGCGCACCGGGCGGGTCGGCCAGTTGCCTTGCGCACGGGCCGTGGCGGCAAGGCCAACCAGTGGCAGGGCCAAGGCGCCGCGCCGGCCGATGGTGAAGCCCTGGGTCATGCTGGTCGTCTCCCGGAGGGCGGTCGTGCAGCCGCCCGATTCAGCGGGAGAAGATGCGTCGGCAATGTCCATGCGACAAATGGAAAGAATTTCGCCAGTAATTCCTATCCTGCATCAGTGGCGGGCAGCAGGCCGACCCGGCGGGCCGCCACCACCCGGTAAAGCGCGTCGCCCCAGACGGCCTCCTCCGCCCGGGCGGAATAGACCAGGGAGATGTCGTGTTCGTCGTCGGAAGCGACCGCCGCGGCGGCGATCAGGGGCCAGTCCGGCGCCGGCAGGCGGCGCAGCCGGCCCGCCTGTTCCGGCGTCAGCGGCATCGGGCAGCCCATTTTCGAATAGATCGAGGCGATTGCCTGCCAGAAGAAGCGGATGGCGCGGGATTTGTCCGCCGGTTGCAGCGCCGGCAGCACCAGGCGTAGCCAGTGGGTGCCGGTGACGGCATGCAGCGCGCAGAATTCGGCATTGTCGGAGCTTCGCGGGAAGGTGGTGGCGGCGAGGACCATCAAGGTATCGCTCGCCATGCGCCGCATCGTGTCGCGGCCCACATCCAGCCAATTGTAGACAGGCGCGAAGGACGGCATCGCCGCGGTTCGGCGCATGGCGTGCCACAGCAGGCCGTCGTCGAAGGTCAGGCCGCGCAGCGCCGGGTCCGCCGCCACGCGCAGCAGCACCGCCGCGGGCTGGTCGGTGATCGGCTCGGCGCCGATCCCCTCGCCGAGCGGCAGGTAGGTGGCGGCCCAGTAGCCGAGGCTTTCCGCGATTTCCGCCGAATTCCCCGAATCCCGCGCGTAGGCGAGGCGCATGAGCGCATGCAACGCACTGGCGGCGATGCCGGGCAGCAGGCGCGGCAGGTACAGGTCCTGCAGCGTCTCCGCGCTGCCGAGGCGGGCAAGCTCGGCGCGGAAGAAGGCGCGGTAGGCGGCCTCCGCCTGCCGGTCGCCGAGGCGCGCGGTCCAGTGGTCCCGATCGATGACGCAATCCGGCGCCGGCAGCGGGCGCAGCGGATTGGCGGCGAGGTAGGCCCCGAGGAATCGCGCCGCATCGGCCTCTCCCCCGCCGAGTCGGCGTTGCGCCCACAGCACCATGGCGGCGTGGTTGGCCAGCGCCTCGCCGAATTCGGCACTGTAGCCGCGGGCGGAATCGAGCGCCGGGGCGGCGTCCGGGGTCAGCAGGGTGGGCGGGCTCATCGAGGCTTCTCCAACCGGCGGCGCGCGATGGCTATCCTCCGACGATTGCCGGTGGTGGTCCAGGGCCACCGCAGGCAGCCGACCGATCGATGCCTGGAAATCCGTGCCTGGAAATCCGTCGGCTTGGCTTCCAACCGACCTACGGGATATGGTTTGATGCTTGCATCCTTTGCGGGAGATGCGATGGCGTCCGCAATCGTGAGTCGTCTGACTTGATCGGTTGAACCTGACCGCATCTTCGGTCGTTCCTGATGTTGGAAATGCCGTGATGATGCGCGTGGCCTATGTTCGCAGTTCAGACCCCGTCGCCGCGGCGCGGCATTGCCGGCTCGCCATCGGCGTGGGCGCGCCCGTCATGCTGCTCGCCTTCTGCGGCGGCAAGCACGATCCGGAGGCGATGCTGGCGGCGCTGCGGCGGGAATTCGGACCGGTGCCGACCTATGGCGGGTCCGCCGCCGGGGCCATCGGACGCGAGGGCTTCGGCTACAGCGGCTTCGAGCTGGGCCTGGTCGCCATCATGGATCCCGGCCTGGCGCCGCAGGTCGTGATGACGGAGGCGCTCCTGGGCGGCGAGGTCGCGGCCGGCGCCGCGCTCGGCAATGCGGTCGGCGCCATCGCCAGCCCGGACGCCGCCTGCATGCTGCTGTTCGACAGCGTCGCCAGCCACCGCCCGCCGCGGCTGCACTTCGCCAGCTCGATCGTGGAAGGCTTCAACGACGCCTTCGGCACCACCCCGCTGCAGCTGTTCGGCGGTGGCCTGCTGACCGACATGAACTTGACCGGAGGGTGGGTCTTCGCCGGTGACCGGGTGGTGAAGCATGCCGCTGTCGCGCTTGTGTTCCCGCCGGGTATCGAAGTGGAGACCGTCATCATGCATGGCTGTCGCCCGATAAGTTCTTTCATGGAGATCACCCGGATCGATGGTGCGGATGTCTTCGAATTGGATGGCGAGCCGGCACTCGGCGTGATGGAGCGCATGCTGGGCCTGCCGCTCGGGGAGACGCGCGGCCAGGAATTGTCGCTGGTGGTGACCCTCGGCCAGAAGCTCGGCGAGCCGTATGGGCCCTACGACGAGGGCGCCTATGTCAACCGGCTGATTCTCCGTGCAAATCCGGAGGCGGGGTCGGTCACGCTGTTCGAGCCGGATTTCGCGCTGGGCACGCTGGTCCAGATCATGAGCCGGGACAACTCGTTGATGCTGGATTCGGTCAGCCGGGGCGTCGCCGCGATGAACCGGGCGGTGGAGGGGGAGGACAACCTGCTGGGCCTCTATATCGACTGCGCCGGACGGGCGAGCGCCCGCAGTGGCGCCTCCATCGAGGAGGCGGAGCTGGTCTCCAAGGCCTTCGCGCCCAGCATCCCCCTGCTCGGCTTCTATTCCGGCGTGGAGGTCGCGCCGGTCGGCGGCGGCATCAGCCGGTCGCTGGACTGGACCGGCGTGCTCGCCGTACTGCGACGACGCCAATGAGCCGGATCAAGCCAACTCCGGTGCCGGTGGACCGCGAACTCGCCTACTACCGGCGGGAATGCAACGACCTCGGCGCACGGCTGCTGCGGCTGCAGGAGGAGCAGAGCCAGGCCTTCCGGGAGGCGCGCCGCAGCCGCACCGTCGCCAAGCTGATCCGCGAGGCCCACCGCCTGACCGACACCTGCAACCTGCCCAGCGAGATCGGCGAGCCGATGCTGGAGGTGGTGGTGGACAACGCGCTGTGCGACCGCGCGGCGTTCCTGGAACATGTCTCGCCGGACCAGCCGGGGCGCTTCCGGGTAACCCACGTCATCGGCATGAGCGGCGAGAGCACTGCGTCCGAGGTCGTGGTGCCCGCGGCCCCCGGCTTCTTCTTCACCACCTCCCGCACCCTGATCGAGCCGCCGGCCTATGAGCTGACCTCGATCCTGCGCACGCCCTATGTGCTGTGGGCCTACGACCCCGGCAGCGGCGTGGCGCTGATCCTCGGCAACCATTCCGAAGGCAACGTCACCCGGCCCTTCGAGAGCCGCGACCAGGAGTTGGTCGAGGGCGCGCTGTCCGTCTACATCGACGTGCGTGCCCGCAAGGCGGCGGAGGTGGAACTGCGCGCGGCCAAGGCGGCGGCGGAGGAAAGCGGCGCCGTGCGGTCCCGCTTCCTGGCGACCCTCAGCCACGAATTGCGCACGCCGCTGAACTCGATCATCGGCTTTTCCGAGATCATGGCGCCGGGGTCCAACATCCCGACGACGGAGGAACAGCGCGCCACCTACATGGCGCAGATCAACGAATCCGGCCGCATGCTGCTGGAGTTGATCGACAGCATCCTGGACTACGCCAGCCTGGAGAATTCGGCCCCACGGTTACGCCGGGAATGGGTGCCGGCCGAGAGCCTGGTATCCACCGCGGCGGGGGAGGTGCGCGCCATCGCGGTGCGGCAGGATGTGCGGCTGGAGGTGATGCCGGGCGATGGAGGGCTGGAGGCCTTCGTGGACCGGCTGCGCTTCCGCCAGGTGCTGACCAACCTGCTGGGCAATGCCGTGAAGTTCACGCCGGCGGACGGCAGCGTCCGCATCGGCGTCATGGCGCTTCCCGAGGGCGGGCTCGAAGTCGTGGTGGCGGATTCGGGAATCGGGATGGAGCCAGCCGACATCCCGCGCGCGCTGGAGCCGTTCCAGCAGGTGTCCTCCGACCACCGCCGACGCTTCGCCGGCACCGGGCTCGGCCTGCCCATCGCGAAAAGCCTGGCCGAGGCGCATGGCGGCAGCCTGGTGCTGGAGAGCATGCCGGGGCGCGGCACGACGGTGCGCGTGCGCCTGCCGGCGGAGGCGGTGCGGCCGGCGGAACCAGGCGATGTGGCCGGCGAGATCCCGGCGGAGGACGCGCCGGGGTAGTCCAGCCGCGCCCCGAAGGGCGCGGCCTGGCGATCAACGCCCCAGGGTGGCGGGGGTGGTGGCGGCGAGCGTCGCCAGGTTCTGGTCCACCGCCTCGTACAGGCCCCAGCATTCGGTGTAGCCGAGCGGGAAGCCCGGGGACCCGGCCTCGGAATCCTGCTGGCGGGCATGGATGTAGCTGGTCCATTTCCGCGTGGCCGGGCGGCGATGGTGGAAGTCGTGGCAGGGCGCATCGCCGACCAGGACGAACAGCCGGACGAACAGCTGCACCGTCAGCATGTTGAGCCACCACCCGGCCCAGCGCACCAGGCCGTTGAAGGTGCCGGCGCCGGCATCGGGCGGGGCGATGCCGGCGAAGACGCCGGTAGTCGCGTGGCAGACGAAGGTCTTGTCGCGCAGCGCGATCGATTCCGCCTCCGGGAAGCGGTGTTCGCACAGGATGCGGTAGATGGTGGCGATCTGCAGCAGCACCGTGACCGGCACCAGCCAGAGGATGGCGAATTCCAGCAAGGTCCCGGTGGCCGCCGCCAGCCCGATGCAGCCGCCCCAGAAGGCGCGGCCCATCCAGTCATGCGCGCGATCACCGCTGAACAGCGCGGCCTTGATGCGGCGCTGCAGGAAGCGCCAGTGGAACATCGGCGAGACGGTGTTCACGGCGATGCGGCGCCACAGCTCGGCGCGCGGCAGCCCGGCCTCCAGCCGGCACATGCCGAGCACGAAGTCGGCGAATTCGTCTTCCTCGGTCAGCAGCTTCTTGGCGCTGTGGTGCATCATGTGCTCGCGCTGGTAGTCCTCGAAGCGCTTGAACAGCAGGAAGGCCGAGACCATGCGGCCGGCGCGGCGGTTGCGTTCGCGGCTGGCGAAGACGGTGCCGTGCGAGCAGTGGTGGAAGATCACCACCTGGAACAGGCCGAGGCCGGAGGAGGTCAGCAGCCAGCCCAGCGGCAGCAGAAGCCAGGCCACCAGCGGCGGCGAGGCCAGCAGGAACGGCACGGCGCCCAGGCCACAGCCGCCCAGGGTGAGCATCAGGGCGCCAACCACGAATTTCCAGGCAGGGTGTTCCGGCATCGCCTCTCCCGGGGCCGGCTTGGCGGTCAGCCAGGTGAGGAAGGGCTGCACCGCCCGCGGCAGGCGGGCCGCCATGCGGGCGCGCGGATCGCCCGCGTGGACTTCCTGGCTCAGCAGCGCCTCGTCGGCGGTAAAGCGGTCTCCGGACACGTACATGAGGGTATTTTCCTTTCACTTTGTTACGCCGAGGTCGGCAACGGCTGGACCATACATGGGCCACGCGGTCCGCGTCCCTTGCGTTGCAACGGGAACGAAAGGGTCGGAAGTCCAGCACAAGCCCCACGCGCACGCTGTTTCGATAGTGATTTGGTTGCGCGAGTGCATGGCGCGGAGACGGCACTGCAGGTGCACAGTCTCCGCAATGCGATGAAATTGCGACCGGGAGTTGCAGAACAATCGGGGGCCGCGCCGATTCTCAAAGAAATTGCGAAATCAATCCATCGCCCCGCGACAAATTCCGCGATCGAATCGGATATCTTCGCTTGGCATGGCCCAACCCCGGACGCCGCCCCGGAACAGCGCACCCGCGCCGCCGTTCATCCGACGTAACCGAAATTGACCAGCAAGGCGCCCGAATGTCCGACCCGACGCAGCAGACCAGCAGCCCCAGCTACCGCCTCGCGGTGGAGGATCCGGACTTCCTGCTGCGCGACGAGATGCGCGCGGCCCGATTCGGCATGGAGTACCTGAAGGCCGAACTCGCCCTGCGGGACTGGGGCGTGCGATCGACCGTGGTGGTGTTCGGCAGCGCCCGGGTGCCGAGCCCGGAGGCGGCGGCCGAGGTACTGCGCGAGGCCGCGACGCCGGAGGCGCGCCGGCTGGCGCAGCGGCGCCTGGAATTCGCCGGGCATTATGAAGCGGCGCGCCACTTCGCCCGCATCGTCAGCCGGCGCGGCGGCGCCCTGGCCCAAGGTGGTGGCCCGCGGGACAACGTCATCGCCACCGGCGGCGGGCCGGGCATCATGGAAGCGGCCAACCGGGGCGCGGCGGATGTCGGCGCGCCGTCCATCGGCTTCAACATCACCCTGCCGGAGGAACAGGTGCCCAACGCCTACTCGACCCCGGCGCTGACCTTCCGCTTCCACTACTTCGCCATGCGCAAGATGCACCTGGCGATGCGGGCCAATGCGCTGGCGGTGTTCCCCGGCGGCTTCGGCACCTTCGACGAGCTGTTCGAGATCCTGACCCTGGTACAGACCCGCAAGGCCGGCCCGCTGCCCATCGTGCTGTTCGGCCGCGCCTATTGGCGGGAGGTGCTGAACCTGGAGGCCATGGCCGCCCACGGCATGATCGCCGAGCGCGACCTGGCGCTGTTCGAGATGGTGGACGAGCCGGAGGAAGGCTGGGCGACCCTGGTGCGACGCGGCCTGCGCGCCCACACCCCGCCGGCCGACCAGCCGGTGGCGTAGGTACCCTGCGCATCGGGTGCGGCGGGCAGCCAGGCGAGGCTGCCCGGTGGGGCGGCCAGCAACGCGGGCCAGTCCCGCGCCTTGCCCGGCTGCCGATCCAGCCGATCCGCCAGCCGCGCCAGCAGGCGGCGACAGCGCCGCCCGGCGCAGCCGGCCAGGGCCAGGCGGTGCCCCTCGCGCAGCAGGGTCTCCGCCCAATCCAGGAAGGCCTGTTCCGGCCGCTTCTGCCCGGGGAAGCGCGGCAGCCCGGCCTCGGTGGCGACCTCGCCAACAGCCTGCACCGCGCGGCCCTCCAGTGCGGCGATCCAGGCCGCCTCGTCCAGGTAAAGCTGGTCCGGCGGCCCCGCCTCGACCAGAGCGATGCGGGCAGCGAAACCTTCCGCGACCTCCGCGCGACGCTGGCGCAGGGCGGCATCCGTTCCCGCATCCAGGACGATCCGCGCCTGCGGCAACAGGGAAAGGGGGCGATGGCCCCGGCCGCATCCTCGGTGGCGGGGCCGAGACGCAGGGCTTCCGCCGTTTCCTCCAGGCTGCGCTGGGTCAGCGGGTCGTAGCACCGGATTTCCGCGATTCGGCCATCCTCGTGCCGGATGCGCCGGGCAGCGTCCTCCGCTGCCCAGGCGGGGAACAGGTCGAGGGTGCCGCCATGGATCGCGGCCTCGCCCGGCTCCTCATCCAGCCGGTAGCCCAGGGACTCGAGCGTGGCTTCCAACGCCGCCGCAGCGAACTCGGCGCCGACCCGCAGGACCAAGTCCACGGCCGGCGGGCCGAGGCGCTGCATGGCCGCCTCCGCCGGCAGCAGCAGCAGGCGCGGACCGGCTGTGACCCGCGAGAGTGCCGTTGCCGCGGCCATGCGCTGGCCGACGACGGCGCGGGAGGGGCTGGCGCGGCCATAGGGCGGCACATCCCAGCCGGGCAGCAACAGCACCTCCAGCGCCTCCGGGGCGAGCGCCTGCGCACCGCGGTGCAGGCGGGCGGCGCGAGCCTCGCCGCGGGCGATGAAGGCCAACAGGCGCGACCACGCCCGGTTCCCTGGATGCCGCGCCCACTGCCGAGCCCGTGGCTACAGGACACCTTCGAAAATCTCGGCCGCCGGATTCATCTTCTGGCGGTTGATCCTGTTCGAGACGGTGAGCAGCCTCCACAGCGCGCCGTGGAAGCCCGGCGCATGTTCAGCGCCGTTGTAATGCTCCAGCACCGCGTTTCGGGCATCGAGGGTCCTGAACCTGATGCCGGGAAATTTCCCGGGGCTTCGAAGCATCCGGTCATGAATCGGCGTACCGGGCATGACGGAGAAGCGATTGACCATCACGCGCTCGATTCCAAAGGCATGGGATTCGAGAAAGCGCGCCGTCTGCGCCAGGTCTGCCGGCGTCTCATTCGGATGCCCGACGATAACCGTGGTCCGCAGGCTGATTCCGGCGGCCGCGACATCGCGGATGAACTGCGAGGTGCGTGCCACGCGGGTTCCCTTCGCCATGGTGTTCAGCACGCGCTGGCTGCCCGATTCAAGGCCGGTCGTCATCCGCACCAGACCGGCGGCGCGCGCCGCGCGAAGCTCATCCAGGCTCAGCCCGTTGGCCTCCTCCAACCCGACATGGACGGAGGCGGTCCACCTCGCGCCCGGAACGCGCTTCGGCATCTGGTCGATCAGCGCATGCCAGACCGGCAGGCTGGAATTGAGCTTCAGGTCCAGCATCACGAACAGCTTCGCGTCGTGCCTGGCGGATTGGTAGCTGATCTCGTCGAGAACATTCCCGGGCGAGCGCGAGCGGAAGCTGCGGCCCGCAACGGTGGTCACGTCCGAGCAGAAGGTACACACCCCCCAGCCACACCCGCGACCGGTCATGATGGGCACGATCCGGTTCGGATACCTCTGCCAGGGGAAATCCGCGTAATCGGCGAAAGGCAGGCTGTCGAGGTCCCGCAGTGGCGGCCCAGGCTGGCGGTTGGAGCCCGCGGTCCATACCCCGGGAAATCCATCCAGCGCCGCCCTCGCAGTGGCGGCCTGCACCAGATCCGAAACGAAAGGCTCGGCCTCGCCCGCCACGACGGCCGAGACGCCGGGCAGCGCGAGCCAATCCGCAGCAATGGCGCGGTCGTTGAAGTAGCTTCCGCCGACGATGAGCGGCACGCCGCGCCGGGCGCACTCCATGGCCATCAGGCGCACGGCGTCCAGGTACATCGTGTAGGCAGAGACCAGCACGACATCAGGTCCTGCCTGGCCCAGCCGATCCCGGAACGCCTCGAAGATCCTGGTGGCAATCTTTTCGGTGTCGGGGCGGATGAGCCGCGCTGCCCGCGCGCGGACGCCGCGGACCAGCGCATTGCCACTCATCGCCGTCACGAGCCGCAGCATCGAGTCGATGTGCCCGAGGCGGTGCGACCGGCCAGCCCGGCCAAAGCCCGTGACACCGACCGAAAGAGGAGAGAAGACGGTAACCGCGTGTCCCGCGGCACGCAGGGCCGCACACAACATGCCGACCGCGATCGTCGGGTAATGCGCGAAGTTGTTGAGATCGACGATCAGGATGTTCTTCTTTTCGACGCGCCCCGGCATCGCCTCCTCCCCTTCCCATCCCTCCAGGCAACACTGGATCACGGTGGTCCGGCAAGCGCGGGATATTCCCCTGGGGCGCAGGGGCGGGGCTGGAAAGGTGCCTGGATCCCGGTCGGTGCCAACGCAGCCGCGGCCGCTGCGTTACCGAGGCTGAACCAGGATGGGGACAGCATCATGCAGCAGCGATGGCCGGACCGGTTGTGGGTGGTCCGCCACGGCGAGAGCAGCGGCAACGTGGCCCGCGACGCCGCGGACCTTGCCGGGCACACGCATATCGACATCGGCGGCCGCGACGTGGACGTGCCGTTGAGCGAGCTGGGCCGGCGGCAATCCGCCGCGCTCGGGCACTGGTTCGCGGCGATGCCGGCCGGGGCGCGGCCGGATGTGGTGCTGTCCTCCCCCTACCGCCGCGCGCGGCAGACCGCGGTGCTGGTGCAGGAGGCGGGGCGGCTGCCGGTGGACGCGCGCGACTTCGTGCTGGATGAGCGGCTGCGGGAGAAGGAGTTCGGCATCCTCGACCGCCTGACCCGCCACGGCATCGCGCACCACCATCCGGACCAGGCGGAGATGCGGCGCATCCTGGGCAAGTTCTACCATCGCGCGCCGGGCGGCGAGAGCTGGTGCGACGTGATCCTGCGGCTGCGCAGCGCGCTGGATACCATCTCGCTCCACCATGGCGGGTCGCGGGTGCTGCTGGTGGCGCACCAGGTGGTGGTGCTGTGCCTGCGGTATCTGCTGGAAGGCCTGACGGAGGAGGAGGTCCTGGCGATCGACCGCGAGGGCGACGTGGCCAATTGCGGCGTCACCGAATACGGCTTCGATGCCGGGCGCGGCCATGCCGGCGGGCTGGTGCTGCGGCGCTACAACTTCGTCGCGCCGTTGCAGGCCGAGGGCGCCGACGTGACGGCGGAGCCCGACGCGCCGATCGGTGCGCGATGAGCGGCGTAATTCCGGTGGATGCCGCGCTGCTGCGCGGGATTCCCCTGCCCCGGCACGATGATGGCGAGGACAAGGATGGGCGCGGCCGCGTGCTGGTGGTGGGCGGCAGCGTCGAGGTCCCCGGCGGCGCGCTGCTCGCGGGCGTGGCTGCGCTGCGCGCCGGGGCGGGCAAGCTGCAGATCGCCACCTGCCGCAGCGTCGCGCCGGCGCTGGCCGTGGCGGTGCCGGAAGCCCGTGTGATCGGGCTGGACGAGACCGCGGAAGGCGGCATCGCGGCGGGGGCGGCGGAGACGCTGGCCGGGCGCTGCGGCCGCTGCGATGCGCTGGTGATCGGCCCCGGCATGATGGATGGCGATGCAGCCGGTGCGCTGGCCGAGGCCCTGCTGGGGCACGGCATCGCCGAGGGCTTCGTGCTGGACGCCGCCGCGCTGTACGGGCTGCGCGGCATCGGCGCGCAGGCCGGGCGGGTGGTGCTGACGCCGCATGCCGGGGAGATGTCGCGGATGCTCGGCGTGACGCGGGAGGTGGTGCGGGCCGACCCGCTGGCCGCCGCGCGCCGGGCCGCTTCGGTGTTGCAGGCGGTGGTCGCGATGAAGGGCGCCTGCACCTATGTGGTCACGCCGCAGGGCCAGGCCTGGGCCTGCGACCGCGGCAAGGTCGGCCTCGCCACCAGCGGGTCCGGCGACACGCTGGCCGGCATCATCGGCGGGCTTCTGGCGCGTGGCGCGACGCCGCTGGCCGCGACGCTGTGGGGGGTGTTCCTGCACGCCGAGGCCGGGGCGCGGCTGGCCGGCACGCGTGGACGCGTGGGATTTCTCGCGCGCGAATTGCTGGCCGAGATACCGCCGGTCATGGCCGGCTTCGATACCGGGCAGGCGCGCGAAGAAAGCCGCTGGACCAAAGCCACGGCGACGTGAAGGATGGGCGCCATCCAGATTGAGGGCCCGAGGCATGGCTGGTTTCACATTCTCCCGGCGCGCAACCTTGTTGGCAGGCGCGGGGCTCGCGGCGGGGCTGCGGCCCGGGCTTGCCCCGGCCCAGGGCGCGCCAGTCAAGGTGGGGGAGCTGAACTCCTACAGCCGCATGGCCGCCTTCTCCGTGCCCTACCGCAACGCCATCCAGCTGGCGGTGGACCAGATCAACCAGGCCGGCGGCGTGATGGGCGGGCGGCCGCTGGAATTCGTCTTCCGGGACGATGGCAGCACGCCCGGCGATGCGGTGCGCGTGGCCGAGGATTTGCTGACGCGGGAGAACTGCGTGTTCCTCGCCGGCACCTTCCTGTCCAATGTCGGGCTGGCGGTGTCCGACTTCGCGAACCAGCGGAAGAAGCTTTTCCTGGCGACAGAGCCGCTGACCGATGCGCTGACCATGGCGCAGGGAAACCGCTACACCTTCCGCCTGCGGCCCTCCACCTACATGCAGACGCGGATGCTGACCGAAGCCGCGCGCGGCAAGACGGCGAAGCGCTGGGCGATCGTGGCGCCCAACTATGAATACGGGCAGTCGGCGGCGGCCAACTTCAAGCGGCTGATCGGCGAGAGCATCCCGGGTGTCGAGATCGTGGCGGAACAGTACCCCGCGCTCGGCCGCGTCGATGCCGGCGCCACGGTGGGCGCGCTGGCGCAGTCGCGGCCGGACGGCATCTTCAACGTGCTGTTCGGCGCCGACCTGACCGCCTTCGTGCGGGAGGGCAACACGCGCGGGCTGTTCGAGCGCCGGCTGGTGCTGTCCATGCTGACCGGGGAGCCGGAATACATGATCCCGCTCGGCGATGAATGCCCGGATGGCTGGATCGTCACCGGCTATCCCTGGGAACAGATCCAGGAAGCGCCGCACAAGGCCTATATCGAGGCCTATCGTGCCCGCTTCAACGACACGCCGCGCAAGGGCAGCCTGCTCGGCTACGTCACCGCGCAGGTGGTGGCGAACCTGCTGAACAAGGCGAACACGACGGAGACGGAAGCGCTGGTCGACGCCTTCCGCGACCTGCGGACGGACACCGTGGTGGGGCCGGTGCTGATGCGCGGCCTGGACCAGCAGGGCACCATGGGCACCTGGGTTGGGGAGACCGTGCTGCGCGGCCGCACCGGCACCATGCGCAATGCGCGCTACGCCGATGGCGCCGACTACATGTTCCCGGAAGCCGAGGTCCGGGCGGCGCGCCGTTCGGCCTGATCTGATTTAAGCCCTGATGGATTTCGGCTTCATCCTGGTCCAGTCCCTGTCGGGACTGGCCAGCGCCTCCTCGCTGTTCGTCATCGCCTCCGGCCTCACCCTGGTCTTCGGCGTCACCCGCATCGTCAACTTCGCGCATGGCAGCTTCTACATGCTCGGCGCCTATATGGCGGTGACGGTGGTGCCGTGGCTGCTCGAGATCGAGCGCTCGCCGCTGCTGTTCTTCACCGGCGTGCTGGTCTCGGCGGTGGCAGTCGGGCTGCTGGGCGTGCTCATGGAATTCCTGCTGCTGCGGCGGCTCTACAAGGTGCCGGAGCTGTTCCAGCTGCTCGCCACCTTCGGGGTGGTGCTGATGGTGCAGGATGCGGTGCTGCTGGTGTGGGGGCCGGTGGAGATCCCGGGGCCGCGTGCGCCGGGGCTGCGGCACGGGGTGGAAATCCTCGGCCAGCGCTTCCCGGCCTATGAGCTGTTCCTGATCTGCGTCGGGCCGGCGGTGCTCGGGCTGCTGTGGCTGCTGATGCACCGGACGCGGTTCGGCATCCTGATCCGTGCGGCGACGCGGGACCGGGAGATGGTGGGCGCGCTCGGCGTGAACCAGGCGATGCTGTTCACCGGCACGCTGTTCCTCGGCGCCTTCCTGGCAGGGCTCGGCGGCGCGTTGCAGATCCCGCGCGTCTCGGCCAATTCGCAGATGGACCTGTCGATCATCACGGAGGCCTTCGTCGTCACCGTCATCGGCGGCATGGGCTCGGTGCCCGGGGCCTTCATCGCGGCGCTGCTGATCGGGCAGCTGAACGCCTTCGGCGTGCTGATCTTCCCGAAGATCACGCTGGTGCTGGTGTTCCTGCTGATGGCCGCGGTGCTGGTGGTGAAGCCTTGGGGGCTGCTCGGGCGGCCGGAAGCGGCGGCGGGGCGGGCCTCCCTGCCCGAGGGCATCCTCGCGATCCCGCGCTTCGGGCGCGTGGAGAAAGCCATCGCCGCGCTCGCCATCCTGGCGACGCTGCTGGTTCCCCTGTTCGGTGACGCCTACACGGTAAAGGTGGCGACGGAGGTGTTGATCTTCGCGCTCGCCGCCTTCTCGCTGAACTTCCTGGTCGGCAATGGCGGCATCGTCTCCTTCGGCCATGCCGCCTATTTCGGATTGGGCGCCTATGCGGCGGGGCTGCTGGTGACGAAGGGCGGCTTTTCCATGGAGCCGGCGCTGATCGCGGCGCCGATCGTGGGCGGTGCCTTCGCGGCGCTGTTCGGCTTCTTCGTGGTGCGGCTGTCCGGCATCTATTTGGCGATGCTGACGCTCGCCTTCGCGCAGATCGCCTACGCCGTCTGCTTCCAGTGGGTGGAGGTGACGGGCGGCGACAACGGCGTGGTCGGCGTCTGGCCCAGCGAATGGGCCCGGGCGCGGGAGGTGTTTCATTATCTCGTCGCCGCCTGCTGCATCCTCGGCATCGCGGCGCTGCGCCACGTGATCTACGCGCCCTTCGGCGCGACGCTGCGGGCGGTGCGGGATTCGGAACAGCGGGCCAATGCCATCGGCATCGATGGCCGCACGCATCGCTGGCTGGCCTTCACCCTGGCCGGCGCGGCGGCGGGGCTGGCCGGCGGGCTGTATGCGTTCTCCAAGGGCTCGATCGACCCGACGCTGCTGGGCATCCCGATGTCGGTCGATTTCCTGGCGATGATCCTGCTCGGCGGCATCCAGACCGTGATGGGCGCGGTGGCGGGTGCGGCGGCGTTCCATTCCATCAAGGACTTCTTCATGCCGCTGACCGACTTCTGGCGGTTCTTCCTGGGCGCCTCCATCATCGCGCTGGTGCTGATTTTCCCGCGCGGCCTGGGCGGCGCCTATGGCGCGCTGCGGAGGCGGGCATGACGCTGCTTGCGGTCGAGGGCCTGAACAAGAAGTTCGGCGGCGTCGTCGCGGCGAAGGATGTCTCCTTCGCGCTGGTGGCGGGGGAGATGCTGGCGATCATCGGGCCGAACGGGGCCGGCAAATCCACCACCTTCAACATGGTCGGCGGGCAGTTGCCGCCGGATAGCGGGCGGGTGGTGCTGGCCGGGCAGGACATCACCGGGCAGTCGCCGCGGCTGGTCTGCCGGCTCGGCGTCGGTCGCACCTTCCAGGTGGCGCAGACCTTCCTGTCCATGTCCGTGGTCGGCAACGTGCAGATGGCGCTGATCGCGCATCACGGGCGGACGCGGGACGTGGTGGCGCAGGCGGCGGCGCTGTACCGGGCGGAGGCGGTGGCGCTGCTGGACCGCGTCGGCATGGCGGCGGAGGCCGACCGTCCGATCGGCGAGCTGGCCTATGGCGACGTCAAGCGCGTGGAACTCGCCATCGCGCTGGCCGCCTCGCCCAGGCTGCTGCTGATGGATGAGCCCACCGCCGGCATGGCGCCCCGCGAAAGGGCCGCGCTGATGCAGTTGACGGCGAACATCGCGCGGGAACACGGCATCGGCGTGCTGTTCACCGAACACGACATGGATGCGGTCTTCGCCCATGCCGACCGCATCCTGGTGCTGGTGCGCGGCGAGGTGATCTCGGAGGGATCGCCCGAACAGGTGCGTGCCGATCCAGAGGTGCAGCGCGTCTATCTCGGCAGTTCGGGCCACAAGGCCGCGCTGCGGGCCAGGCGCGCGGCGCATGGCTGAGCCGGTGCTGGAACTGTCCGGCGTGACCGCGGGCTACGGGCCGGCGGAGGTGCTGTTCGGCGTCGACCTTTCGTTGCATCGCGGCGAGGTCGCGGCGCTGATGGGGCGCAACGGCGCGGGCAAGTCCACCACGCTGAAGGCGATTATGGGGATGCTGCCGCCACGGTCCGGCCAGGTGCGCTTCGCCGGCGCCGACATCACCGGCTGGGCGCCCTACCGCATCGCCCGCGCCGGCCTCGGCTACGTGCCGGAGGACCGGCGCATCTTCACCGACCTGACGGTGGCGGAGAACCTGGAGGTGGGCCGGCGCGCGGCACGCGGCGGACGCGCGGCGTGGACCGTGGAACGGCTCTACGAGATCTTCCCCAACCTGGCGGAAATGCGCGGGCGGCGGGCGGCCGCCATGTCGGGCGGCGAGCAGCAGATGCTGACCATCGCGCGCACGCTGATGGGCAACCCGGATGCGGTGCTGCTGGACGAACCCTCGGAAGGCCTGGCACCGGTGATCGTGGAGTTGATGGCGGAAGCGGTGCTGCGGATGAAGGAGGAAGGGCTGGCCGTGCTGCTCTCCGAACAGAGCCTGGACTTCGCCGCAGCCGTGTCGGACCGCGCCTACGTCATCGAGAAGGGCAGCATCCGCTTCGCCGGCAGCATGGCGGCGCTGGAGGCCGACGAGGCCATCCGCACCACCTACCTGACGGTGTAGGCGATGGCGCGGATCACGGCCGGCATCGATGTCGGCGGCACTTTTACCGATTTGCTGCTGCAACGCGCCGATGGCTCGGTCGCGCTGGCCAAGGTGCCGACCACGTCGCCGAACCAGGCGGATGGCGTGCTGGCGGCGATCGAGGCGGCGGGGGCGACGCCGGCCGGGCTCGACCTGATCATCCACGGCACCACGGCGACGACGAACGCGGTGCTGGAACGCAAGCTGGCCAAGGTCGGGCTGATCACCACCGAGGGATTCCGGGACGTGCTGGAACTCGGGCGCCGCACCCGGCCGCACGCCTATGGCATGACCGGCGGGTTCGAGCCGCTGGTGCCGCGCGAATGGCGGCGGGAGGTGCCGGAACGCATGGATGCGCGCGGCGGCGTGGTGACGCCGCTCGATGAGGCGGCGGTGGCGAGGGAGGTGCATGCGCTGCTGGCCGAGGGCTGCGAGGCGCTGGTGGTGCATTTCCTGCACGCCTACGCCAACCCCGCGCATGAACGCAGCGCCGGCGAGATTGCCCGGGACATCTGGCCGAACGCCTATGTCACGCTGGGGCACGAGCTGCTGTCCGAGTTCCGCGAATACGAGCGCGGCACCACGGCCGCCGTGAACGCGGCGGTGCAGCCGGTGCTGGATCGCTACATCACGCGCCTGCAGGCCGAACTGGCGGCACGCGGCCACCGGCGCGACCTGCTGGTGATGAACGGCAATGGCGGCACCGTGTCCGCGAAGCTCGTGGCGCGGGAGGCGGCGAAGACCGTGATGTCCGGACCCGCCTCCGGCGTCATGGCGGCGGCGGCGACGCTGGTGCAGTCCGGGCTGGGCCACGCCATCACCTACGACATGGGCGGCACCTCCACCGACGTCGCGCTGATCGCCGGCGGGGTGCCGGAGGTTTCGGCGGAACTGTCGATCGCCTACGGCCTGCCGATCCACCTGCCGATGGTGGATGTGCGGACCGTCGGCGCCGGCGGCGGGTCGATCGCGGGCCTGGACCGGGCGGGGATGCTGCGGGTGGGGCCGGAAAGCGCCGGCAGCCTGCCGGGGCCGATCTGCTTCGGGCGCGGCGGCACGCGGCCCACCATCACGGATGCGAATCTGGTGCTGGGCCGGCTCGACCCGGCGCGGCTGCTCGCAGTGCGCGACGCGGTGCCGATGGAACGGGTGCGGGAGGCGTTTGCGCGGGAGATCGGCGAGCCATTGGGGATGAGCGTGGAGCAGGCCGCCGAGGCGACGCTGCGGCTGGGCAACGTGCACATGACGGGGGCCATCCGGCTGGTCTCGCTGTCGCGCGGGCATGATCCGCGCGACTTCTGCCTGTTCGCCTTCGGCGGCGCCGGGCCGCTGCATGCGGTGGCGCTGGCGCGGGAGATCGGCATCCCGATGGTGCTGGTGCCGGCGCGGCCGGGGCTGACCAATGCGCTGGGCTGCCTGGTGGCCGATTTGCGGCAGGATGCGGTGAACACGCTGAACCGCGGGCTGGACGACATCGCCGAGGACGAGATCGCGCAGACCCTGGCCGCACAGCGCGACCGCGCGCTGGCCGTGGTGCTGGCGGACAGCGGCGAGGTGGAGCGGACGGAGGTGCTGCACGCGGCGGACATGCAGTTCCGCGGCCAGACCCACCTGATCCGCGTCGCCCTGCCCCGCCCGGACATGGCGCGCGCCGAAATCCAGGCGGCCTTCGAGGCGGCGTATTTCGCCCGCTTCCAGGTGCATCTGCCGGAGATCCGCGCCGTGCTGGTGAATTTGCTGACCACCGTCATCGGCCGCCGCCATGCCTTCCCGCTTTCCGCGCTGCTCGATCCTGCCGCACGCCACGGCGATGCGCGGGTCGGCGAACGCGCGCTGTATGCGGAGGGCGCCTGGCACCAGGCCGTGATCTGGCAGCGCGAAAAGCTGGCGGAAGGCGCGCGCATCGCGGGTCCCGCCATCATCCAGCAGGCCGATGCGACGACGGTGCTGGAGCCAAGGTCCGAGGCGGTGGTCGATGCCATCGGCAATCTGCGAATCGCGGTGCTGCCATGACGGATGCCCTGACGATGGCGGTGATCCAGGCCGGGTTGCAGCAGGTCTGCAACGAGATGGACATCGCCTTCTCCCGCGCCGCCTTCTCGCCCGTCATCGCGGAGGCGGATGACCGGTCGGACGGCATCTACGCGGCGGAGGATGGCGCGCTGATCGCGCAGGGCGAACTCGGCCTGCCGGTCTTCGTCGGCACCATGGCGCATTCGGCGGCGCATCTGGTGCGGTTGATCGGGGAAGGCGCTGTGGCGGCGCCGGAGCCGGGCGACGTCTACATCGTCAACGACCCGTATCTCGGGGGCACGCATCTGATGGATGTGCGCTTCGCCCGGCCGTTCTTCGTCGATGGTGCGCTGTTCTGCTGGTTGCAGAACACCGGGCACTGGCCGGACATCGGTGGCATGGTGCCGGGCGGGTTCTCGGCGCATGCGACGGAGGTCGAGCAGGAGGGCCTGCGGCTGCCTCCCGTGAAGCTGTTCAAGCGGGGCGTGCTGGACCGCGAGATCCTGTCGATCATCCAGTCCAACATCCGCGTCGCCGACCAGCGCATCGGCGACATCAAGGCGCAGGCCGCGGCGCTGCTGGTGGGCGAGTCCCGATTGAACGAAATGGTGGCGCGCTACGGTGCCGAAACGCTGCGCGATGCCATCGCCGGCATCCGCGCGCGCGCGGCGGAACGCATGCTGGCGGAGATCCGGCGTATTCCGGATGGGGTCTATCTCGCCGAGACGTTCGTCGATTCCGATGGCGTGGTGGACGCGCCGCTGCGCATATCGCTGGTGGTGACACGGCAGGGCGATGAGTTGGTCTTCGACCTGTCCGGCTCCTCCCCGCCCTGCCAGGGGCCGATGAACTCGGTCTGGGCCACGACCTGTTCGGCCGTCTATCTCGCGATGAAGCACATCTTCCCGGACGTGCCGATCAACGCCGGTACCTTCGCGCCGCTGCGCGTGCTGCGGCCGGAAGGCACCTTCCTCGATGCCCGCTACCCGCGCCCGGTCTCCGGCTGCGCGGCGGAGGTTTCGCAGCGCATCGCGGAGGCGGTGTTCCTCGCCATCGTGCAGGCGCTGCCTGGCGAGGTCTGGGCGGCACCGGCCGGCACTTCCGGCAATTTCGCACTCGGCGGCTTCGATCCGGCGCGTAACGCCGGCTACGTGATGTACCAGATCACCGGCGGCGGCTATGGCGGCACGCAGGGCGCGGATGGGTTGACGAATGGCTGTTCCACCATCGGCATCAGCAAGACAGCGCCGGTGGAAGTCATAGAACAGTACTACCCCGTGCTGTTCCGCCGCTTCGCGTTGCGCGAAGGCTCCGGCGGCGCGGGAATGCGGCGCGGCGGATTCGGCGTACATTACGAGGTGGAGTTGCTGCGCGGGGAGGCCAAGGCGAGCTTCGTGATGGACCATGGCCGCTTCGGCCCGCCCGGCGTGCTCGGCGGTGGCGACGGCGCGCCCAACGTGGTGAAGCTGCATCGCGGCGGCACCACCACCATCCCGCTGCACCTGTCCAAGGACCAGGGCCTGCGGATGCAGCCGGGCGACCGGGTGGAGGTGATGACGCCGGGCGGCGGCGGCTATGGCAACCCGCGCGACCGCGACCCGGCGCTGGTCGCGCAGGACGTCCGGCGCGGCTACTACACCGCCGAACAGGCCAAGGCGCTGTGGGGATGACGGCCTACCATCGCCCCGCGACGCTGCAGGAAGCCCTGGCCATCCGTGCCGCGCGGGACGTGGCCGTGCTGGCCGGCGGCACCGACATCTTCCCCGCCCGCACCGCGCGCGCCGCCTGGGGCGACCCGACGCATCGGGACGTGCTGGACCTAACCGCCATACACGGCCTGGACCGCATCGAGGCGACGACGCAGGGCTGGCGCATCGGCTGCCTGGTGACCTGGACCGCGCTGATGCAGGCGGCGCTGCCGCCGGTCTTCGACGGGCTGCGCGCGGCTTCGCGCGAAATCGGCGGGATGCAGGTGCAGAACCGCGGCACGTTGGTGGGCAACCTGGTCACCGCCTCCCCGGCCGGGGATGGCATCCCGAACCTGCTGGCGCTGGACGCGTCGGTGGAACTCGCTTCACCGCGCGGCGTGCGGGTGCTGCCTTTGGCAGACTTCGTCACGGGCTACCGCGCCACGGCACTGGCGGCGGACGAACTGGTGACGGCGCTGCTGGTGCCGCGGCTGGATGGCGGGCGCGGGGCCTTCCGCAAGCTGGGCGCGCGGCACTACCTGGTGATCTCCATCGCCATGGCGGCCGGTGTGGTGGCCACGGATGCGGCGGGGCGCATCACCACGGCGCGCATCGCGCTCGGCGCCTGTTCGGCGGTGGCGCAGCGGCTGCCGGGGCTGGAGGCGGCGCTGTCGGGCGTGGCGCTGCGGGATGCGGCCGGGGTGCCGCAGCCGGCGCATCTCGAAAACCTGGCGCCGATCGACGATATCCGCGCCAGCGCCGCCTATCGCCGCGACGCGGCGCTGGTGCTGCTGCGGGACCTGCTGGAGGCGTTGTGATGATCGACCTCGCCTTCACGCTGAACGGCGCATCCTGCACCGTCACCGCGCCGCCCTTCGCGCCGCTGTCGGATACGCTGCGCGAACGGCTCGGCCTGACCGGCACGAAGGAGGGCTGCAACGCCGGCGATTGCGGCGCCTGCACCGTGCTGGTGGACGGCGCCCAGGCCTGCGCCTGCCTGATCCCGAGCGCCCAGGCGGCGGGCGCCGACATTGCCACGGTGGAAGCGATTTCCGGCGAAGTTGGTGCGGTGCTGGCGCGGCTGCGCGCGGCCTTCCTGGCGCATGGCGCGGCGCAATGCGGCATCTGCTCGCCGGGGATGCTGATGGCGGCGGCGCATCTGCTGCTGCGGGATGCGTCGCCGGATCGGCCGGCGGTGCGGGATGCGCTGGGTGGCGTGCTGTGCCGCTGCACGGGCTATGTGAAGATCCTCGATGCGGTGCTGGATGCGGCACGCGGCGGCACGCCAGCGGCGCCGATGCCGCAGGTGGGCGCTGCGGTCGGCGCCGATGTGGCGCGGCTGGATGGCGTGGCGAAGCTGGATGGCACGGACCGCTTCGGCGCCGATGCCGCGCCGATGGACGCGCTGTGGCTGCGCGTGGTGCGGTCGCCGCATGCCAGCGCACGCTTCGAACTCGGGGCGCTGGATGCGGCGCGGCTGGGGCTGGAGGCCATCCTGACGGCCGCCGACGTGCCGGGCCTCAATGCCTTCGGCATCATGCCGAACCTGAAGGACCAGCCGGTCTTCGCGGAGGGCCTCGTGCGCTTCCGTGGCGAGGCGGTGCTTGGGCTGGTCGGGACTCGTGACGCCGTGGCGGCGGTGCGGGATGCGGACCTGCCGATCACCTGGCACCCCCTGCCCGCGCTGCATGGCACGGAAGCCGCGCGGGCGTCGGGTGCGCCACAGTTGCACGGCCACGCGCCGGGCAACCTGCTGGTCGAGGGCCGCCTGAAGCGCGGCAGCGTCGCGCCCGGCTTCGTGACAGCCGAGGGAGATTTCCGCACCGGCTTCGTCGAGCACGCCTACATCGAACCCGAGGCCGGCCACGCCTTCCCCACCGAGGACGGCATGACGGTCTTCGCCTGCACCCAGGCGCCCTACATGGACCGGGAGGAAACGGCGCGCGTGCTGGGCGTGGCCGAAGGCGCGGTGCGCATCATCCCGAGCGCCTGCGGCGGCGGCTTCGGCGGCAAGCTGGATGTCTCCGTGCAGCCGCTGCTGGCCGTGGCCGCGCGCAAGGTCGGGCGGCCGGTGCGGATGGTGTATTCGCGGGCCGAGAGCATGGCCTCCACCACCAAGCGGCACCCGGCGGCGATCAGCGCGCGGATGTCGGCGGATGCGGAGGGCCACTTCACCAGCTACGAGATGGACGCCGATTTCAACACCGGGGCCTATGCCAGCTGGGGCGCCACGGTTGCCAATCGCGTGCCGGTACACGCCGGCGGTCCCTACCGCATCGCCAACCTGCGCAACCGGGCCCGGGCCCTCTACACCAACGACACCCCCGCCGGCGCGTTTCGCGGGTTTGGCGTGCCGCAGGCGGCGATCGCGACGGAGTCGCTGGTGGATGACCTGGCGGCACAGCTCGGGCTGGACCGGTGGGAAATCCGGCGCCGCAACGCCATCGGGCGCGGCGATGCGACGCATAGCGGCCAGGTGCTGCAAGCCTCGGCCGGGCTGCCGGAATGCCTGGATGCGCTGAAGCCGGGGTGGGAGGCGATGCTGGCCGAAGTCGCCGCGTACAACGTGGATGCGCCACGGCTGCGGCTCGGCGCCGGCATCGCCTGCATGTGGTATGGCTGCGGCAATACCAGCATGTCCAATCCCTCCCGCATGCGGGTCACGCTGGGGCGGGACGGGGCGCTGACCCTGTTCAACGGTGCCGTCGATATCGGACAGGGCAGCATCACGGTGATGGCACAGATCTGCGCCGATGCGGTGGGACTGCCATTGGAGAAATTCCGCTTCGTGCTGGGCGATACGGCGCTGACGCCGGATGCCGGCAAGACCAGCGCATCCCGCCAGACTTTCGTGAGTGGCCGCGCGGCGATGGAGGCCGGGCTCGACCTGCGCCGCCGCATCCTGGCGCTGGCCAATGCGGGCGAGGATGCGCGGCTGGTGCTGGAGGGCACGCGGCTGCGCGTCGGCGAGGCGCGGGTGATCGACCTGACCGCGCTGGAGGCCGAGCTGGAAGGCCAGGGCCGCTACGACCCGCCGACCACGGCGCTGGATGCGGATGGCCAGGGCACGCCCTACGCCACCTACGGCTTCGCCGCGCAGATCGCGCTGGTGGCGGTGGATACCGCGCTGGGCACCGTGAAGGTGCGCCGCATCGTCGCGGCGCAGGATGTCGGCCGCGCCATCAACCCGACCCTGGTGCTGGGCCAGATCCATGGCGGCATCGCCCAGGGCCTCGGCCTGGCGCTGATGGAGGAGTTCATCCCGGGCCGCACCGAGAACCTGCACGACTACCTGATCCCGACCGCGGGCGACGTGCCGGAGATCAAGGTTCACCTGATCGAGGACCCCGAGCCCGAAGGTCCGTACGGGGCAAAAGGTGTCGGCGAGCCGGCGCTGGTGCCGACCGCGCCCGCCATCCTGTCCGCCATCCGCCACGCCACCGGCGTGACGATGCGCCAGGTGCCCGTGCTGCCGCACCGGCTGTGGGAGGCGCTGCGGGCATGAGCGACCACACCAGCCCGGAGGCACGCTCGCGAAAATTCGGCGCGGCGGAGGGCGACCTGGGCATCGTGCGCTGCGATGCCTGCCCGGTGCTGTGCCGCATCCGCCCCGGCCGCAGCGGCGCCTGTTCGCGCTATGCCAACGAGGACGGGCAGCTGGTGCGCACCGACCAGGCGGTGGCGCTGGCGCGGGCGGTGGAAAGCGGCGCGCCGGTGGTGCCCTTCGCCGAGGCCGGTTGGGATGGGCAGTTGCTCGACCCGTCCCGCGCCTTCGTCACCGGCATCGGCGCCGGCACCACCTATCCGGACTACAAGCCGGCGCCCTTCATCGTCGGCGGCAGCCATGCGGGGGTGGATACCGTCACCATCGTGACGGAGGGAATCTTCAGCTACTGCGGCGTCAAGGTGAAGATCGACACCGACCGGCACCTGGGCCCGGAAGCCGCGGCGGTGCGCTGCAACGGCGAACAGGTCGGCCACGTCACCACCGCCGAATACGGTAGCCAGATGCTGTCGCTCGGCGGCGTGCGGCACCTGACGGGCGGCAGCAAGCGGGAAGGCACCACCACCTGCGACACGCTGCTGAAGCTGTGCGGCGGGGATGCGGTGGAACTCGCCATCGATGGCGGGCATGCGGTACGGGTGCAGGCAGGCCAGGCGCCGGTGGTGGATGGCAAGCCGGAACAGCGCATGCGCGTCGGCTGCGGCAGCGCCACCATTGGCATCTTCGCGCAGCAATGGCTCGGCCACGCGGATGAGGTGATCGTGGTGGACGACCACATCACCGGCGTGCTGTCGGAACACCAGGCCGGCAAGGTGCTCGGCATGCGGCCCACCGGCATCCGCCTGCGCGGCCGGCGTTCCACACCCGGGCGGTATTTCCAGGTGGCGCAGCCGGGGCTGGGCTGGGGCGGGACGGATATCAGCGATCCGCTGTCGATCATCGAGAAGATCGACCCGGCGGTGGCCTGGCCGGGGCTGCGCCTGCTGCTGACCTCCACCACCGGGGAGGATGCGCTGTGGTGCGTGCTGGACGACCAGCTTCGGCCAATTCCGGCGGAGATGCCGGCGGATGTCGCGAAGGTTGTCGAGCGGATCGGCGAGAATTGCGAACCCTCGCTCTGCACCGTCATCTTCATGGCGGGCGCCGGCGGCTCGCTGCGCGCCGGTGTCACGGAAAATCCCGTGCTGCTGACGCGCAGCGTCGCCAGCGGCGAGACGCGCGTCACCATGGGCGGCGCGCCGGTGTATCTGTGGCCCGGCGGCGGCATCACCGTGATGGCGGATGTGCTGCGCCTGCCGAAGCGCGCCTTCGGCTTCGTGCCGACCCCGGCGCTCGTTGCCCCCATCGAATTCACGCTGCCGCGCGCACTGTACGAACGGCTCGGCGGGCATATGGGGGAGATCGTGCCGGTGGAGGAGCTGCTGCGCGGCCTTGGCGCGCAGCTGCGGGTGGAGGGGTGGCAGGATGGCAATCCCTGGCCCTTCCCGGGTTGAACCCGCGATCCAGCGGCTGCACGGGGACAGGCTGCACCTGCAGCACGGCCCGATCGACGTGGTGCTGCGCGCCTGGGGCAGCCCTGGCGATATCCGCGCGGCGGAGGCGGCGGCGGCCGCGCGGTTCCGCGGAATCCTGCCGGAACTGGCGTCCGAACTTCCGCTGCTGCGACAGCCGGTCTCCGCGGTACCGCGCGGCGCCGTCGCGCGGCGGATGCACGCGGCCTGCCTGTCCTTCGCAGACGGAGGAACATTCGTGACGCCGATGGCCGCGGTGGCCGGCGCCGTGGCGGATGCGCTGCTGGCCGAGATGCGCGCGGCGGCGCCGGGGCTGGCGCGTGCCTTCGTCAACGATGGCGGCGACATCGCCGTGTTCGCGGGCGAGGGCCTGTCGATCGGCATGGTGGCCGACCCCACGCCCGGCTTCGGCTTCGATGGCGCGCTGCGGCTGCACGCGCGGGATGGGATCGGCGGCATCGCCACCTCCGGCCGGCACGGGCGGTCCTTCTCGCTCGGCATCGCCGATGCGGTGACGGTGCTGGCGCGGGATGCCGCGACGGCGGATGCGGCGGCGACTCTTGTCGCCAACGCCGTGGATTGCGGCAGCCCCGCCATTTCCCGGATGCCGGCGGAGGCGTTGGACCCGGACAGCGACCTCGGCCCGCGGCTCGTCACCACCGATGTCGGTGTGCTGACCGCGGACGAGATCGCCGCCGCGCTGGAGGCCGGGGCCGCGCGCGCGGAGGCCTGGTGCCGATCCGGCCTGATCCGCGCCGCCGCCATCCGCCTGTGCGGCCACCACCGGCTGGCCGGCGCCCCGCTTCACCTGCTGACGGAACCCACCGCATGACCGAGACGCTCGCCATCCGGAAAACCGTGCTCTGCGTCGAGGAGATCCGCCACGATGGCGGCCCGCCGCTGGCAACGCCGCTGCGCAAGGGCTGGTGCGCCGTGGTGCTGCGCAACCCCTTCGCGGGTCGCCACGAGCCGGAGCTGATGTGGATGATGGAGGCGATGAAGCCGATCGGGCTGATGGTGGCGGAGCGGCTGCTGGCGGGCCTCGGCGGCGACCCGGCCATGATCGAGGCCTACGGCAAGGGCGGCGTTGTCGGCACCGCGGGAGAGCTTGAGCATGGCGCGCTGTGGCATGTGGCCGGCGGCTATGCGATGCGCGGGCTGCTCGGCCAGGCGCTGTCCATCGTGCCGTCGATGACCAAGGTCGGCCCGATGGGCGCGATGCTGGACCTGCCCATCCACCACCGCAACGCCGCCTATGTGCGCAGCCATTTCGACGGCATCTCCTGCGTCGTGCCGGATGCGCCGCGGGCGGACGAGATCCTGTTCGCGCTGGCGATGACCACCGGCGGCCGGCCGCATGCGCGGGTCGGTGGCCTGACGCAGGCGGAGATCAGCCGGTGGGATGGCCAGCTGTAGGCCGTCCCCGGTCCTGCCGGGGCGAACGCCCGAAGCGCGCGGTGTAGCTGCGGGAGAAATGCGCCGCGCTGACGAAGCCGCAGGCCATGGCGGTGTCGAGCACCGACAACGGCGTCTGCCGCAGCAGGCGGCGCGCATGGTCGAGCCTCAGGCCCAGGTAATGCGCGCTGATGGTGCGGCCGAGATGGCTGCGGAACAGCCGCTCGAGCTGCCGCACCGAAAGCCCGGCGAGGCGGGCCAGTTCCTCCCGCGGCAGCGGCGCCTCGATGCTGCGTTCCATCTGGTCCAGCACCGCCAGCAGGTCGGGGTGACTGGTCGCGTAGCGCTCCCGCAGGCTCATCCGCTGCGGCTCGTCGGCGGCGCGCGGGCGGGTGTGCAGGAACCATTCCGCCACCGCATGCGCCAGCGCGCGGCCCTGCGCCGCCTCGATCAGCGCCAGCATCATGTCCAATGCCGCGGTGCCGCCGGCGCTGGTGCAGCGGTCGCGGTCGATCTCGTACAGCGAACGGGTGAGGTGCAGGCGCGGGAAGCGCTCCGCCATCGCCGGGATGTAGTCCCAATGCGCGGTGCAGCGGTAGCCGGCCAGCAGCCCGGCGCGCGCCAGTACGTAGGAGCCGCCGGAGATGCCGCCGATGCAGGTGCCGCGCGCGGCTTCGGCACGTAGCCAGGCGAATGTCGCCGGGTCCTCGAAGGCCGCGGGATTGCCGCCGGCGCAGACGAACACGGCGTCCAGCCTGCCGGGTTGCGCCAGGCTCTGGCTTGCACCGTGGTCGGCCAGGATGGACACGCCGTTGGAAGCCCGCACCGGCCCGCCATCCGGCGAGACATGCACCCATTGGTACAGCGTGGTGCCCGCCAGGTCGTTGGCTGCGCGGAATGGCTCCATGCCGCACCCTTAGGCGATCATCGCGAAGTCGGGGATCAGGAGGAAGCCGATGCGGGTGGGCGCCCGCTCCGCCGGCGAGTCCGCCCTGCCGCGCCGCGTCTGCCCGCGCGGGTGGGGCAAGCCGGAGGAGGCGGAGCGCAGGGGCGAGTGGTTGGGCATCGGATCGCGCCATGGTAGAATATACGATCCACTCTGTCCACCATTCGGTGCTTGCCGCAGCAGCGGCCGCAGCCTAAGGAGGGCCCACGCATCGCGCCGCGCCGTGCCGGCGCCCCGCCCCTGCGTCCCAAGGCCTCCTGAAACATCGCAGCCGGAGAGCCCGATGCCCGTCCTCTCCGTGCGTCATGTCACGACCTATCGCTACAAGCAGCCGGTTGCCTTCGGCGAGCACCGCATGATGCTGCGGCCGCGCGAGGGGCACGACCAGCGCATCCTCGACGCCGCGCTGGCCATCACGCCGAAGCCGGTGGAGTTGCGCTGGCTGCACGACGTGTTCGGCAACAGCGTCGGCGTCGCACGCTTCAGCGGGCGCGCGAAGGAATTGCGCTTCGACAGCACGGTGCGGCTGGACCACGCGCCGATCAACGCGCTGGACTATCCGATCAACGAGGACGCCAGCAGCTACCCCTTCGCCTACGACGTCGACGAACTGCCCGACCTCGCCCGGTCGATCGAGCGGCAATATGCCGACCCGGATCACGCCGTGGAACGCTGGGCCCGGAAGTTCGTCCGCCGCAACGGCCCGACCGGCACGCGCGACCTGCTGACCCGCATGACGCACGGCATCCGGGAAAGCTTCGACTACATCGCGCGGTCGGAACGCGGCGTGCAGGCGCCGGTGCAGACGCTGCGGCTGGGCAGCGGCACCTGCCGCGACTTCGCGGTGTTCATGATCGAGGCGCTGCGCGCGCTCGGCCTCGCGGCACGCTTCGTCTCCGGCTACCTGTACGTGCCGCAGGCCGGCGGGCGGGTCGGCGGAGGCGCCACCCATGCCTGGCTGCGCGTCTATGTCCCCGGCGCCGGCTGGGTGGAACTGGACCCGACCAATGCCATCATCGGCAACCGCGACCTGATCCGTGTCGCCGTGGCCCGCGACCACCGGCACGCCATTCCGCTGCACGGCACCTGGACCGGCTTTCCCGCGGATGACCTCGGCATGACCGTCGAGGTCAGCGTCACGGCGGTCGAGCCGATCCCGGTTGCGGTTCCGAAGGCGGCCCTGCAACCCTAGGCCCATCGTTACGTTCAGCCTGTCATTCCGCCCAATTCGAGGAGCACCGCCATGCGCATCAGCGCCGGCTGCCAGATTACCTATGACTGCCCGCAGCCCACGCCGATGATGCTGATGGTCAGCCCGCATCCGTCGCGCCTGCCCGACCTGGTCGGGCCGCACCGGATGAGCTTCGACCCGCCGATCCCGCACCGCGACTACGTCGATGGCTTCGGCAACACCTGCACGCGCATCGTGGCGCCGGCCGGGCGCCTGACCATTTCCACCAGCTTCGTCGTGCAGGATAGCGGCCAGCCCGACACCATCCTGCCGCACGCGCAGCAGCACAGGGTGGAGGATTTGCCGGACGACGCGCTGGTGTACCTGCTGGGCAGCCGCTACTGCGACACGGACAAGCTGGGCGACACCGCCTGGGCGATGTTCGGCAACGGGCCGACCGGCTGGGCGCGGGTGCAGGCGATCTGCGACTACGCGCACAACCACATCACCTTCGACTACCAGCGCGCCAGTTCCACCCGCAGCGCGGCGGACGCGCATCGCGAACAGGTCGGCGTCTGCCGCGATTTCGCGCATCTGGCGGTGACGCTGTGCCGCTGCGTCAACATCCCGGCGCGCTACTGCACCGGCTACCTCGGCGACATCGGCATGCCGCCGCCGTACGGCCCGATGGATTTCGCGGCGTGGTTCGAGGTGTATCTCGACGGCGCCTGGCACACCTTCGACGCCCGCAACAACATGCCGCGCATCGGCCGCATCCTGATGGCGCGCGGCCGCGACGCGACCGACGTGGCCATCGCCACCACCTTCGGCCCCTGCACCCTGTCCGGCTTCAACGTCATCACCGACGAGGTCACGGCCTGAGCATGGAGCCCGCCGCCGTCAGCCCGGCCGCCGTCAGCGTCGTGAACGAGGGCGGCGGCGCGCGGCTGGTGCTGGTCTGCGAACATGCCTCCAACCACATCCCGGCGCGCTTCGGCGCGCTCGGGCTGCCAGCGGCCGAGCTGCAGCGGCACATCGCCTGGGACATCGGCGCCGCGGCGCTGTCCCGGCGGCTGTCGGCGTTGCTGGACGCACCGCTGTTCCTCTCGGGCAATTCGCGCCTGCTGATCGACTGCAACCGGCCGCCCGGCGCACCCAGCAGCATCCCGCTGCGCAGCGAGGCCACGGACATTCCCGGCAACCAGGGGCTGACGCCAGCGGAGGTGGCGGCGCGGCAGGCGCTGTTCTTCACCCCCTTCCAGGACCGCATCGCCCGGTACCTGGATGCCTGCGGGCCGGTCGCGGTCATCGGCATCCACAGCTTCACCCCGGTGTTCCACGGCGTGGCGCGGCCCTGGCAGGCCGGCGTACTGCACGGCGCGGCGACGGCCTTTGGCCAGGCGCTGATCGAAGGGCTGCGGGCGGACCCGGCGCTGACCGTGGGCGACAACGAGCCCTACCGCATCGACATCGCGGAGGACTACACCGTGCCGGTGCATGGCGATGCCCGCGGCAACCCGGCCGCGCTGATCGAGGTGCGGCAGGACCTGCTGGCCGATGCGGCCGGCATCGAGGCCTGGGCGCAACGCCTGGCACCCATCCTGCGTCAAGCCGCGGAGCGCCTCCAAACCGTCACGTGACGAAGCGGCGGCGCTGCGCGATGAGGGCCGGTATCCTCGGGATCATCCCATGCCGCGCTCCGAACACCCGCCGGCGCTGGACCGCGTGATCGCGGACCCCGCGCTGCCGAGCCTGGTGGTGGACCAGGTCTCCAAGCAGTTCGGCGAGACCCGCGTGCTGGACCGCACCAGCTTCACCGCCCTGCCCGGGGAATTGCTGGCCCTCGTCGGCCCGTCCGGCTGTGGGAAATCCGTGCTGCTGCGCGCCCTGGCGGGGCTCGATCCGGCGGATAGCGGGCGCATCGCGCAGGACGGCCAGGACGTGACCTTTCGCCCGGCCGCGTCTCGCGATGCCGGCTGGCTGATCCAGCGCCAGGGCACCCCGCCGGGGGAGACCGTGTCCGGCAGCCTGGACCAGGCGCTGCGCGGCCGCGCCTGGCCGCGGCCACGGCGGCAGCAGCGGGTGCAGGAGTTGCTGTCCCTGCTGCAACTGGCCGAGGAGGCCGCAAGGGCGCCGGCGCAGCTCTCCGCCGGGCAGGCCCAGCGGCTGGCGCTGGGCCGGGCGCTGGCGGCGGAGCCGGGGCTGCTGCTGCTGGATGATCCGCTCTCGGCCCAGGATGCGCCGCTGCGGCGGCTGCTGCGGCAGGAGTTGCGGGCGCTGCAACGCCGGCTCGGCACCACCACCATCCTGGCGACGCAGGACCAGGAGATGGCGCTGGCCATGGCGGACCGCGTGCTGGTGATGGCGCGTGGCCGCATCGTGCAGGACGGCACGCCGGAGGCTGTGTACCGGATGCCGGCCAGCGCCTTCGTCGCCGGCTTCCTCGGCCGCGGCAGCCACTTCGATGGGGTGGTGGAGGCGCCGCCGGGGATGGTGCTGGCCGCGGGCCACCTGCTGCCCTGCCGCGCCGCCCGGCCGCTGCTGTTCGGCACGCCGGTGCAGTGCTTCGTGCGGCCGGAGGATGTGCGGATCGGCCAGGCTGCCCTGGCTCTGCCGGGCAGGTTCCAGGCGGTGGTGGCGCAGGTGGAATTCCGTGGCCCCGCCTGGCGCCTTTTCCTGGAGGCCGGGCGGCTGCGGCTGGAGGCCGATGTGCCGTCCGTAGCACCGCCCGCGCCGGGCGAGGTTCTGTGCGTCGCGCTGCCGGCCGACCGCCTGCTGGCCTTCCCCTTCGAGCCGTGAGGCCTCGTCAGCGCGCGATGCGGCCTTCCAGCGGATAGGCCGGGTCGTTGTAGCCGGGCGTGGAAGGATGCCCGGGCGTGACCAGCGCATCGACCAGCGCCTCGTCCTCAGGCGTGAAACGGTAGGCGAGCGCGCCCATGTAGTCCTCCCAATGCGCTTCCGTCCGCGGGCCGACGATGGCGCCGGTAACCAGGCGGTTGTTCAGCACCCAGGCCAGTGCGAACTGCCCCGGAGTCAGGCCGCGCTCCGCGGCGCGCTGCGCCATCTCGGCGGCGATCGCCAGGCTTTCGGGGCGCCACTCCGTCTCCATCATGCGCTTGTCCTGGCGCGCGGCGCGGGTGCCCTCGGGCGGGGCGGCGTCCGGCTTGTACTTGCCGGTCAGCACGCCGCGCGCCAGCGGCGAATAGGGAAACACGCCCAGGCCGAGATTGGCGCAGGCCGGCAGGTGCTCCACCTCCACCATCCGGTTCAGCGCGTTGTACAGCGGCTGGCTGACCACCGGGCGGTCGATGCCGGCCAGGTCGCACAGCCGGCAGATTTCCGCCACGCGCCAAGCGCGATGGTTGGAGACGCCGAAATGCCGGATCTTCCCGGCCCGCACCAGGTCCGCCATCGCGTGCACGGATTCCGCCAGCGGCGTCGCGTGGTCTTCCTTGTGCCAGTAAAGGATGTCGATGCACTCGGCCCCGAGTCGCCGCAGGCTGGCCTCCACCGCGAGGAAGGCGTAGCGGCGCGACAGGCCGCCGCCATTCGGGCCGGGCTGCACGGGGTTCGCCAGCTTCGTCGCCAGCACCCACCAGGCGCGGTCGGCGGCGATGGCGCGGCCCACCACCTGCTCGGACGCGCCGCCGTTGTAGGCATCGGCGGTGTCGATGAAGTTGATGCCCTGGCCGCGGGCACGGTCGACGATGCGCCGGCTGGTGGCCTCGTCCGTCGCCCCGCCGAACATCATGGCGCCGAGGCAGAGCGGCGAGACCTTGAGGCCGCTGCGCCCGAGATTGCGGTAGTCCATGCGTCGTTCCTCACCCGGCCTGTTGGCGGCAGCCTAGCCGCCGAGGAGAGGCGACGGAACCCGGCGGCCTACCGGCGGCGGCCGCGGCGGAACATGCCCCAGAGGCCGCGCAGGATGGCGATGTTGCGGATAAGCCTGAACATGTCGGTCGTCTCCCTCTGTGTCAGGGATGACAGCGCGGCAACCCGCCTCCGGTTGCGGTCAGCCCGCCGGGGTTTCCGCCGGGCGCAGCCTTCGCCCGAAGGCCAGGATCGCCAGCAACGGCAGCGCCAGCCCCACCACCGTCGCGGCGATGACGAGATCCGGCAGCGCGGCGTAGGCCCCGCGTTCCACCACGAACACCGCGTTCAGGCCGCGGGAGACGATGGCACCGGCCTGCAGCGCCAGGTTCATCAGGGACGCCATCAGCGCGAACCAGGTGGCCCGCCGCCCCTCCGGCGCATGCATCGCGATCAGCGTCAGCATCGGGATCATGGCGAGCTGCGCCATCGGCGCCGAGAAGGCGGTATCGACCAGCCCGATGGTGCGGGCGCCGAAGCCGAACACCTGTTCGGTCCATTCATGCAGGCCGAACAGCATGCCGATGGTCGGCAGCATGAAGGCCGCGTTCAGCACCGCCAGCCAGAAGAACACGCTGCCGAGCGGCCAGCGCACGATCCGCCCGCCGAGCAGCAGCGCGCCGGCGATCGCAAGGCCGGTGCCAAGCTGACCGAGCGTGCCGAAGAAGCCCTGGCTGTAGCCCAGCACGTCGATCTGCCACCATTGCAGCGCCGGCCCCGGCTGCGGCATGGCGCGGAAGGCGAAGATGATGAGGCCGGCGGCGGCCATGGCGCGGCGGGTTTCCGGCGGCACGCCGGCCACCGTCAGCCGCAGCAGCGCCAGCAGCACGACCAGCGCCAGCAGGAAGCCGATCTCCTCGGCGAAGGGCGGCTGCGCCAGGCCGAGCGTCAGCATCGCCGCGCCGAAGGCCGCACCGCCCCACAGCACCCGCGCATCCGGGCGCTCCCGCGCCTCGCCGGTCTCCCGCAGCAGGAAGGCGGCGATCAGGGAAGGCAGCGGCAGCAGGGCGGCGATCAGGAAGATGGTGGAGGCCGGCCAGACCTGCGCCAGCCAGCCGCCGAGGCCGGCGGTCGCGAAGGCGCCGCCCATCACCGCGACGCGGCCGAGCACCTGCACGTCGCCCAGTTCCGCCTGCACCACATCCGGGTCGCGTGGCGTACCGTCCGCGTTGGTCCGATCGACCACCTCCGTCGTCATCGCATCCGCGACGCTGTCCTGCACCACCAGCCCGATGACCGCCGCCAGCGAGGCGGCGACATAGGCGGCCTCGGCCGGCACCGGCGCGGTCAGCCCCGCCGCGGCGGCGGCCAGCATCAGGTTGGCGGCGACCTGCAACGCCGCGCCGAGCAGGACATAGGCGCGGCGGCGGGAGCCGAGGATGGGCACCGTATCGATGAGGTGCCCGACCACCATCTTCAGCGTCCAGGGCACCGTCAGCCAGGCCGCCAGCGCCAGCAGGCTGGTGGCGGACAGTCCGAGCTGTTCGCGCACCCAGAAGGTCTCGGCGATGGCCGCGAAGCCGCTGGCGCCGGCGACCAGGTAGATCAGCAGCGGCGGCGCGGTGCGCCGGTTCAGCATGGCCAGCGGCGCCAGCCAGCCGCGGGCGGGCGGGTCAGCCACCGCTCATGCTCGGCTCAGGACGTGGCAACCTGCGGCCGGCACCGCCGGCCGAGGCCGCGAATGCGGCCCGCCGCCGGTGCGGCGAGCCAAGCGAAGCGCCGGCGCCTGAGGGTGGGAATGCGCCAGCATTTCCACGGCCGGTATCAGGCTGCCGGCGACAGCACGTGGATGACGCGGCTGGCCACCATCTCCCGCGTCTTCGCCGCATAGGCCGCCATGTGGGGCGCGGCGCCGTGCGCGGCGAGTGCGGCGGGGCTTTCCCACTTCTCCACCACCACGAAGCTGTCCGGGCCGAGCGGGGTCTGGATGCGGCCGATGCCTTCCGCATCGATCGCCGGGCCGTATTCGATGCAGCCATCCTCGGCCAGAACGGCGGGGATGTTGGCGCGCATCTCCGTCAGCACCGCCTCCCGCATCCCGGGCTTCGTGGTGATGATGGCGAGCACATGGATCATCGGGGCGTTTCCCTGGTTGGGCCGGCAGGGTCCGCCGCGAGGGGGTGGGGCGTCAACCGGGTCAGACCAGCCCGCCATTCACATGCAGCACCTGGCCGGTGACATAGCCGGCGCCGGGCGAGGCGAGGTAGGCGACCGCCCGCGCCACATCCTCCGGCGTGCCGAGCCGGCCGAGCGGGATGCGCGCGCGCACGGCATCCCACTGCGCCGGGCTCAGCGCGGAATGGCCGCCGGCGTCCTTCTGGGTGAAGCCGGGGGCGACGGCGTTGACGGTGGTGCCGGATTTCGCCGCCTCCACCGCCAGGGACCGCACCAGGGCCTCCACCCCCGCCTTGGCGGCCGCGGTCGCCGGGAACAGCGTGGCATCGGTGCGGAAGACATGCGCGACGAAGGAGGAGATGGCGACGAGGCGCGGCGCCTCGCCCGCCGCCAGCACCGGCAGGGCGGCACGGGCCAGCCGCAGGAAGGCCCACAGCACGGTGTCCATGGATTTCGCGAAGCCGGCATCGGTCAGGTCGGCGACCGGCGTGCGGTCGGCGAAGCCGGCATTGGCCACGACGACGTCCAGCCAGCCGAAGCGCGCCACGGCCTGCGCCACCAGCGCCGCGGGCGTCCCGGCCTCCCCGATGTCGCCGAGCGCCACCTCGGCCAGCCCGCCGGCCTCGCGCACCGCGCCGGCGGTGCGCTCCGCACCCTCCGCATTGCGGCGGGTGTGCACCAGGATGGCGGTGCCCGGCCCGGCCAGCGCGCGGCAGCAGGCGGCGCCGATGCCGGTCGCGGCACCGGTGACCAGGATGGTACGGGGGCGGCTCGGCATCGGGGCACTCCTTCGGGGAAGGACCAGGATGTGGGGGACGCCGCGGTGCCGCAAGCTGGCCCAAACATTGCAGGGCCTCCATCAGCTATCCCGCCCTGCAAGGACCTCCCCCGATGCGTCTTTCGCGCCGCACGCTGCTCGCCGCCGGCCCCACGCTGCTGGCCGCCCCCGCCCTCGCCCAGAGCCTCACGCCCATCCGCTTCACGCTGGACTGGCGCTTCCAGGGCATCCATTCCTGGTTCTACCTGGCCCGGGAGCGCGGCTGGTTCCGCGAGGCGGGGCTGGAGGTGACGATCGACCAGGGCGACGGCTCCGCCGGCACCATCACCCGCGTCATGTCGAATGCCTATGACGCAGGCTTCGGCGACATGAACGCGATCATCCAGCAGGCAGCCAACCGGCCCGGCGAACAGCCGCTGATGGTCTACCAGATCTACAACAAGGGCCCCTTCGCCGTGCTGACCAAGGCGGACGGGCCGATCAAGACGCTGGCCGACCTGCAGGGCCGCAAGCTCGGCGGGCCGACCGGGTCGTCCGCCATCCTGCTGTGGCCGCTGCTGGCGCGGCTGTCGGGCGTCGACGCCTCGAAGGTCGAGATCGTCAACATGTCGCCCACGCTGCAGGAGCCGATGCTGATCCGCGGCCAGGTGGATGCGGTGACGGCGTTCAGCCTGACCAGCCATTCCAACCTGGTCGGCCTCGGCCTCAATCCGGACCGCGACTTCCGCTGGTTCATGTTCGCGGATTCGGGGATCGAGGCCTATTCGAACGGCGTCATGGTCTCCCAAAGGCTGGCGCGGGACAATCCGAACGCGGTGCGGGGGCTTGTGGCCGCGATCAACCGGGCCATGATCGAGGTCGGCCGCAACCCGGCCATGGGGGCGCAGTTGATGCAGCGGGTCGAGGCGACCATCAATGTCGAGGTCGAGCGCCAGCGCATCGAATTCGCCTGGCGCGCGGTGATGGCGGTGCCGGAGACCATGCAGCTCGGCGCCGGCGACCTGGACGATGCGCGCCTGACCCGCGCCATCGCGCAGACGGTGGAGGTGTTCGGCCTGCCGCGCACGCCGACGCCGGCCCAGGTGTTCAGCCGCGCCTTCCTGCCGGCGCGCGACCAGCGCGAGCTGCCGCCGGCACGGGCCTGACACCAATGCCCGGCACGCTGGAAGCCCACGCGCACGGCACGATGCTGATCCGCGGCGCGCGCGCCTGGGTGCCGGGCTGCGATCCGCACCGCCCGCCGGTGCGGGACGTGCTGATCCGGGAGGATCGCATCGTCGCGGTGTCCGAACCCGGCGGCCCGCCGCTGGAGGTGCCGATCGGGACGGAGGAGCTGGAAGCCTCCGGCCGCCTGCTGATCCCGGGCCTGGTCAGCGCGCATTACCATTCCTACGACACGCTGCTGAAGGGCCGCTTCGAGGACATGCCCTTCGACGTCTGGGCGCTGCATTCCCAGCCGGCCTATTGGGGCCGCAGGTCCAGGGCGGAGTTGCGCGCGCGCTCTCTGCTCGGCGCCATGGAGTGCCTGCGCAACGGCATCACCACCATCCAGGACATGAACAGCCTGGTGCCGCAGGATGAGGAGACGCTGGACATCATCCTGTCCGCCTATGCCGAGGTCGGCATCCGCGTGGTGTTCTCGATTGCCGTGCGGGACGTGCCGGACCTGGATATCGCGCCCTTCCTGCCGGAGATGACGCCGGAGGTGGCGGCGCTGGTCACCGGCAAGCCGGGCGACCCGGCGGCGGACCTCGCTTTCGTCGCGGCGCAGATCGCCCGCCTGTCGCCGCTGCCGCCGCGGCTGCACTGGGCCCTCAGCCCCTCCGGCCCGCAGCGGTCCTCCCGCCGGCTGCTGGAAGGCATCGCGGAGCTGTCGGAGTTGCACGGGCTGCCGGTGCTGACGCATGTGTATGAGACACGCGCACAGCTGGCGAAGGCGCGGCGCGAATACGGCGCCGATGGCGGGTCGCTGGTGCGGCACATGGCGGCCGTCGGGCTGCTGACGCCGCGAACCACGCTGGCGCACGCCATCTACATCACGCCGGAGGAGATCGAGCTTGTGGCGCGCGCCGGGGCGGGCGTGGTGCACAACCCGCTGGCCAATCTGAAGCTCAAGAACGGCGTCGCGCCGCTGGCCGACTTCAAGCGCCACGGCGTGCGGCTGGCGCTGGGCTGTGACAACAACAGCTGCTCCGACTGCCAGAACCTGTTCCAGGCCATGAAGATGTTCTGCCTGTTGTCGGCCGGCGGCGACGCGAATCCCGGCGGTGCGCTGGCCTGCGATGCGGTGGAGGCCGCCACCACCGGCGGCGCGCGTGCGGTGGGGCTGGAGGGGCAGGTCGGTGCCATCGTGCCAGGGATGAAGGCGGACCTCACGCTGCTGAACCTGGACGATCTCGCCTGGCAGCCGCTCGGCAGCGCGGCACGGCAGATGGTGTTCTCCGAGACCGGGCGCGGCGTGGACACGGTGCTGGTCGATGGCCGCATCGTGCTGCGCGGCGGCCGCCTGACCATGGTGGACGAAGCCGCCTTCCGCATGGAACTCGCCGAGGTGATGCAGCAGGTGGAGGCCGACTATGCCGCGCTGGTCGCCACCCAGGCGCCGGCCATCGCGCCGCTGCTGGAGGCGACGGCGCGCCTGTCCCGCCAGGATCTCGGTCTCAACCGCCTGATCGGGCGCGCAGCCGACTGAAACGAAGGTGAAACCGGCGGCGCTTCCCCCGCCGCGCCGGCTCCGTCATGGTCGGGCGGCGATCAGGGGACTCGACGCGGGATGAGTGGCTGGGACATCGCCTTCGGCCATCCGGTCACGCGCGGGCTGGTCGGCGCCACCATCGGCATCCTGCTGCTGGCCGCGACGGTGATCGGCACGCTGTCCGTCACCGGCCGCGCCAGCCCGGCCTTGCTGCGCGAATTGTGGCTGCGGCTGGGGTCCTGGGCGGTGCTGCTGCCGCTGATCATGGCGCCGATCCTGGCCGGACGCGTCTTCACCATCGCCGCCGTCACGCTGCTCGGCCTGGCCTGCCTGCGGGAGTATGACCGCGCCACAGGGCTGTTCCGCGAATACCTGCTGGTCGCCGTCGTCGCCATCGGCATCCTGGCCGCGAACTTCGCGGCGCTGGACCACTGGTACGGCTTTTTCGTCGCGCTGTGGCCGCTGACGGTGACGATCATCGCCGTCGCCTCCATCCCGCTGGACCGGCCCGCCGGCTACATCCAGCGCACGGCGCTGGCGATCTTCGCCTACATGCTGTTCGGCGCCGGGCTCGCGCATCTCGGCTACATGGCGAACGATCCAAACTACCGGCCGCTGCTGCTGCTGCTGGTGCTCGCCGTCGGGCTGAACGACGTGGCGGCCTTCACCAGCGGCAAGCTGATCGGGGGCGCGAAGCTGCTGCCGGCGACCAGCCCGAACAAGACCATCTCCGGCGCGCTCGGTGCCCTGGTCTGCACCACGCTGCTGGTCGCCTACGTTGCCGGGCTGATCTTCGAGGGCACGCCGATGGACAGCCCTTGGAAGCTGGTCCTGCTCGGTGCGCTGGTCAGCATCGGCGGGCAGGCCGGCGACCTGATGCTGTCCTCGATCAAGCGCGACATCGGCATCAAGGACATGGGCGTGCTGTTGCCCGGCCATGGTGGCATCCTGGATCGCTTCAACAGCCTGCTGCTGGTGGCGCCGGCGACCTTCCACCTGATCCAGTTCTACATCGGCTGGGGCCTGGATGCGCCGACGCGCATCCTGACCGGTGGCCCATGACGGACTGGCAGATCAGGCCGGCCCGCGACCTCGGCCTGCCCACGGCGGAACGCCTGCGCAGCCATGGTCGGGAGGCCGGGCTGGTCGGCACGCTGCTGCAGGGTGGCTGGCGGCGCCTGGTGCGCTTCTACATGGCGGCGATGCACCGGCTGGAGGTGACGGGGCGCGAACACCTGCCCGCGGCACCGCCCTATGTCATGGTCGCGAACCATTCGAGCCACCTCGATGCGCTGGCCGTCGCGGCGGCGCTGCGCGGGCCCGCGGCACGGCGCGCGCATGCGCTGGCGGCGGGCGATACCTTCTTCACCTCGACGCCGATGGCCGCCTTCGCCGCCTATGCGATCAACGCCCTGCCGGTCTGGCGCCGCAGGACCCGCATGAAGGATCTGGTGACGCTGCGCACGCGGCTGGAGGAGGATGCGCTGGTCTACATCCTGTTTCCCGAGGGCACCCGGTCCCGCGACGGCCACATGGCTGCCTTCCAGCCCGGCCTCGGCGCCTTCGTCGCGGGGTCCGCCGTGCCGGTGGTGCCGTGCTGGCTGGAAGGCGCGCACGCCGCCTGGCCGCCGCAGGCCCGCCTGCCGAAGCCGGGCCGCCTGCGCCTGCACATCGGCGCGCCGCTCAGCTTCGCCGACACGTCGCAGGACCGCGCCGGCTGGGCGCAGGTCGCTTCGCGCTGCGAGGATGCCGTGCGGGCGTTGGCTCCGAGATGACCCTGTATGAGCTGAAACCCCGCTTCCAGGCGCTGCTGCGGCCGATGGTCGGCCGCATGGCCGCCGCCGGCATCACCGCGAACCAGGTGACGCTGGCGGCCGCCCTCGGCTCCGTGGCACTCGGCGCGCTGCTGCTGGCGACGCGGAGCCATGCCTGGTTCCTGCTGGTGCCGCTGTGGCTGCTGCTGCGGATGGGGCTGAATGCCGTGGATGGCATGCTGGCGCGGGAGCACGGCCAGAAAAGCCGGCTCGGCGCCTACCTCAACGAACTGGGCGACGTGGTCTCCGACGCCGCGCTGTACGCCCCCTTCGCCCTGGTCGCGCCTTTCGGGCCGGGCTGGGTCGGCGCCGTGGTGGTGCTGTCCGTCGTCTCCGAATTCGCCGGCGTGCTGGGGGCGGAGCGACGCTACGACGGGCCGCTGGGCAAGAGCGACCGCGCGCTGGTCTTCGGCGCGCTCGGCCTGTGGATCGGCCTGGCCGGGCCGCTGCCCGGGGCGGCCTTCTGGATCATGCCGATCCTGGCCCTGCTGCTGGCCGCGACCACCGTGAACCGCGTGCGCGCCGGGCTGCGGTAGCCTACTGCCCCGGCGTCGGGATCTGTGGCGGCGCCAGGGTGGCGACGAAGCGGAACCGCTCGCCCGGCGGCCATTGCGCCACCAGCCCGCCACCGCGCAGCAGGGTGGACAGGATGCGCATGCCGAGGCCGCGGCCCTTCACCTTGTCATAGTCCTTCGGCGGGCCCTCGCCGCCATCCTCCACCGCCAGCGTGCCAGCACCATCCAGCCCGCCGATATCGAGCCGCACCACCACGCCGTCGCGGCCATATTTGAAGGCATTGGTCACCAGTTCCGTGACCACCAGGCCGAGCGTCGTCACCCGGTCCCCGTCCCAGACCTCGGCCTCGCTGGCCTCGGTGAGCTCCAGCTCCAGCGGCCGTTCCGAATCACCGACGCCGAGCGAATTGCGCAGATCCTCGATCAGGCCGCGCAGGTAGGTGCCGACCGAGACCTGGCCGATGGCGGGGCCGGAGAACAGGCGCTCATGCACCGCGCCGATCGTCATGATGCGGCGGGCAGCCTGTTCCAGTTGCAGGCGGGCTTCCGGATCCTCGACTTCCCGCAGTTGCAGCCGCAGCAGGGTCTGGGCGATCTGCAGGCTGTTCTTGACGCGGTGATGCGCCTCCCGCGTCAGCAGGTCGCGGTCGCGGCGATCGCGTTCGCGGTCGATGGCGAGGCCCATGACGTTGGCCAGCGCCTGGAGGAAATCGACGTCGCTGTCGGAGAACTCCTCCTCCTCGTCCTGGCTGTCGACCTCCAGCACGCCGAAGGGCGGTGCGCCGGCCTCGCCGCGGATCAGCACGTTCACCGCACGGCGGACGCCGTGTTCCACCATGATCTGCGGCGTGCGGAAGCGCCCCTCCCCGCCCAGGTGGTTCGAGATGACGGGCGCGCCGGTGCGCAGCGCGAAGCCGGCCGGGGAGGCAAGGTCGGTGCCGAACTTGATGACGCCGACCACGCCATCCCGCCAGCCGACCCCGGCGACGATCAGCAAGGCACCTTCGCCAGCGATATGCTGCAGGACCTTGGACAGCGTGGTACCCAGACCTTCCGCCGCCACGCGGGCTGCCTCGTTCAGCAGCGTCTCAAGATCCGGTCCACGCAACGCCTCGCGCCCGAAGGCGGAAATCAGTTGCTGCTGGCGCAGGCGGCGGCGCAACTCGCCACCGCTTTCAATCATGACCTCGCCGGACATCGCAGAGATTCCATTGCGCGCAGACTTCGATCCCGCGCCGAAACCCCTGTTCCGGCAACGCACCCGGCTTTCCATCCCATGCGCAGCGCAGCAATTGCAAGCGCTTGGCTGCGTAACGGTTCCGCGGCCTCGGCCGATTGCCATGCGGCTACCAGAACAGGCGCGCGGGCGTTTCCACCAGGATGCGCGCGCGATCCTCCGCGCGCGGCGTCCAGTCCGTGAACAGGTCCAGCAGCCCACCGTCATCCGGCATGGTCGCGGCGGGGATCGAGGTGTGCGGCCAATCGGTGCCCCACAGCAGCCGATCCGGGTTGGCGGCCAGCAGCGCCGCGTGGAACGGCCGCGCATCGGCATGATCCGGGAAGCCCGCCGAAAGCCGGTAGGGCGCCGAGAGCTTCACATGCGCCGCCCCCTCCCCCACCAGCCGCAGCAGCGCCTGGAAGCCGGGGTCCGCGATGCCGCGCGCCGCCGGCACCATCAGCATGTGGTCGAGCACCACCGGCATCTCGCGCGCGATTGCGGCAAGCTCCGCCGCGATGGCCGGCAGCCGGCGATGGTGGCAGAACACCTGCACCACCCAGCCCAGTTCGCGCATCACCGGGCGGAACCGCGCCAGAACCTCCAGCCCGACGCCCTGCACATAGCCCGGCCGCGCATCCGGTGCGTGTTCATGGAAGCGCAGTCCGCGCACGCCCAGGCGGTGCCAGTCGCGCAGCGCCTCCGGCGCGAGGCGCCCATCGGTGATGGCGATGGCGCGCAGACGGTCCGGTGCGCGCTCCAGCGCATCCAGCAGAACAGCGTTGTCGAAGCCATGCGCGTTGCCCTGCACCAGGACGCCGCGCGCAAGGCCAAGCCGGTCGAGCAGCGCGAGATAGGCCTCGACCGGCGCGTCCGGCGGCGTGTAGCCACGGCCCTCGGCGAAGGGGAACCGCGCCTCCGGCCCGAAGATGTGGGCATGGGCATCCACCGCGCCCGGCGGTGGCGCGACGCGCGGCCGGCGGGAAAGCGCGACCGGCCCGGCGATGCGGGCCGGCGTGGCGCTCATGCCTCGGCGGCCAGCAATGCGGGCGTGATGCGCCAGGCGGTGGTGCCGGCTTCAGGTGGCGCCATCAGCAGCGGCAGGGCGTTCGGCGTGCGCACATTCGCCTCCAGACCCGCGGCCTGGCGCAGCGCGCGGAACAGCGCGCCATGCGCCACGACCAGCACCGGCCCGGGCCGGGCCAGGGCGCGGTTGACGCCGCGCACGGCACGGTCCCGCAATCCGGCGAAGGTCTCGCCGCCCTCCGGCGTGTAGTCGCCGGCGATCCAGTCATCGTACCAGTCGCCCATCGGCAGGCCTTCCTGCACGCCGAAATTCACCTCGGCCAGGTCGGGGTCCAGCGTCACCGGCAGGCCGAGCAGCTCCGCCGTCACCTCCGCCGTGCGTCGCGCCCGCACCAGCGGGGAGGCCGAGATGCTGGCGATGCCGATCGGCTGGATGGTGCGCGCGGCGCGGGCGGCCTGCGCCTCGCCCACATGGTTCAGCGGGATGTCGGTGCGGCCCTGCGACAGGCCCTGGGCGTTCCAGTCGGTCTCGCCGTGGCGCAGGAACCAGAAGGTGGTGGGGTGCAGCATGTTGCCTCGTCTATCCTCGCGCCTGTTCCGCGGCCTGCGCCGCCGCCACGCCCGGCATCGCCGCCACGCGCGCCTGCAGCGCCGCCAGATGGGTGAATGCCGCGACATCCAGCTTCAGGAAGCCGCCGAAGGCGAAGAGCCCGGCCAGGAAGATGTCCGGGGCCATGGGCTGTGCGGTGCCGAGCAGCGTGCCGCGGGCCTTGGCCACCGCCGCATCGGCAAAGGCCAGCGCCTGCGCCGCGCGGCCCGTGGCGTGGGCGCGCACCGCCTGCTGCGCCGCCTGGTCTTCCCCGACCAGGATTCGCGGGTTGAAGGCGGCCGAGAAGCTGCGGCCCATGGTCCAGTGGCACCAGGCGAGCCATTCCAGCCCCTTGGCCCGGCCGGTCGCATCGCGCGGCAGCAGCCCGGAGTCCGGCGCCGCCTCGGCGAACCAGGACAGGATGGCGGGGATTTCCGTGACGACGGTGCCATCCGGCAGTTGCAGCGCCGGCACCTCCCCCTTCGGGTTCATCGCCAGGTAGTCGGGGCGGCGCGTGTCGCCGGCGCGGATCGAGACGAAGCGCGCCTCGAACGGCACGCCGGAGACCATCGCGACCTGATGCGCGATGGAGCCGGAGCTGAAGGTGGAGGTCCAGAGGATCGGGGTGGACATGGGCTGGCTCCTAAGGCCCGGGGCCTTACGCCGGCAGCCCTTCCTGTTGCAGCGCGCGCTGCACGGCGGGGCGGGCCAGCATGGCGTCCAGGTGCTTCGCCAGGTGCGCCGGCAGGGTCATGCCGGACCGCCGCGTCGCCCAGTATTCCACGAAGAACAGCGCCGCATCCGCCACCGAATAGCCCGAGGCCAGGGCATAGGTGCCGCCGGCCCAGTTCCTGTCCAGCGTCTCGAAGTACTTGCCGGCCAGCGCCTTGCCCTGCTCGACCACCTTGGGGAAATCCGCCTCGTTGGGGGCGAAGTTGGCCGGGCGGAACTGGCGGGTGAAGCCCTGCGGGTGGATGGTGCCGCAGACGTAGTCCAGCAGCTCCAGGCAGCGGGTCTCGGCCTCGAATTCCGTGGGCACCAGGGCGGCTTCCGGGTTGGACTTGGCCAGCCACCAGGCGATCACCGGGAATTCGGTCAGCACCCGGCCATCGCCGCGGTCCAGCGCCGGGACCTTCGATTTCGGGTTCACCGCGACGTAGTCCGGCTTGTGCTGCGCGCCGTCCTTCAGCGCCACCGCCGACAGCTCGTAGGGCTTGCCGATCTCCTCCAGCACGATGTGGATTCCGAGCGAGCAGGCGCCGGGCGAGTAGTACAGCTTCATGGACGGTCTCCAAGGCAAGGGTTGCCGGGAGACTAGGATGCGCCGGGTGGGGCGTCACCCCCTTGGCCCGGCCGGCCGGGCATGTGCAGACTGTCGGCAACGAAGGGGAAAAGCCGGAATGACGACGCGTCGAGACCTGCTGGCCGGATTGGGCGCCACGCCGCTGCTGGCCATGCCGCGCCTGGCTCGCGCCCAGGGTGGCTACCCCGCCCGCGCCGTCACCATCGTCGTGCCGTTTCCGCCGGGCGGCGGCACCGATGTGCTGGCGCGCATCCTGGCGCAGAACCTCCAGGAAAGCTGGCGCCAATCCGTCGTGGTGGAGAATCGCGGCGGCGGGGCCGGGCGGATCGGCCTGCAGCAGGTGCAGCGGGCGCAGCCGGATGGCCATACGCTGCTGGTGACCTCGACCGGCGGGATCATGGGGCTGGCCGGCGCGGGCGGCGACGCGGCCTTCGGGGTGCGGGACCACCTGACACCGGTCAGCCTGATCGCGGCGCCGGCCTATGTCATCGCCATGCATCCCGGCGTCGGCGCGAAGACTGTCGGGGAACTGGTCGCGCTGGCGAAGCAGCGACCCGGCCACTTCACCTTCGGCAGCAGCGGCACCGGCGCGGCCAGCCACCTGGCGGCGGAGCTGTTTTGTTCGATGGCCGGCATCGAGATGCTGCACGTGCCCTATCGCGGCACCGGCCCGGCCCTGACGGACCTGATCGCCGGCCGCATCCACCTGATGTTCGCGCCGCCGCAGACGGTCTCGGCGGCGGTCGCGGCGAACCAGGTGGTGAACCTCGCGGTAACTTCGGAGCGTGCCAGCGCCCTGCTGCCGGGCGTGCCGCCGGCCAGTTCCACCGGCCTGCCCGGCTATGCCGCCGTCGGCTGGTTCGGGCTGTTCGCGCCGAAGGGCCTGCCGGCGCCGATCGCCTCGAAGATCGCCGCGGATGCCGCGGCGGCTCTGTCCACCCAGGCGACGAAGGACCGGCTGGCGACGCTGGGCGCGGAGCCCGAGCCGCTGACGCCGGATGCCTTCACGGCCTACATCGACGCGGACATCGCCAAGTGGCAGCGCGTGGTCCGCGAACGCAACATCACCCTCGAATAGGCTCGATTCCATGATCCGGTTGGCGACCTTCCTCGCAGCGGGCGACCTGCGCCCGCGCCTCGGCGCCGTGGACGGCGATATGCTCCGCGACCTGTCCGCGGCGCATGGCCCGGATTGGGACATGCGGCGCGCCCTGCTGCTGCCGGTGTCGGCGCTGGCGGCGATGATCGCGCAGGCGCCGCAGCGCCACCCGATCGCGGCCTGCCACATCCTGCCGCCCATCACCAACCCCGGGAAGATCTTCTGCGTCGGCAAGAACAGCAAGGTGCACCGCGCGGAGCTGGTGGCGCAGGGCATGCTGAAGGAGGACCCGCAGGAGCCGACCGGCTTCGTGAAGCTGGCCGAGACGCTGGTCGGCGAAGGCGCCCGCGTGGCGCGGCCGGAAGGCATCACGACCTTCGACTACGAGCCGGAGCTTGCCTTCGTCGTCACCAGGCGCGCCTTCCATGTCGGGCGGGAAGATGCCCGGAGCTACGTCGGCGGGATCACGGTCCTGAACGACCTGACAGCCCGTGAAATCCAGAAGCAGGAGGTGGTGTCCGGCACCAAGTTCTGGGTCTCGAAGAACATGCCCGGCTTCTGCCCCGTCGGCCCCTATGTGGTACCGCTGGCGGAGGTCGCCGACCCCTACGACCTGTGGCTGACCTGCGACGTGAACGGCGAGCGCCGGCTGCGCGTGAACACGGATGAATACATCCACCGGATCGAGGGCATCATCGCCCACTTCACCCGCTTCATGCCCTTCGAGGTCGGCGACATCATCGCCACCGGCGCGCCGCGCGGCACCGCCATCGGGCATGCCAATGCGGCGGAGCTGTACCTGAAGCCGGGCGACACCTGCGTCGCGGGGCTTGAAGGCCTGATGCAGTTGACCACGCATGTGGTGGCGCCGGGCGAGGCCTGATCCGCCAGATCCTGACGCGTGCCCCGAGCCGCCCGGCGTGGACGCCGGGCTTGAAGATGCGTCACTCCTCCGCGTCGCGCGCGCGGTCCAGCGCGCTGCGCAGGCGGCGCAGCAGGGGCAGGATGGCGGCGATCTCGGCCTCGGCCAGGCCGTGATCCACCGCGCAGACCGATGCCTCCGCGATGCCGACCGCACCGGCGCGGGCGGCGCGGCCGGCCGGCGTCAGGAAGACCAGCTTGCCGCGGCCATCCTTGGGGTCGGGCGCAGTGCGGACCAGGCCACGCGCCTCCAGCTTCTGGATCGTGTTGGTCATGGCCGGGCGTTCCACCTGCACGGCGCGGGCGATGCGCGCCAGGCTGCGGCCGTCCCCCATCCGGGTCAGGTGGTTCAGCACGATGAAGTGGGACAGGCGCAGCCCCTCGGGCAGCGCCCGTTCCATCCGGTTGCGGGCCAGATGCTCGATGATGGCGATCTCGTTCAGCAGCATGAAGACCGGCGGGTCCGCCGCCGGCCCGCGCGCCAACTGCTGGTCCCGTACCGGCGGATCGCTCATGCAGGGCGGATGCGCGTGGCGGCGGGCCAGCGCGGCGTCGGCGGCACGGCCGGGCCGTAGCCGAGGCGTCCCAGCATCTGCACGGTGCCCCCTTGCCCCAGCATGGCCTGTGCCTCCGCGTAGTGTTCCGCCATTTCGGGAAACTCCTGCAGCGCCTGGCTCACCGGATGCAGCGACAGGCCGAGGCCGGTGGCGGCGAGGTTGAGGCGCAGCCAGTCGCGGCCCGAGGCCAATGCCTCCGCCCGGCTGTTGCCCGGGGTGCTGGTCCAGACATAGGCCGGCGTTGCCTCCAGCATCGGCGCGTAGCGCGCGACCATGATGTCGTAGCCGGGGCGGCCGGGCAACATCGCCTCCCGCGTGATCTGGCCGGCGGCGACGGCTTCATCCAGCCCCGGGCCGTAGATGCTGATGCCGTCCGGCTGGGCCGCCACGGCCTCGCGGCCCATGCGCATCAGGTCGACGCTTTCCAGATGTGCCGGCCCCGTCGTCGCCTCCGTCTGCCAGGCGCGCCAGGCCAGGCCGCGGATGGCGGCCACCTGGTCCGGGGCGATGGTGCCGCCGAAGCGACCGGGCGCGGCAACCTGCGTGGCCAGGGCGGCCAGCGCCTCGGGCGGCACCGGGCGGGCCATGTCATAGGGGCGCTTCACCGACCGCCGCCGGGCCGCATGGGCAAAAAGCGGGTCCGGCACGCCGCCGGGCGCCAGCCGCAGCAGCGCCACCGGGCGGCCATCCAGCCGCGGGCGGGGCTCGCCTTCGGGAAAGGGGGTCACGGTGGTGGCGAAGCCCTGCGCGGCGGCGGCCAGGCGGAACAACTCGGCAAAGGCGCCGAGGCCGATGGTGATCTGGCGATCGAAGGGATCCGTCACCGGCAGCCGGCGGTCGAGGTCGCAGCGCAGCACCACCGTATCCGGCGCGGCTGCGGGCAGTTCGGCGATCCAGGGCTGCCGGTTGTGCGGGTTCGGCGCCAGCACCGCCCAGGCCAGGGCGCGGATGCGCGGGTCCGGGTGGGCGGCGGCGGCCGGCGCCTCCGCCCAGGGGGCGGCCGGGTCGCTGCGGACGGCCTGGCCCAGCGCGCGACCGCCGGAGGGCAGCGGCGACAGGATCAGGGCGGCGGCGCCGGCGGCGCGGAGGATGTGGCGGCGGGGCAGGGTCATGACGGGCTCCAAATATTCGACATCGAATTATATGATTTGATGTCGAACTTTATGCAAGCTGATTTGCCTGGTGCCGGGCCTCCTCCATGATCCCGGCCCGCTCGTCTCAAGCAGACTCGACCGGCGCAGGGTGATCCGAGCCGAGACGGGCCTCGACAGGCCCCCGGCGTCGTGGTCCGCTGCCCGCATGGGACGAACCAACCCTGCGGCGCAGGCCAGGCCCGAGATCTCGGGTCCATTCGGGGACGGCTATCTCGAACTGGATGCGTCGCTCACCATCCTGCGCCCCCTCGCATGGGCTGGCCGCCGCCTGGCGGAGGTCCTGCCCGCTTCCGCCGAGACGGCGCTGCGCCAGGCGCACGTCTCCGGCGCCGGCACCAGCCTGGTGCTGCCGGCGCCCAGCGCAGCAGGTCCATCCGATGAGCGCGTGGAATGGCAGGTTCACGCCAATGCCGCCGGCGGCCTGTCCATCTTCCTCCGCCGCCTGCCGGACCCCCAGGCCGGCCGGCTCGGCCTGCTCGCCGCGCTGGATGAGGGCTTCCTGCTCGGCGAGATCGTCGGCGACCCGGCCGCGCCGCCGACGGATGTCCGCTTCATCGAGGCCAACCCGGCCGCCATCCGCCTCGCCGGGGAGGACTACACCGGCCGCAGGCTGTCCGACCTGAATTCGGCCCTGGCGCCCTGCTGGCGGGAGATCTTCCGCCAGGCGCCGGCCGAGGGCAGCGGCCGGCGCTTCGAGGTCCTCCTGGCGCCGCTGCGCATCTGGCTGGAATGCTACGTGGTGCGGCTGCCCATCCCCGGGCCCCGGCTCGTCGCGGCGCTGTTCCGCGACGTGACGGAGCGCCGGCGCGCCGCCGCGGCGCTGGAGGACAGCGGCCGGCGGATGGCGGCGATCGTGGCCCAGGCCGCGGTCGGTCTCAGCGAGATCGCGCTCGATGGCCGGTTCATCGAGGTGAATGACGAATTGTGCCGCATCCTGGGCCGCGACCGGCCAACGGTGCTTGCCCTCGGCGTCGCCGAGGTGACCTGGCCGGAGGATATGACGGCCAGCCGCGCAGCGCTGCAACAGGTGATCGAGACCGGGCAGCCGGTGGCGGTGGACAAGCGCTACCGGCGCCCGGATGGCAGCGCGGTCTGGGCCAGCAGCAGCCTCAGCCGGCTGGACGACGAGCAGGGCCGGCCGCGTGCCGTGCTGGCGGTGACGGCGGACCTGACGGCGCGCCGGCAGAACGAGGCGCATCTGTATGAAAGCGAGGCGCGCGTGCGCACGCTGGCGGAGGGCATCCCGCAACTGGTCTGGCGCGCCACCCGGGCCGGCGAATTGGATTGGGTGAGCCCGCAATGGACCGCCTTCACCGGGCTGAGCCTGGAATCGAGCCTCGGCCATGGCTGGCTGGAGGCGGTGCACCCCGAGGATCGCGAGGCGACGCTGGATGCCTGGGTGGTGGCGGAGGCGGAGGGCCGCTTCGCGGTCGAACACCGCATCCACGTCGTCACCGACGGCTACCGCTGGTGCCAGAGCCGCGCCGCGCTGCGCCGGGAGGACGGCGCGGTGGAATGGCTCGGCACCTCCACCGACATCGAGGACCAGGTGCGCCTGCGCCACGACCTGGCGCGGGCGCGGGACGAGATGGAAACGCTGGTCGCCGCCCGCACCTCGGAGCTTGCCAACGCGCTGGAGGCGCTGCGCGCCGAGGTGCAGGAGCGCGAGCGGGCGGAGGAGGCGCTGCGCCACACCCAGAAGCTGGAAGCCGTGGGCCAGTTGACCGGCGGCATCGCGCACGACTTCAACAACATGCTGCAAGGCGTCACCGGCGGGCTCGACATGGCGCGCCGCCGTGTCGAGCAGGGCCGCGGCGCGGATGCGGTGCGCTACCTGGAGGCGGCGCAGGATGCGGCGCAGCGCGCGGCGGCGCTGACCCGGCGGCTGCTGGCCTTCGCCCGCCGGCAACGGCTCGACCCCCGGCTGCTGGACCCGGCCGCGCTCATCCAGGGGATGGGTGACCTGGTCCGCCGCACCGTGGGGCCATCCATCGCCCTGGAGCTGGAGCTGGACCCGGCCCGCGGCAGCAGCGTGCTGTGCGACCCGAGCGAGCTGGAGGGCGCGCTGCTGAACCTCTGCATCAATGCGCGCGACGCCATGCCGGACGGCGGGCGCCTGGCCATCGGTACCACCACGCGGCGCTTCGGCCGCGCGGAGCTGCTGCACCACGCCGGCGCGGAGCCCGGCGAGTATGTCGGCCTCTCGGTCTCCGACACCGGCACCGGCATGCGGCGGGAGGTGATGGAGCGGGTGTTCGAGCCCTTCTTCACCACCAAGCCGCAGGGCCAGGGCACCGGGCTGGGGCTCAGCCAGGTCTATGGCTTCGTGCGGCAATCCGGCGGGCTGGTGCGGATCGAGAGCGCGCTGGGGCGCGGCACCACGGTGCGCCTGTGGCTGCCGCGGCACGACACGCCCGCGCCGCCACCGGCCGCCGAGCCGCGCGCCACGCCGAAGCGCTGCGCGACCGGCGAGGTGGTGCTGCTGGTGGATGACGAGGCCGCCGTGCGCACCCCGGCCGCCGCCCGGCTGCGGGAGCTGGGCTACGAGGTGCTGGAAGCCCAGGACGCCGCCGCAGCTTTGCGGATGGTCAGCGCCCGGCAGCGCATCGACCTGCTGGTGACCGATGTGGGCCTGACCGGCGGCATGAACGGGCGGCAACTGGCGGAGGTGCTGCAGGACCAGCGGCCGAACCTGCCGGTGCTGTTCATCACCGGCTATGCCGGCTCCGTGCTGCCGCAGGGCGTCGACGTCATCGGCAAGCCCTTCGCGCTGGATGCGCTGGCGCAACGGGTCCAGGCGGCGCTGGCCCGGCCGTGACCGGACGGCGCTTTCCATCCGGGCCGCCGCGCGGATAGGCTCGCCGCAAAGTCAGGAGGACTTCATGCCGGACACCCACACGGTTGCCGAACTGCTCGCGCGCGGCGCGGCGGACGACCCCGCCATCCGCGCCACGGAAGGCCGCGCGCCGCTGACCTATGCGGCGCTGCGCGAGCTGGTGGCGGCGACCGGGGCGGCGCTGAACGCGGTGGGCATCGGCCGCGGCGACCGGGTGGCGATCGTGCTGCCGAACGGGCCGGAGATGGCGACGGTCTTCCTGGCCGTGGCCTGCCACGCCACCACGGCCCCGCTGAACCCGGCCTACCGGGGCGAGGAATTCGAGTTCTACATCGACGACCTGAAATCCAAGGCCCTGCTGGTGGCGCAGGGCGTCGAGACGCCCGCCCGCGCCGCGGCGGCGAAGCTGGGCGTGCCGGTGATCGAGGTGGTGCCCGATGCGACCCGCGGCGCCGGCGCCTTTTCGCTCTCCGGCGGCACGCCAGGACCGGCGGCGCGGCCCGGCGTCGCGGAAGCCGACGACGTGGCGCTGGTGCTGCACACCTCCGGCACCACGGCGCGGCCAAAGATCGTGCCGCTGACGCATGGCAACGTCACCGCCTCCGCCCGGCACATCGGCGCGGCGCTGGCGCTGACGCCGGATGATGCCTGCCTGAACGTGATGCCGCTGTTCCACATCCACGGGCTGATCGCCGCCGTGCTGTCCTCGCTCGGCGCGGGCGGTGCCGTGTGCTGCACGCCGGGCTTCGACGCGCTGCGCTTCTTCCGCTGGCTCGATGAGGAACGGCCGAGCTGGTACACGGCGGTGCCGACGATGCACCAGGCGATCCTGTCGCGGGCCGAGCGCAACGCGGAGATCATCGCGCGCGCCCGGCTGCGCTTCCTGCGCTCCTCCTCCGCCTCCCTGCCCGGCCCCGTCATGCAGCAGCTGGAGAAGGCGTTCGGCGCGCCGCTGGTCGAAAGCTACGGCATGACGGAGGCGGCGCACCAGATGGCGTCCAACCCCCTGGCCGGGCCGCGCAAGCCGGGCAAGGTCGGGCTGCCGGCGGGGCCGGACGTCGCCATCATGGCCGATGACGGCACGATGCTGCCGCAGGGCGAGATCGGCGAGGTGGTGATCCGCGGCCCGAACGTGACGAAGGGCTACGAGGCGAATCCGGAGGCGAACGCCAAGGCCTTCCTGAATGGCTGGTTCCGCACCGGCGACCAGGGGATGCTGGACGAGGACGGCTTCCTGATGCTGACCGGCCGCCTGAAGGAACTGATCAACCGCGGCGGGGAGAAGGTGTCGCCGCTGGAAGTGGACGGCGTGCTGTCGGCGCATCCCTGCGTGGCGCAGGCGCTGTGCTTCGCCATGCCGCACGCCAAGCTTGGCGAGGAAGTGGGGGCCGCCGTGGTGCTGCGCGACGGCATGGAGCTGACGGAACGCGAGTTGCGCGACTTCGCCGCGCAGCACCTGGCGGACTACAAGGTGCCGCGCAAGGTGGTGTTCCTGGACGACATCCCGAAGGGGGCAACGGGCAAGCTGATGCGCATCGGGCTGGCCGAGAAGCTGGGGCTTTCGCTGTGAGGATCTGTGTGTTCGGCGCCGGCGCGATCGGCGGGCTGATGGCGGCGAAGCTCGCGGCCAAGGGCGATGTGGAGGTCACCGTGGTGGCGCGGGGACCGCATCTCGCGGCGATGCAGGCGAACGGCCTGCGGCTGCGCAGCGGCGGGCAGGATACGGTGGTGCATCCGCGCTGCGTCGGATCGGCGGCGGAAGCGGGCGTGCAGGATTATGTCGTCGTCACGCTGAAGGCGCATGCGCTGCCGGGTGCCGCGCCGCAGATGCAGCCGCTGCTGGGGCCGGACACCGCCATCGTCTCCGCCGTCAACGGCATCCCCTGGTGGTACTTCTACAAGCACCCCGGCGGCTTCGAGGATCATCGCGTGGCCAGCGTGGATCCCGACGGCAAGGTCTGGGAGATGCTGCATCCCTCGCGTGCCATCGGCGCCATCGTCTACCCGGCGGCGGAGGTGGCGGAGCCCGGCATCATCGAGCACACCTATGGCGACCGCTTCACCCTCGGCGAACCGGATGGCAGCCGCAGCGCGCGCGTCAACGCCCTGTCGGAGGCGCTGATCGCCGCCGGCTTCAAGGCGCCGGTGCGGCCCAAGATCCGCGACGAGATCTGGGTGAAGCTGTGGGGCAACCTCGCCTTCAACCCGATCAGCGCGCTGACCGGCGCGACGCTGGATGTCATCACGGGCGATCCCGGCCAGCGCCAGGTCGCGCGCGACATGATGCTGGAGGCGCAGGCCGTCGGGGAAAAACTCGGCGTGCGCTTCGGCATCGATGTCGACAAGCGCATCGCCGGCGCGGCGGAGGTCGGCGCGCACAAGACCTCCATGCTGCAGGACCTGGAGCGCGGCCGGCCGATGGAAATCGATGCGCTGCTCGGCGTGGTGGTGGAGATGGCGGAGATGGTGGATTTGCCGGTGCCGACCTGCCGCACCGTGCTGGCGCTGGTGCGCGCCCGCGGCCGCAGCGCGGGGTGTTACTCCGGCTGAGGCGCAAAGATGTTGCGGAGCGTGCCAATGCCTTCGATCGTCACCTCCACCACCATCCCCGGCCGCATCGGCAGCGCGCCGACGGAGGTGCCGCAAGCGATCACGTCGCCCGGTTGCAGCGTCATCTCGCGCGAGATCAGGGACACGATTTGGGCCGGCGGGATGATCATGTCGGCACAGGGATAATCCTGCCGCACCCGGCCATTCAGCGCGACCTTCACGCGCAGCGCGGACCAGTCGAGCCCGGTGGCGATCGCCGGGCCGATCGGGCCGAAGCTGTCGCAGCCCTTGGCGCGCGCCCATTGCGGGAAGGACGGGTCGGCGTGCAGCAGGTCCAGCGCCGTCACGTCGTTGATGCAGGTCAGGCCGAAGATCGCGGCCTCCGCCTGCGCCTCGGTCACGTCGGCGCAGGTCGCACCGATCACCAGGCCCAGCTCGCCCTCATAGATCACGCGGCCGGCGTAGCTGCCAGGCGGGCGGATCGGCGCGTCGGGGCCGATGACGCAGCGGGGGTTCTTCAGGAAGGTCAGCGGGACGTCCGGCAGCGCCAGGTTCTGCTTCGCGGCGGCTTCCCGGAAATTGTTCCAGAGGCCGATGAACAGGCCGGGCTGCACCGGGGCGAGCAGCTTGGCCTCGACCAGCGGCACCGCTTCCCCGGTCGGCTTCGCGCCCGCAAAGAGGTCGCCCTCGTGGCGCAGGATCGTGTCGCCCTCCAGCATCCCGAAGCCATCGAGGCCGGCGTGGTTGAAGCGAACCCAGAGGGTCATTGGTGTCTCCTCAGGCGGGGGCAGGCTCGGCTTGCGCCCACAACACCGACATGGCGGCGACGGCACGGGCGATGGCGGCGGCACGGGGCAGGTCGATGCTGGTGGGCCAGCGATCCTCGGGCGCGTGGAACCAGGGGTTGGACCCGATCAGGGACAGGTAGCGCCCGCCGCGCGTCTCGACCTCATGCGCCTCCCCATTCGCCTTGCCGCCGGTCGCGGCGGTGATCGCGCCGCCGGGATACCCGGCCTCCTCCAGCGCCCGCTGCATCCGCGGCGCCAGGTCCGGGACATTGCTGCGCACCGTCAGGCGCGGATCCTCCGCCGCACCGAGGTTTGCGCCCAGATGCAGCACCAGCGATGCATCCCGCACCAGCGCGGGCTCGGCGTCGAAGACGTGGCGGGCGCCGAAATGGCCCAGTTCGTGGCCGCAGCTCGCCAGCGCCACGATGGGCCGCGGGCGCGACGCGCTGGCCAGCGCGCGGAGTGCCGTCAGCCAGGCCAGGATGCCGCCGCCGCGCTCCGCCGTGCTGGTCCACCAGGATGTGCGGGGCGTCAGGATCACCAGCTTCGGGCCGGCGCCCGGCAGGTCCACCCGCACGGAATGGGAGACGGCGGGTGCGCGCGTGCCCTCCACCACCAGCCGGCCCTCGGCGCCCGCCTCGGCCAGCGCCAGCAGCCGTGCGGCATCGTGCCCGGCCAATTGCAGCACCGGCGGGCCGAAGGGCGCGTGCTGGTCATGTGCGTTCAGCGGTGCCAGGCCATCGCCCTTGATCCGCAGCGCGATCACCAGCCCGGCGTGCCGGCTCGCGGCACGCGCCTGGGCGAAGGCATTGCCCGGCAGGCTGGCCGCGCCGGGGTGGAATTCGCCGACGCCGATGGCCGCCGCCGAGCCGAGTGGTCCCAACCGCCCCTGCACGCCCGCCGGCCCGGTCAGGCCGCCATCGAACAGCGGCAGGCCGTGCAGCGTGAAGCCGCCGGACTCCAATGTCGCGGTGCCGGGCGTGAAGCGCTGGAACGGTGTCGGCACCAGCACCGCGCCGAGATGCGAGACCTGGTCACGCAGCCACTGCGCCGAGTGCAGATCCCCGCTGCCGCCGCTGCGGCGTTCGCCGAAGCCATCATAGGCGGCGAAGAAGGCTTCCGGTGTCATTCGACGCGGACATCCGACAGGGCCACGAGGCGGGTCAGCCGCCGATGCTCCTCGGGCCAGAGCGCAGCGTAGGACGCTGGAGTCTCCGACAGGACCAGCTCACCGCCATCCCGGGTCAGCGCGTCACGCAGCGTCGCGTCGCCTTCCACCGCCTGCTTCACCGCGGCATGGATGCGTGTGACCGCCACCGCCGGCATGCCAGCCGGGCCGACGATGGAGGAGATGCTGGTGACGACCGGCCCGTCCGGCACCGTCTCCGCCAGCGTCGGCACCTCCGGCATCACCGGCATTCGGCGTCCGCCGCCGGTCAGCAGGATGCGGATCAGGCCATCCTGCGCGCGCGGCACGGCGATGTTGCTGATGGCGAAGGCAAAATCGACCTCGCCCTGCTCGACCGCCAGCGCCGCCTGGTTGGCGCCGCGATAGGGCACATGCACGCCCTGCGCGCCGATCAGCTTCAGCATCGCCGCCGCGGCCATGTGCGCCGGCGTGCCGACGCCGCCGGAGCCGTAGCGCAGCCCGTCGCGGCTGGCCTTCGCGGCCGCCAGGAAGGCGGCCACGTCGGCCCATGGCGACGCCTTCCGCACGCACAGCACGGCGGGCTGCTCGACGATGGTCAGCACGGGGGTGAAGTCGCGGGCCCAGTCATAGCCGGGGTTGCGCTGCATCACCGCCTGGGTGATCGCGGTGCCGCCGCCGCAGAGCAGGGTGTGGCCATCGGGCTCGGCACGGGCCACGGCCTGGGAGGCGATCAGCCCGCCGGCCCCGGCCCGGTTCTCGATCACGACGGACCCGCCGAGCGCCTCGGAGGCGCGCGCCATGACCAGCCGGGCGATGGTGTCGGAGGACGCTCCGGCCGCGAAGGGCACGATGAGGCGGATCGGTCGGGTCGGCCAGTTCGACGCAGGCGCCTGCGCGGCGACGGGCCGCACGGACAGCAGGCCGAGTCCCGCCAGCAGGTTGCGGCGCAGCATCGCGTTGTCCTCCACGGGCTTGTTGCAGAGCCTTGTTGGCAGCGACGGTAGGTGCCGCCCTCCACCGCCGTCAAGCAACAGGCCCGGCGGCTTTGCAGCCCCGCCTGCGCCCCCTAGTCTCGGCGCCGCAGAGCGAGGAATCCGGCATGTCCGCGGGCGTCGACAGTTTCGACTACGTCATCGTCGGCTCCGGCGCCGCCGGCTCCGTGCTGGCGAACCGGCTGACGGTGGACCCCGGCGTGACGGTCTGCGTGCTGGAGGCCGGGCCGCCGGACCGCAACCCGTTCATCCACATCCCCGCCGGCTTCATCAAGACGCTGGCCGACCCCGGCGTCACCTGGCAGTTCAAGACCGAAGCCATCCCGATGACCGGCGGGCGGCGCATCAGCACGACGCAGGGGCGCACGCTGGGTGGCTCCTCCTCGGTCAACGGGCTGATCTACAACCGGGGCCAGCCGGCGGACCTGGACAGTTGGGCGCAGCGTGGCAACCGCGGCTGGGGCTATGCCGACTGCCTGCCCTACTACCGGCGCAGCGAGAACCGCATCGGTGCCAAGGGGGCAGAGATCGATGAATCGCGCGGGCGCAACGCGGACGGCATCCCGATCACCGACATGGACTGGATCAACCCGGTGTCGGAGGCCTTCATCCAGGGCTGCCTCGGCCTCGGGATTCCGCGGGCGAAGGACTACAATTCCGGCCACCAGGCCGGCGTCGGCTACTACCAGCGCACCATCCGCAACGGCCGCCGCATCTCCGCCGCCGTGGCCTTCCTGCGCCCGGCGATGAAGCGCCCGAACCTGGAGGTGCGCACCAATGCCCGCGCCAGCCGCATCCTGTTCGAGGGCAGGCGGGCCATCGGCATCCAGTATGTCGCAGCCCCCGGCGCCCCGGTGCGGGAAGTGCGGGCGCGGCGGGAGGTGATCCTGTCCGCCGGCACCGTCAACACCGCGCGGCTGCTGCAGATTTCCGGCGTCGGTCCCGCCGACCTGCTGGGCCGCCTCGGCGTGCCGGTGGTGCATGAGGTGCGCGGCGTCGGCTCGAATTTCCGGGACCACTACGCCTCCCGCTTCGTGATGCGCGCGAAGCCGGGCGTCGAGACGCTGAACGAGCTGTCGCGCGGCCTGAAGCTCGGCGGGCAGATCGCGCGCTGGGCGCTGCGGCGGCCGAACATCCTCGCCACCACGCCCTCCCATGTCCACGTCTTCTGGAAGAGTTTCGAGGGGCTGGACGAGCCGGACCTGCAATGCGTCTTCACCCCCGGCTCCTACGCCGAGGGCAAGGTCTATGTGCTGGACGACTACCCCGGCGTCACCGCCGGCGCCTGGCAGCACCGCCCGGAAAGCACCGGCTGGGTGCGGGCGCGCAGCACCAACGTGTTCGAGGACCCGGAGATCAACCCGAACTACCTCTCGGACCCGATGGACATCCGCGTGCATCTCGGCGGCATGCGGCTGCTGCGGCGGATGCTCGGCACGCCGGAACTCGGCCGGCTGCTGGAGGGCGAGACGCTGCCCGGGCCGAAGGTGCAGGGCGACGACGAATTGCTGGACTTCGCCAAGCGCAACGGCAGCACCACCTACCACCTGATCGGCACCGCGCGGATGGGGCCGGAGACCGACCCGAGCGCGGTGGTGAGCGACCGGCTGCTGGTGCATGGCATGCAGGGCCTGCGGGTGGTCGATGCGTCCATCATGCCCGCCATGCCCTCCGCCAACACCTATGCGACGACGATGATGATCGCGGAGAAGGCGGCCGACTTCATTCTCGGCAGGTCGGCCGGTTGAGTGGCGCGGCCGGGCGCCGCATAACGCCCGGCCATTGCAGGACCACCGCCATGCCAGAAAACGAGGACCGGGTCGGCCAGGCGGTCGCCCTGGCGCAGGATGTGGGCGAGGACCTCGATTCCGTCCTGCTGACCACCTATCCGGACGCCGAGACGCTGGACACGCTGCGGCCCGGCGCGCCGGACCTCGCCACGGTGAATGCCGTGACCCGCGCCGTGGCCCAGGCGCTGGCGGCGCAGGGGGTCGAGATCTTCGTCCAGGTCGCCGACCGAGCCGCCTTCCGCCGCTGGATGCAGGGGCGGGAGGATACGCCCGCCATGCGCCGCGCCTGGATCGACCGCGGCCGCCTGCTGCGCGGCGCCCCGGCCTTCCGCGCCCTGGGGCTGGAGGCGCCGCCGGCACCCCGACCGCCGGGCTTCGGCAAGGCGCCCGGCCCGATCGCCGACCGGCTGCTGACGGCCTTCGAGGCCGAGGATGGCGGCGCCTTCGACGACCTCGCCCAGGCGCTGCTGGCCGCGGAGCGCCAGGACGTGCTCGACCTGGCGCTGCGCAAGATCGCCGCGCGCCACGGCGACGAGGCGGCGGAGGAGCTGGAGGACACGCTGCTCGCCGCGGCGGAGGCCGCCCGGCTCGGCCCTTCCGGCTGGGCGCAGGTGGTGGCGCTGCCGGTGGCGCTGCCCGCGGCGCGGCCGCCCGATGCCGGCGCGATGGGCGAGAGCCTGGTCGCCGCCGGCCTGCTGCCTGACAGCCTGGAGGTCCGCTTCCTGCCGGGCTGGCGGTCCCCGGACGCGGTGGCGGAGCTGTCGCCGCTCGCGGTGCGGCGCATCCTGCTCGACCTGCTGGCGGGGGCGGAGCCCGCCGACCTGCCGCCGGGCGACACGGACCAGTTGGCGCAGCGCGGCTTCGGCGTGCTGGTCGGGCTGCAGGTCGACTGGTCCCTGCCCATCTGGGACGACATCGCCGAGGCTGGCGACCTGCCGCCGGAGCCCGAGGAGGACGCCGCCGAGACGCCGGAGGAAGCCCAGCGCGCCGAGATGTTCGACCGCTGGCGCGGCGCGACCTTCGAGACCTGCGAGGGCTGCGTGCCGCTCGCCATCGTGCCGCTGTCCGAGGTGGATGCCGAGATCGCGGATTTCATGGAGGAGGCCGGCGGCCAGACGGGAAGCCTGACCGAGATCCGCGACTTCGTCGCCATGGCCCGCGACGAGGCGCGTGGCGAGGAAGTGGTGTGCCGGCCGGAGGTGCTGGGCGATGCGCTGGAGCTTTCGCTGTACACCGCGGGTGGCCGGTTCCTGGACAGCATGACCCTGTCCGGAGACCGCCTGCCGGCCCCGGCGGAGGAGGTGCCGCGGCTGATCGAGGCGTTTGTCCGCGTGGTCCGCGACACGCCCGGCAACTGAAATATTGCCCGTTCTGAAAGCTTGTTGAACGCTTTTTAGGCGTTTTGGGTGACAGCCCTGCCAGATTCCGCGGCGCGTGCCGTTGCCCGGATGGCACGTGCCATGCAACACGGAGGGCGGCGGTGCGTCCGGCGAAAGCCGGTCTCCGGGGGTGGCGGAAGCCGGCCTCCGGGCCGCCCCGCCCGGGCCGCGACTCGAAGGGCGGTGCTCGGGAGGAATCAGCGCTTGCGTCGGCCCTCGGGCGGGCCGGCCTGCGGAGCGACGGAGCCGATGAAAAAGATCGAGGCGATCATCAAGCCCTTCAAACTCGATGAGGTGAAGGATGCGCTGCACGAGATCGGCCTGCAGGGGCTGACCGTGGTCGAGGCCAAGGGGTTCGGCCGGCAGAAGGGGCATACGGAGCTCTATCGCGGCGCCGAATACGTGGTGGACTTCCTGCCGAAGGTGAAGATCGAGGTGGTCTGCCCGGATGGGCTGGCGGAGCGGGCGATCGAGGCGATCACCGCCGCGGCCCGCACCGGGCGCATCGGGGATGGCAAAATCTTCGTCAGCGACGTGCAGGAAGTGATCCGCATCCGCACCGGCGAACGGGGCGAGGACGCGGTCTGAGGTGACCGATCCGCTCCGCGTCACGCGGAGCGGGCAGAAAACGGGCCGGACCGGCGGTGGCGCCGGGGAAGGCTGGCCGGATGGCAGGGGGGGATCCCGCCATCCGGGCGCGCGGCGGGGACCGGTTCCCGTGGCGTGGCATTTGGCACCGGGGATACAGAACGGGACAGGACCGCACACGATGGCGAAGAAGCCGGCAGCCGGGGGCAACAGCGCCGCCGTCTCCAAGGTCATGGAAATGATCAAGGAACACAGCGTCGAATACGTCGATTTCCGTTTCACCGATCCGCGCGGCAAGTGGCAGCACACCGCGCAGCACGTCTCCACCATCGATGAGGACGTGTTCGCCGACGGCATCATGTTCGACGGCTCCTCGATCGCCGGCTGGAAGGCGATCAACGAGTCCGACATGATCCTGATGCCGGACCCCGGCACGGCGGTGATGGATCCCTTCGCGGCCAAGCCGCAGATGATCCTGTTCTGCGACATCGTGGAGCCCTCCACCGGCCAGCTGTACTCCCGCGACCCGCGCTCCACCGCGAAGCGGTCCGAGGCCTACCTGAAGTCGACCGGCATCGGCGACACGGCGTTCTTCGGCCCGGAAGCCGAGTTCTTCGTGTTCGACAGCGTGAAGTTCGGCACCGGCGGCAACTACGGCATCTACCAGCTCGACAGCATCGAGGGTCCGGGCGCCAGCCTGAAGGACTACCCCGAGGGCAACATGGGCCACCGCCCCGTGGTCAAGGGCGGCTACTTCCCGGTGGCGCCGGTGGACAGCGAGGGCGACCTGCGCGCCGAGATGCTGTCGACCATGGGCGAGATGGGCCTGGCGATCGAGAAGCACCACCACGAGGTGGCGCAGTCCCAGCATGAGCTCGGCACCAAGTTCGGACCCATGGTCCAGCAGGCCGACCACATGCAGATCTACAAGTACTGCGTGCACAACGTGGCGCACAGCTACGGCAAGACCGCGACCTTCATGCCGAAGCCGATCTACGGCGACAACGGCAGCGGGATGCATGTGCACCAGTCGATCTGGAAGGCCGGCAAGCCGGTGTTCGCCGGCAACGGCTATGCCGACCTGTCGGAGATGGCGCTGTACTACATCGGCGGCATCATCAAGCACGCCAAGGCGCTGAACGCCTTCACCAACCCGACCACCAACAGCTACAAGCGCCTGATCCCGGGCTTCGAGGCCCCCGTGCTGCTGGCCTACTCGGCCCGCAACCGCTCCGCCTCCTGCCGCATCCCGTATGCGACGAGCCCGAAGGCCAAGCGCGTCGAGGTCCGCTTCCCGGATCCGGGCGCGAACCCCTACCTCGCCTTCGCGGCGATGCTGATGGCCGGCCTCGATGGCATCAAGAACAAGATCCATCCGGGCGATGCCATGGACAAGGACCTGTACGACCTGCCGCCGGAGGAGCTGAAGGGCATCCCGACGGTGTGCGGCTCGCTGCGCGAGGCGCTCGGTGCGCTGGCCGCCGACCACGAGTTCCTGCTCGAGGGCGACGTGTTCACCAAGGACCAGATCGACAGCTACATCGAGCTGAAGTGGGGCGACGTGTACAAGTTCGAGCACACCCCGCACCCGGTCGAGTTCGAGATGTACTACTCGGTCTGATCGGCCGACCGCCGTTCAAGCCAGGGCCGGGGCGCGAAAGCGTCCCGGCCTTTTTCATGCCCGCGTCACGCCGCGGCAGGTGCGCCGGCCGGCATCGCGTGGCGCGGCGGCAGGGTCAGCGACAGGCGCAGGCCGCCGGCGTTCCAGTCGCGATCGATCCGTCCGCCCAATTGCCGTTCCGCCAACTGCCTGATCAGCCGGCTGCCGAAGCCGCTCCGCGCCGGGTCGCCCGTTGGCGGCCGGCCGCCTTCCTCGGACCAGTCGAGCCGCAACCCGCCATCCTCCGCGAACGCCCAGGTGACGGAGATGCGGCCGGTGGGAGATGCCAGGGCGCCATGGCGCGCCGCATTGGTGGCGAGTTCATGCAGCAGCATGGCCAGCGGCTGCACCGCCTCCGCCGCCAGCCAGGCGGGCGGGCCCTCGGCATGGTAGCGGCCGGCATAGGGCGCCAATTCCCCCTCCGCCACCGCCGCCATCCCGGCGCCGTTCCAGGCCTGGCTCGCCAGCACCGAATGGGCGCGCGCCATGGCGGCGACGCGGCCTTCGACCGCGGTCGCGAAGTCATCCGGTGGCAGGTCGCGCGGCGCCAGGCGGATCAGGGCCAGCGCCACAGCCAGGGCGTTCTTGGCGCGGTGGTCCACCTCCCGCATCAGGAAGCCGCGGCGATCCTCGGCCTCGCGCTTGTCCTGGGCGCGGGCGCGCAACTCCGCCGCCGCGGCGCGCAGCCCCAGGCGCAGCGCCTCCAGTTCCGTCACGCCGGAGGGCCCTGCGGCCGGTGGCGGGCCGGTCCCTTCCGCGGCCGCTGCCAGGCCGCGGGCATCGAAGGCGAGATCGGCGACGGAGCGCGCCAGGCGCCGGGCCAGGGCCAGGGCCATCAGCGTGCCGCCGCCGATCACGACCATCCCGCCAAGCATCAGCACTGCCAGCGGGCGCCACCAGCTGGCGGCGTAATTGGCCCAGGGTTCGATCACCGCGACCGACCAGCCCGGCGCGATCGGGATCGGCGCGAGGCCGAAGACCAGTTCCTCCGCCTCCAGCCCAGGTCCGCGAAAGAAGCCGGTTTCGCGCCCCGCGGTCAGGTGCCGGAACCAGGTGGGCACGGCACGCCCGACCAGGCGTTCATGGTCGCGGGACCGGGCGGCGATGTGGCCCTCGGCGTCGACCACGGTCGCGTAGGCGCCGCCGCTCAGCCCCTGGCCCTGCAGCAGCACCGCCAGGCGCGCCGGGTCCAGGGCCATGCCGAGCGCGCGGATGACGCGACCCTCGCGCAGCACCGGGACGAAGATGAAGGAGACCGGGCGGCCGGAGGTGCGGCCGCGGATCACGCCGCCGACCGCGGTGCGGCCGGTGGCGAAGACCCTCGGCAGGGGCGCGTCCTCGGCCGGCAGCATCAGGCCGCCGGGCAGCGCCGTGCCGGCGGGCACCAGCGTGTGCACCTGGTTGCGGAAGTCCGGGCCGGGGCCGGTGACGACCACCCAGGTGTCGAGCGGCGCCGCCACCTCCCGCGCCCGGGCGTGGAACTGGGCGAGGTCGGCCGCCGTGGCGCCCTCGTCCAGCAGCCGGCTGGTCGAAAGGCCGGCCAGCAGGGCCTCGAACCCGGCGATCTCCTGGTTGATCGCCAGGCCAAGCGCCCGCGCGGTCCATTCCAGGCGCGTCTCGAAGCCGTGGCGATAGGCCTCCACCGCGCGCCAGGCGACGACGGAGCCGAGGCCGAGCGACGGGATCAGGAGGGCCACGAACAGGGCGAGGAGATGGGCCTTCAGGCCGTGCGGGCGCCGCGGCGCGGCCGGTGCGGTGGCCTGCCGCAAGGCACTCGGTTCCTGCATCGGCAAGCCCTGCCCGCCCCTTTTCATTGCCGAGGGGCCTGCTCCCTCCCGAAGTCGGCAGGTTCGTAGACGCAGATGAAGCAATCGCGAAGCTATGCCACCAGAATGAACAAAATTATTTTTGTGGCGGAGGTCCAGCCTCCAGCGGCGGCGGCACATCCATCGAGCCTTCCCGCCGGTCCCGGTACAGCGCTGCGCGGGCCAGCAGCATCAGTGTCACCGGCGTGGTGATGACGACGACGACGCCGATCAGCAGTTCGTGCAGCACCAGCCGCGTCTGCAGCACGGAGAAGAAGATCATGGAGGCGAACAGCACGCAGCCGATGCCGAGCGTGGTGCCGAGCGTCGGCGTGTGCACGCGGTCGTAGAAGCTGTGCATCCGCAGCAGCCCGGCGGAGCCCACCAGCGTCAGCGCCGCACCCACCAGCAGCAGCAGGGACACCAGGATGGCGGCCCAGCCGGGCAGTGCGGCGAAGGGGATGTCCGGGATCGCGGTCATTCGATCACCTCGCCGCGCATCAGGAACTTGGCCAGCGCCGCGGTGGCGACGAAGCCGAGCAGCACCATGATGAAGGCGGCCTCGAAATACACCGTGCTGCCGGTGCGGATGCCGAAGACCAGCAGCAGGATGGCGCCGTTCACATACATGGTGTCGAGCCCCAGCACGCGGTCCTGCGCGCGTGGGCCGACCAGCACGCGGAAGGCGGCGCAGCCCATCGCCAGCACCAGCATGATCTGCGCCAGGTAGACCGACCAGGACAGCAGGGATGCGGTCATTCGAAGATCTCCCTCAGCCGGATCTCGTAGCGGTCCTTGATGATGCGCACCCAGTCGTCGTCCGGGATCAGGTCCAGCACATGCAGCAGCATGGTGCTGCGGGCGCTGTCGTATTCCACCCAGACGGTGCCGGGCGTCGCCGTCAGGATGCAGCCAAGCACCGCCAGGCCATAGGGGTCGCGCAGGTCGAGCGGCACCAGGACGAAGCCGGACTGGCGCGGCACGTCCCGCGGCCGGCCGCGCAGCACGATGCGCGCGACCGCGTTGTTGGACCGCACGATCTCCACCAGCACCACCCAGGCCAGTTGCGCCATGGCGCGTGGGCGCCGCAGCCGCGCCTGCGGCGGGCGCAGCGCCACCAGCGCCCAGCAGGCGCCGAAGGCGGCCAGGCTGCCCATCAGGATCGAACGCGGGGCGACGCTTCCGACCAGCAGCAGCCACATCGCCAGCAGCGCAAGCCACAGCAGCGGGTAGGGCAGCAGCCGCGTCATGGGCTGGACTCCACCACGCCGCGGACATAGGCCGCCGGCGCGTGCAGCCCATCCGCCGTCGCCTGCATGTAGCGCAGCACCGGCCCGGCCTGCACCGTCATGGCGATGGCCAGCACCAGCAACCCCACCACCGGTGCGATCTCCACCAGCCCGACCCGCGGCGCGGGGCCGGAGGAGGTCCAGAAGGCGTCGATGCCGGTGCGCGTCATCGCCACCACGGTCGCGAGGCCGGACAGCAGCAGGGCGGCCAGCAGCAGCCAGGACCCGGCGGGAATGGCTGGCTGCCCGCCGGTGAACAGCGGCGCCAGCATGGCGAACTTGGCCAGGAAGCCGGACAGCGGCGGCAGGCCGGCCAGCAGCAGCGCGCAGACCGAAAAGCTCAGGCCGAGGATGGCGATGGTGGCGGGGATGGCGACGCCGACGGCATCCTCCTCCGGCTCCTCCTCCTCCCCGGTGCCGAAGGCTTCCCGGGTCACCGCCAGCACGTCGGCGCCGACCTCCTCGCGGTTGCGCTCCACCAGCTCGATCAGCAGGAAGAAGGCGGCGATGCCGAGGATGGAACTGGCCATGTAGAACAGCGCGCCGCCGGTCACCGCCACCTGGCCGGCGCCGATCGCGGCCAGCAGGGTGCCGGAGGATACCAGCACGCAGGCACCGGCCAGGCGTGGCATGCTCTGCGTCGCCAGCACCGCGATGCAGCCATAGAGGATGGTCAGCAGCCCGCCCGCCATCAGCCAGGTGCCGCCGAAGCCGGCCGATGCGCCGGCACCCTCGCCGAACAGCAGCAGCCACAGCCGCAGCACGGCATAGACGCCGACCTTGCTGAGGATGGACAGGATGGCCGCCGCCGGCGTGCTGGCCGCGGCATAGGCCGGCACCAGCCAGAAGCCCAGCGGCCACATCCCCGCCTTGATGAGGAAGGCGATGCCGAGGATCGCCATGCCGGCCTCGAACAGCCCGCGATCCGCCGGGTCCATCGCCGGGATGCGGCCCGCCAGGTCGGCCATGTTCAGCGTGCCGGCCAGGCCATAGACCATGCTGACGCCGACCAGGAACAGCAGCGAGGCGCCGAGGTTGATCGCGATGTAGTGCAGCCCGGCGCGCACCCGCGCGGTGCCGGACCCATGCAGCAGCAGGCCGTAGGAGGCCGCCAGCATCACCTCGAAGAACACGAACAGGTTGAACAGGTCGCCGGTCAGGAAGGCGCCGTTCAGGCCCATGAGCTGGAACTGGAACAGCGGGTGGAAATGCGCCCCCGCATTGTGCCAGCGCGCCAGGGAAAAGGTCAGCGCGGCCAGGCCCAGGAGGGCCGACAGCAGCAGCATCAGCGCCGAAAGCCGGTCCAGCACCAGCACGATGCCGAAGGCCGCCGGCCAGTCGCCGAGCCGGTACACCTGCACCGCGGCAGCCTCCGCCCCCGGCACCGAATCGGCCCGCAGCAGCAACAGCACCGCGAGCACGACCAGCGCGACCATCGACGCGATGCCGAGGCCGGCCTTGAACTGCCGTTGGTCGGGCACCAGCACCATCAGCGTGCCGGCCAGCATCGGCAGGATGATCGGCAGGATCATCAACTGGTCGATCCAGGCCATCAGCGATCCTGCTCCCGCCCATCGACATGGTCCGTGCCGGTCAGGCCGCGGGAGGCCAGCAGCAGCACCAGGAACAGCGCCGTGGTGGCGAAGCTGATGACGATGGCGGTCAGCACCAGCGCCTGCGGCAGCGGGTCCGCGTGCTGCGCCAGGGTGCCGGTGCCGCCCGGCGGCAGGATCGGCGCCGCGCCGCTGCGCAGCCCGCCGGTGGAGAAGATGAACAGGTTCACGGCGTAGGACAGCAGCGACAGCCCCATGATGACCTGGAAGGTGCGCGGCCGCAGCAGCAGCCAGACGCCGGAGCCGGTGAGCACGCCGATTCCGAGGGAGACGATGAGTTCCATCAGTCGCCCCCCACGCCATCGCCGGCCGGGGCCGCCTGGCGCAGCGGCTGCGGTGCCGGCGGTGCCGCCGCCACCGGCCGCGCGGCGGCACGGTGGCCGCGGACGGACTGGTGGGCGAGGGCGATCAGCATCAGCACGGTGGCACCGACCACCAGGGCAAACACGCCGATGTCGAAGATCAGCGCGCTTGCCGTCGGTATGCGGCCGATCAGCGGCAACTCGGCATAGCCGAAGTAGGTGGTCAGGAAGGGGAAGCCGAGCAGCATCGGCACCACGCCGGTGCCACCCGCCAGCAGCAGCCCGAAGCCGATCCAGCGCAGCGGCAGCACGCGCAGGTGGTCCTCCACCCATTGCGCGCCGCCGATCATGTATTGCAGCAGGAAGGCGATGGACATCACCAGCCCGGCCGCGAAGCCGCCGCCCGGCTGGTCGTGCCCGCGCAGCAGCAGGTACAGCGCGACCACGCCGATCACCGGGAACAGCATGCGGGAGACGACGCCGGGCACCAGCAGCCAGTCGGACGCCGTGTCGCCGGCCCGGCGGTCGGGATGCGCGATGTCGACGGCATCCTGGTCGCGCTGCTGTTCCGGCACCTCGATGCTGTCCGGCGCCGGGCGGAAGCGGCGCAGCAGCGCGAAGACGGACAGCGCCACCACGCCGAGCACGGCCAATTCGCCCAGCGTATCGAAGCCGCGGAAATCCACCAGGATGACGTTGACGACGTTGGTGCCGCCGCCCTCGGCATAGGCGCGCGCCAGGAAATGCTCGGCCAGCAGGTCGGGTGGCGTGCGCGTCATGACACCATAGGCCAGCACCGCCATGCCGCCGCCGGCGCCAATGGCGATGGCCAGGTCGCGCAGGCGGCGCGTCAGCGTCACCACCTCCGGCGTTCCCGCCGTGGCACCGGCCTGGCGCTTCGGCAGCCAGCGCAGGCCGAGCAGCAGCAGCACCGTCGTCACCACCTCCACCAGCAACTGGGTCAGGGCGAGGTCGGGGGCGGAGAACCAGACATAGGTGATGCAGACCACGAGGCCCACGGCGCCAAGCAGGATCAGCGCGGCCAGCCGGTGGTACTTCGCCTGCCAGGCGGCGCCGATGGCGCAGGCGGCGCCCACCAGCCAGACCAGCCCGATCACCGGGTCCACCGCCCAGGGCGTCAGGTTGCCCGGCGCCAGGCCGCGCAGATACACGGCCAGCGCCGCGGCGATGATGGAGACGCCGACCAGCAGGCGCAGCTGCGGCTGCAGGCGCCTTGTGCCGAGCCAGGATTCCAGCCGGCGCGCCAGGCGCCAGGACAGGAAGACCATCACCCGCTCGAAGATGCGCTGTCCTTCCCAGCGCCGCAGCAGCGGCACGCCCTCCGCCCCGGTCAGCAGGTAGCGTTGCAGCAGCAGGTAGAGGCCGACGCCGGCGGCGAGCGCGATCACGCTCATCAGCAGCGGCAGGTTGAAGCCGTGCCAGACCGCGAGGCTGTAGCGGGGCGTCGCCGCGCCGAGCACGGAGGTTGCGGCCACGTCCAGGAAGGGTCCGACCGTGGCGGCCGGCAGCACGCCCACCATGATGCAGGCCAGCACCAGGATCTCCACCGGGAAGCGCATCCAGGCCGGCGGCTCGTGCGGCTTCTGCGGCAGGTCCGTGGGATCCGGGCCGAAGAAGGCCCCGTGGATGAAGCGCAGCGAATAGGTCACGGCGAAGGCGCTGCCGACCATGGCCAGCAGCGGCAGCAGGCCGAAGGCGACGGGCAGCGGGCTGTCGGCGGACAGCGCCTCGGCGAAGAACATCTCCTTCGACAGGAAGCCGTTCAGCAGCGGCACGCCGGCCATGGCGGCGGCGGCCACCAGCGCCAGCCGGGCGGTGAAGGGCATGGACCGGTTGAGGCCGGACAATCGGCGGATATCTCGCGTGCCGGTTTCGTGGTCGATGATGCCGGCGGCCATGAACAGGCTGGCCTTGAAGGCCGCGTGATTCATGATGTGGAAGATCGCCGCCACCATGGCGAGGCTGCTGTTCAGGCCGAGCAGCAGCGTGATCAGGCCGAGATGGCTGATGGTGGAATAGGCCAGCAGCCCCTTCAGGTCGTGCTGGAAGATGGCGATGTAGGCGCCGACCAGCAGCGTCACCAGGCCCGCGGTGCCGACCATCCAGAACCAGGCGTCGGTGCCCGCCATCACCGGCCACAGCCGCGCCATCAGGAACACGCCGGCCTTCACCAGCGTCGCCGAATGCAGGTAGGCGGACACCGGCGTCGGCGCCGCCATGGCGTGCGGCAGCCAGAAATGGAACGGGAACTGCGCGCTTTTGCTCAGCGTGCCGAGCAGCACCAGCACCAGCGCCGGGAGATACAGCGGGTGCTCGCGGATGCGGTCGCCGGCGGCCAGCACCGCATCCAGCTCGTAGCTGCCGACGATATGGCCGAGTACCAGCACGCCCGCGAACAAGGCGAGCCCGCCGCTCGCCGTGACGGTCAGCGCCATGCGCGCGCCGTCCCGCGCCGCGGCGGTGTGGTGCCAGTATCCGACCAGCAGGAAGGAGAACAGGCTGGTCAGTTCCCAGAAGAACACCAGCTGCACCAGGTTGCCGGACAGCACCAGCCCCAGCATCGACCCCATGAAGGCCAGCAGGAAGGCGAAGAAGCGCGGCACCGGGTCTTCGGCGGACATGTAGTAGCGGGCGTACAGCACCACCAGGAAGCCGATGCCCGTGACAAGCCCGGCAAACATCCAGGCAAAGCCGTCCATCCGCAGCGACAGGTTCAGCCCCAGCGTCGGCATCCAGGGCAGTTCCGCCCGCAGCACGCCGCCCCCGGCCACCGTCGGCCAGGCCAGCCAGACCAGCAGCAGCGCACCGAGCGTCACCGCCCCGGCCAGCCGGGCCGCGGCATCGCGGGCGTTGATCGGCAGAAGCACCGCGGCCAGCGCGCCGAGGAAGGGCAGCGCGAGGGCGGTGATCAGCAGCAGCGCATCGGGCATCAGCGCGCAGGCATCATTCGGGCATCTGCGCCGGCGCGGCCTGGCGCAGCAGCGCCAGCACATCCGTTGGCTCGCGGGCCTGGCGCAGGCGCTGCAGCACCTGAGGATTGCGCAGCGAACGGCACAGGCCGGACAGCGCCGGGAGGAACCCCTCGGCATCGGCTTCCGGCCACAGCACGGTGAAGACCAGGTCCACCGGCTCCTCGTCGCGCGCCTCGAAATCGATCGCGCGCGCCAGGCGCGTCACCAGCAGCAACGGCGCATCGTCCCCGGGCAGCCGGGCATGCGGCAGGGCGACGCCGCGGCCGAGTGCGGTGGAGCCGAGTTGCTCCCGCGCCTCCAGCGCCGCCCGCACTTCCTCCACCGGGCGGCCGAGGCGCCCGGCGGCCTGTCCGGCCAGATCCTGGATCAGGCTGCGCTTGTTGCCGGCGGCCTGACCCAGGGCGATGTCCTCGGCCGACAGAAGATCGGTGATCGGCATCTCATCCTCTTCCGGCGCCGAATGGCCTGACGGGCGCCCGGCCGGCAACGCGGGCCGTGCCGCAACTGTTGCACGCGGTGCGCCACGGGCGGCACCATAGACCGCGACATGGCCTGTGTCGCCCGGCGTGATTTGCGGCCGGCTGTTTGGCAGGTAGATGAACAAGAGTCCATGCGGGGTGCGCGGATGCAAAGCGGCCCCAGATCGCGCAGGGTCGCGTGGAACCGTTGGCGGCGTGGCACGCTGCCGTCGGGTGGATGATCGGCTTCGGGAACGGGAGGCAGGAATGTCGGCAGGCAGGTTTGGACGGCGGGCCTTGGCGGCGATCCCCCTCGCGCTGGCGGCGACCCGGGCGGGGGCCCAGGGCGCGGCGCGGCCGGTGGTGGTGTCCTCCAAGATCGACACCGAAGGGGCGCTGCTCGGCAACCTGATCCTGGTGGCGCTGGAGGCGGCGCGCATCCCGACCGAGGCGCGGCTCTCGCTCGGCCCGACCCGCATCGTGCGCACCGCGCTGGTGGCCGGCGAGGTCGACCTGTACCCCGAATACACCGGCAACGGCGCCTTCTTCTTCCAGCGGGAGGATGACCCCGCCTGGCGCAGCGGCCCCAGCGCGCATGAGCTGGTCGCGCGGCTGGACCGGGAGGCGAACAACCTGGTCTGGCTGGCCCGCGCCGAGGCCAACAACACCTGGGCCATCGCGGTGCGCGGCGACGTGGCCCGCGCCGAACGCCTGGCGACGATGGAGGATTTCGCCCGCGCCACCACGGCCGGCAAGCTGCGCCTCGCGGCCTCGGCCGAATTCGTGGAAAGCCCGGCGGCGCTCGGCAGCTTCGAGCGGACCTACGGCTTCAGCTTCCCGCGCGACCGCATCACGGTGCTGCCGGGCGGCGACACGGCGGTGACCATGCGGGCGGCGGCGCAGGGCATCTCCGGCGTCAACGCGGCGATGGTCTATGGCACGGACGGCGCGATCTCGGCGCTGAGCCTGGTGGTGATGCGCGACACCAAGGGCGCGCAGATCGTCTATGAGCCGGCCCCGGTGGTGCGCGCCGCGGTGCTGGAGGCGCATCCGGGCATCCGGGACGCGCTGGCGCCGGTCTTCGCCTCCCTGACGCTGGAGAAGCTGCAGGAACTGAACGGCAAGGTGGCGGTCGAGGGCCGTACCGCGGCGGCGGTGGCGCGGGAGCATTTCGGCACCCTGCGGCGCGGCTGATGCCTGCGGCGGTCGCGGGACGCGGCCTGCTGGCGCTGCTGGTCCTGGCCGGGCTGCTGCTGCCCTGGCTGACGGTGGCGCCGAACCGGCTGCTGCCGGGCGTGCCGCTCGGCGGAGTCTCGGCGACCGGCTGGGCCGGGGCCGTGGCGCTGGCGGCCCTGGCGCTGGCGGTGTGGCCGCGTATCCCCTCGCTGATCGGCGCGATGCTGGCCCTGGCCGCGGCGATCCTGCTGCTCTGGGCCACCGGCGGTGCGGCGGGCCGTGCCCTGGAGGGCATGGCACCGGCGGCGCGCGCCGGCCTTGGCGGAGGTTTCTGGGTGGCGCTGGTCGCCGCATTGGCGCTCGCCGCCGCCCGTGCCGCGGCGCTGTCCTTCGCCGGCCGCGCCATGCTGGCCGTTGCGGGCGCTGCCGGCCTGGCCGTGCTGTGGCTCGGCGGCGTGTTCGAACCCTTGTCCCTGATGGTGGAATACCGGGCGCGGCAGGACGCCGTGCATGCTGCGCTGCTGCGGCATGTGGCGCTGGCCGGCGGTGCGCTGCTGCTGGCGCTGCTGGTCGCCGTGCCGCTGGCCTGGGCCGGCTTCCGCCGCCCCGGCGCCGCCGGTCCGGTGGGGGCGGTGCTCGGCGCGATCCAGGTGGTGCCGGCCATCGCGCTGTTCGCCGCGCTGATCCCGCTGCTGGCGGCGCTGCTGGCGCTGGCCCCGGCGCTGCGCGGCCTGGGGCTGGGTGCGATCGGCCCGGCGCCGGCGGTCATCGCCACGGCCGGCTACCTGGCGCTGCCGCTGTGGCGCGCGGTGCTCGGCGGTCTGGTCTCCGCCAACCCCGCCGCCGTCGCCGCCGCCCGTGCCATGGGCATGACGGAAGGCGGCATCACGCGGGAAGTGCGCCTGCCGCTGGCGCTGCCGGTGTTCGCCGGCGGGCTGCGCGTCGCCGTGGTGCAGGCGATCGGGCTGGTGACGCTGGGCGGGCTGGTCGGGGCGGGCGGCCTGGGCGCGCTGGTCTTCGAGGGGCTGGCGCAGTTCGCGACCGACCTGATGCTGCTCGGCGCCCTGCCCATCGTGCTGCTGGCACTGGTGGCGGATGCGCTGACACGATCCGTCGAACAAGTCCTGGGGACGCCCGCATGATCCAGTTCGAGGATGTGGCGGTGCGCTTCGCTGAGGTCGATGCGCTGTCCCAGGTGACCCTGACCGTGCCGGACGGCGTGCTCTGCGCGCTGGTCGGGCCATCCGGCTCGGGCAAGTCCACGCTGATGCGGCTGGTCAACCGGCTGGTGGAGCCGAGCGCCGGCCGCATCCGCGTGCGCGGCCAGGACGTGGCGGGGCTGGAGCCGGCGCGGCTGCGGCGGTCCATCGGCTATGTCATGCAGTCCACCGGCCTGTTCCCGCATCGCAGCGTCGCCGCCAATATCGGCACCGTGCCGCGCCTGCTGGGCTGGGACCGCGCGCGCATCGCGGCCCGGGTCGAGGAATTGCTGGCGCTGGTGCAGCTCGACCCCTCGCTCGGCGAACGCCTGCCCGGCGCGCTGTCCGGTGGCCAGGCGCAGCGCGTCGGCCTGGCGCGGGCGCTGGCGGCGGACCCCGACATATTGCTGATGGACGAGCCCTTCGGCGCGGTGGACCCCCTCACCCGCCGCGACCTGCGCGCGGAGCTTCGGCGCATCCACGCGGAGACCGGCAAGACGATCGTGCTGGTGACGCACGACCCGGAGGAGGCGCTGGAGCTGGCCACGCAGGTGGTGGTGCTGCGCGACGGGCGGGTGGAGGCGGATGGGCCGCCTGCGGCCCTGGTCGCGCCCGATGCCGCGCCCTTCGCCCGCGAATTGCTGGGCGGCGCGCAGCCCGGCCTGCGGCGGCTTTCCCTGCTCTCGGTCGCCGAGGCACGCGACCCGACCCCGGCGCCACCCGGCGCGCCGGTGCTGCCGGCGGACGCGACGCTGGCCGATGCGCTGTCCCGCATGGCGGAAACCGGCCGGAACGTGCTGGCGGTGGAGGGTGGCTCCATCCGGCTCGACGCCGTGCTGGCCCGAGGGCGATGAGAAGGTTGCGCGCGGCACCGCTGCTGCTGGCCGGCCTGCTGGCCCTGGTGGCGCTGGTGCCCGCCTGGTTTGGCGGTTTCCCGGCCGGGCGGCTGGCCGGGCTGGCGCTCGGCCATGTCGGGCTGGCGCTGGCGGGGGTGATCCCGGCGGCGCTGATCGGCCTCGCGCTCGGCATCCTGGTGACGCGCCCGGCGCTGGTGGCGCTGCGACCGGCGGCGGATGCGCTGGCCGCCGGCGCCCAGGCGGTGCCGCCCGTGGTGGTGGTGGCGCTGGCGGTGCCGGCCTTCGGCTTCGGCTGGGGGCCGACCATCCTGGCGCTGCTGCTGTACGGCATCATGCCGGTGCTGCGCGCCACCGTCGCGGCGCTGGAAGCGGTGCCGCCGGATGCGCGGCTCGCGGCGCTGGCGCTCGGCTACACCCCGGTGGGCGCGTTGCGGGAGGTGGAACTGCCGCTGGCCTGGCCATTGGTTCTGGACGGGCTTCGGGTGGCGCTGGTGCTGGCGGTGGCGACGGCCGCGGTGGGGGCGCTGGCCGGCGCCTCCACCCTCGGCACGCCCATCGTGCTCGGCCTGCAGAACCAGAACCAGTTGCTGGTGCTGCAGGGCGCCGCGGCGACAGCGGCGCTCGCCTTCGCCGCGGAGGGTCTTCTGCTGGCGGTGGTCAGGCGATAGCCGTGTCCTCCAGCGTGATGCCGCTGAAGAAGTTCAGCGCACCGGGCATCGCCTGGAAGCCGGTGACCGACTTCGACATGGCATAGCCCTGGCTGCGCCAGGCGAGGCCGACCAGCGGCGCCTCGGCCAGCGCCACCCGCTGCGCCTCCAGGTAGATCTCGCGCCGCTTCGCGGTGTCGAACTCGGCGCGCCCGGCCCGCATCAGCTCCTCCAGCTTCGGGATGCGCAGCCCGGCGCTGCGGACGTAGGAGGGGGAGAGTGAGCCGTCGATCAGGCTGTTCAGGCCATCCGCATCGTTGTTGTCGGTGGCCGTGCCCATCACCGCGATGTCGAACTGCCCGCGATTGCCGAGGTTCACCCGCGTCGCCCAATCCGGCAGGCGCAGCTCCGCCTGGATGCCGACGGCGGCGAGGTGCTGCTGCACCACCTCCGCCGTGTCCTTGTGCATGCCGTATTGCGCGGTGGACAGCAGGCTGGTGCTGAAGCCGTTCGGCAGCCCGGCTTCCCGCAACAGGGCCTTGGCCTTGTCGGGGTCGTAGGCCTGTCCCTTCGACAGCGTCTCGTCGAAGAACTCGCTGCCGGGCGCGATCGGCAGGCCCTCCAGCGCGCTGCCACGACCGAAGAAGGCGACCTTCACGATGTCGTCCCGCTTGATGGCGTGGCCGATGGCGCGCCGCACCCGCGCATCGCCGAGATGCGGCCGGGTCGCGTTGAAGTTGAGATACATGAAGGGGCCGTTGGTGGCGTCCAGCTTCAGCCGCTCATCCGCCTCGATCGCCGCCATCGCCTGCCAGGGCACGTATTCGATCAGGTCCACGTCGCCGGCGCGGATGGCGGAAACCCGCAAATTCTCGTCCGCATAGGCAATCAGGCGCAGGCCGCGCAGCTTCGGCTGGCCCGGCTTGTAGTAGCGGTCGAAGGCGGCGAGATCGATGGAGGTGCCGCGTTCCTGCGCCGTGATGGTGAAGGGTCCGGCACCGATCGGCAGCACGCCGGCGCCGGTCGGGCTGCGCGGGTTCACCATCATCATGTGGTAGGAGGCGAGCCAGTTCGGCAGCGTGGCGATGGGCGACTTCGTGACGATGCGGACGGTGCGCGCATCCGGCGTCTCCACGGCGGCCACGTTCTGCATCTCCGCGCGGTAGTAGGCGGTGGAGCGTTCGCCCGCGATCTGCTCGATGTTCCACTTCACGTCGGCCGCAGTGACCGGCTCGCCGTTGTGGAACAGCGCGTTGCCGCGCAGGCGGAACACCCAGGTGGTGGGGTTCTCGTTCGACCAGGATTCGGCCAGTTCGCCGCGCAGCTTGCCGTCCGGCGCGTAGGACAGCAGGCCGCGATGGATCAGCAGCTTCACCGTGGCCGCCGCGGTGCCGGTATTGGCCCAGGGCTGCAGGCTGGGCGGGAAGGAGGACAGGCCGAAGCGCAGCACGCCCGGGCTCCGCTGCGCCCATGCCGGGCTCGCCCCGGGCAGGAAGGGAAGGGCCGCTGCGGCGGCGAGTAATCCGCGTCGCGAGGTCTGCATGATCTTGTTCTCCCTGTTTCAGATGGCTCCGTAGATCTCCCGGGCAGGACCGGGCGCAATGCTGCCTTCCGCCACGTCACGCCGCACGGCGTCACGGCCTCGCTCCGAGGGCGGGCCATAGCCGCCGCCGCCGGGGGTGATGATCTCGACCCAGTCGCCGGCGCGCAACAGGCCATTGCCGAGCGCGAAGGGCGCGATGCCTGGCGCAAAGCGGAATTTTCCGGACTCGCCCGGCTGGCCGCCGTCCAGGCCCCAGGGGCGCGACAGGAAGCGGGAGCCGTCCAGGCGGAGGCGGCATTCCGCTTCGGCGCGATAGACCCGGCGCAGGCCCATGCCGCCACGCTGCCGGCCGGCGCCGCCGGAACCCTCGACCAGTTCGTAGCGCATCAGCGTCAGCGGGTATTCGATCTCCAGCGCCTCGACCGGCAGGTTGGAGGTGTTGGTGGTGTGCACATGCACGCCATCCAGCCCGTCCTTCTCCGCCCGCGCGCCGAAACCGCCACCGATCGTTTCCAGATACACCCAGGGCTCGCCGGTGACGGGCTGCCGTCCGACGAAGGAGGCGACGAAGCAGGCGCCGTTATGCGCCGCGGTGACGCGCGCCGGCACCGCCTGCGCGAGCGCGCCGTGGATGAGGTCCACCACGCGCTGGCAGGTGGACAGCCGCGCATTCACCGCCGCCGGCAGCACGCAGTTCAGCACGCTGCCTTCCCGCGCCGTGACGCGCAGCGGCCGGGCGAGGCCGGCATTCGGCAGCAGCGTCGGGTCCACCACGGTCTTCACCGCGTAGTAGACCGTGGCGAGCAATGCCGTCATCGTCATGTTGATGCCGGCGCGTACCTGGTCCGGGCCGTCGAAATCCAGCGTCATGGCGTCGCCCGCGACGGTCAGCGTCAGGGTCAGCGGCAATTCGCCGGTGATCTCGGGGCTGTCGTGCACATCCGCGAAGGTCCAGCTGCCGTCCGGGATGGCCGCGATGCCGGCGCGCATCTTGCGCTCCGCGTAATCCTGCAGCGCCTGCCCCGCCGCCAGCACCGTCTCCGTGCCGTACTTCGCGCACAGCGCCTGCATGCGCGACACGCCGAGGCGGTTGGCGGCCATCTGCGCGCGCAGGTCGGACAGACGCTCCCGCGGCACCTGGCAGTTCAGCAGGATCAGTTCCTGCACGTCCGTCTGCAACTCCCCGGCGCGGTACAGGCGGATCGGCGGGATGCGCAGGCCTTCCTGGAAGATGTGCGCGTGGCCACGGTCCGCGAAATCCGAATGGTGCGCCAGGTTCACGGCCCAGGAGACGATGCGGCCCTCGACGAAGATGGGCTCCGCCAGCACGATATCCGGCAGGTGGGTGCCGCCGCCCTCATAGGCATCGTTGCCGACGAAGACGTCGCCAGGCTGCATCTGGTCCATCGGGTGCCGCTTCAGCACATGCGCGATGATGCCGATGAAGCTGCCGAGATGGATCGGGATGTGTTCCGCCTGGCACAAGGTGTTGCCGGCGATGTCGAACAGCGCGGTGGAACAGTCCCGCCGTTCCTTGATGTTGGTGGAGTAGGAGGCGCGCACCAGCGCCTCCCCCATCTCCTCGACGATGGACGACAGGGCGGAGCCGATGACCTCGACCGTGATCGGGTCGGGGCGCGTGTTGCTCATGCCGAGGCCTCCAGGATCAGATTGTCGTAGGCGTCCACGCGCGCATCCTGGCCGGGCAGGATCACCGTCGTCGCATCCATCTGCTCGACGATGGCGGGGCCCGCGATGCGGTTGCCGGGGGCCAGCCTGTCCCGTGCATAGACCGGCACGGCGACCACGCCGCCAGCCTCGGGGAACCACACTTCCCGCGTCGCCTCCAGCGCGGCCGTCGCATCCGGGCCTTGCAGCGGGCGCGGCTTGAGTTCCGCCTTGCGGACCAGGCCGGTCGCCTCCAGCCGGAAGGTGACGAGCTGCACCGCCTCGCCTTCCGCGATGAAGCCGTACATCTGCCGATGCGCGGCCGCGAAACCCTCCGCCAGATGCGCGAGGGTGGCGGCGGTGAAGGGGCCATCCGGCAGCGCCACCGGCAATTCGTAGTTCTGGCCGGCATAGCGCATGTCCACGGTGCGGCGGATCATGCGCTTGTCCGGCGCGATGTGTTCCTGCGCGAACCAGCGTTCCGCCGTCGCCGCCAGTGTCGCGAAGGCTGTCTCCATCGGCGCCAGCGCCTCGGCGTCCAGCGCCGTCAGCCGGGTCGCCGCGAAATCCGCGCGCAGGTCGGTCAGCAGCAGGCCCATGGCGCAGAGGATGCCGGGGTTGCGCGGGACCAGCACGCGGCGGATGTCCAACTCCTTCGCCAGGCGCGCCGCATGCAGCGGCCCGGCGCCGCCGAAGGCGATCAGCGTGTAGTCGCGCGGATCATGCCCGCGCTGCACGCTGATGACGCGGATGGCCTTCGCCATGTTGGCCGTGACGACGGACAGGATGCCCTGCGCCGTCTCCATCACCCCCAGCCCGAGCTGCTTCGCCAGCCTTTCCACGGCCGCCACCGAAAGGTCGCGCCGAATCGGCATGCGGCCGCCGAGCAGATGCGTGGGATGCAATGTGCCGAGCACGACATTGGCGTCCGTCACCGCCGCTTCCTCGTTGCCGCGGCCGTAGCAGACCGGTCCGGGATCGGCGCCGCAACTGCGCGGGCCGACCTTCAGCAGCCCGCCGGAGTCGACGAAGGCGATGGAGCCACCGCCGGCGCCGACCGTGTGGATATCCAGCATCGGCGCCTTGATGGGGTAGCCATGCACGATGGCCTCCCCGGTCAGCCGCGGCTCGCCGCCCTGCAACAGCGCCACGTCGGTGCTGGTGCCGCCCATGTCGAAGGTGATGAGGTCCGGAAAGCCGGACAGCCGCCCGATCGCCTGCGCACCGACCACGCCGGTGGAGGGGCCGGACAGCACCATGCGCACCGGCATCTCGGCCGCCGCCTCGAAGCCTATGACGCCGCCATTGGATTGCGTCAGATGCGGCGTGGCGGTGACGCCGAGCGCCGCCAGCCGTTCCGCCAGGCGCTTGATGTAGCCGCGCATGACGGGGCCGAGGTAGCTGTTCACCACCGCGGTCGACAGCCGTTCGTATTCGCGGAACTCCGGTGCGATCTCGTGGCTCGTCGTCAGGAAGATGCCGGGCAATTCTTCTTCGATGATCCGGCGTGCCGTGGCCTCGTGGTCGGGTCGCACGAAGCTGTAGAGGAAGCAGATGGCGATGGCCTGTACCCCGGCCGCCTTCAGCGCCCGCGCCGCCTCGCGCACCGCCTGCTCGTCCAGCGCGGTCTCCACCGTGCCGTCGTGGCGGATGCGCTCCGGCACCTGCAGCCGCAACTCCCGCGCCACCAGCACCGGCGGCTTGTCCACCTGCAGGTCGTACAGGTCCGGCCGCTTCTGCCGGCCGATCTCCAGCAGGTCGCGGAAGCCATCGGTGGTCACCAGGCCGGTGCGGACGCCGCGATGCTGGATCAGCGCGTTGGTCGCGACCGTGGTGCCGTGGCCGAAATAGGCGATCTCGCCCGGTGCGCGCCCGACCTGCTCCATGCCCTCCGCCACCCCGCCGGCGATGCCGCGGGAGGGATCATCCGGGGTGGAGGACACCTTCCAGACCGCAATGCGGCCGGACTCCTCCTCGAACAGGCAGACATCGGTGAAGGTGCCACCCGAATCCACGCCGACACGCCAGCCCAAGGCCCAGCTCCCCATCCCGTCGCGGCGCCAGTGTCGCGCCGGGTGGCGCCGAAGGTCAATTCTCCGGCATGCACAAGGATGGGCCTCGAAGCGGTGAGTGAGGCAGACTATGCGCAACGACCCACCGAGGATGCCGCTTTTGGACGCTGCCGTGCTCACCGACCTGCGCCGTCGCTACGCCGAGCCGCATCGTATCCACCATGGCTGGGCCCGCATCGGCGGCATGCTGGAGGTGGCGGAGGACGTCGCCGGCGCCATCGCCAACCGCAGCGCCTTCATCCTGGCCGTGCTGTTCCACAATGCGGTATTCGAGCCGAAGACGCCCGACAGCGCACAGCGTAGCGCGCAGTTGATGCGGGAGATGATGCGCGCCACGCCGGCCACGACACTGGCGCGGGCCGAGGTGCTGATCCTGGCGGTGGCGCGGCAGGAATTGCCGGAGACGCGCGACGCCTCGCTGCGCGGCGATGCGATGCTGCTGCTGGATTCGGACCTGTCCATCCTCGGCGCGCCACCCGCCGCCTTCGACGCCTATGAGGCCGCGAACCGACGGGAACAGGCGCATCTGCGCCCCGATTCCTACCGCGCCGGCCGGTTCGCGGAATTGCAGATGCTGCTGTGGCGCGAACGCATCTTCCGTACGGACCGCTTCTTCCTGGCCTGCGAGCGCCAGGCCCGCCGCAACATCGAGCGTGCGCTCGCGCAGCTCGACGCCGAGTAGCTACAGCGCCTCCAGCACCGCCACGGGCAGATCGGCCAGAAGCCGCGCCACGGGCAGCACCGGCCCTTCATGGACCTGCCCCGTCATCAGGTCGCGCCAACGCCCGGTGGCGGCAATGGTTGCGCCGCTCCCGTCCGGCCTGCGGGAGGGGAAGCGCGCGGCGAGGACCATCAGGGCCGCATCGCCGTGCCGCCGCCGGAAGGCGATGAGGGTGTCGGCCGGCTGGTCCAGCGCCTCGTAGCCACCCTCCGCGTACAGCGCCGGATTGGCGCGCCGGTGTGCCAGCAGCGTCGTGGTCAGCGCCAGCTTCAGCCGGCCGTCGCGCCAGTTGTCGCGCATGGCGCGTACCGCGACGGCAGCGTCGCGCCGCACGGCGTCCTGGATGCCGGCAAGCGCCGCCTCGCGTGCAGGAAAATCCACCGGCCGCCGGTTGTCCGGGTCCACCAGGCTGAGGTCCCACATCTCCGCGCCCTGGTAGATATCGGGCACGCCCGGCAGGGTCAGTTTCAACGCAGTCTGCACCAGGCTGTTGTCCAGGCCGAGGCGGGCGATGCGATCCTGGAACGGCAGGAAATCGGCCAGGAAGCCCTGGTCCGCCAGCGCCTTGCGCACCAGCGCCAGCATCGCATCCTCATAGGCCGCGTTCGGCGCCGCCCAGTTGGAGTGCCGCTTCGCCTCCCGCATCGACTTCACCATCGCGCCCTCGAGCCGTGTGGCGAAATCGGCCAGCGTCGCGGCATCCGGTGCCGCGCCATCCGGCTGCACCGGAAAGGCCCCGAGCAGAAGCTGGTAGAACAGGAACTCGTCGTTGCGGTCCGGCGTGCGGCCGGGCGCGTCGCCGCGCAGCATCGCGCTCCACCGCCGGACGTGTTGCGCCCAGTCCTCCGGCATTTCGGCGAGGACTGCGAGGCGTGCGCGCGTGTCCTCCCCGCGCTTGGTGTCATGCGTCGAGGTGGACAGCATCGCCTGCGGCCAATCCGCCGCGCGCTCCGCATTGCCGGCGTGGAATTCCGCGAGCGACACGCCGAAATGGTCGGGATGGCCGCCCACCTCGTTCAGCGCGACGAAGCGGTTGTAGCGGTAGAAGGCCGTGTCCTCGAGGCCCTTGGCCATGATCGGGCCGCTGTACTGCTGCACCCGCATCGCCAGCCGCTGCACCGCGTGGCGGCTGAAGCCGCTGCGGGGTTCGGCAACGAGGTCGGCGGTCAGCAGGCGGTGCAGGAAGTCGAAGACGCTGGGGTCGAGGTCGGGCTCCTCTCGCCGCGCCGCGGCGACGGCGTGTGCCAGATCCTGCCGGTCCGCATCCGTGGGGGGCGAGGTGGCGTCGACATAGGTGCGATAGACCGGAAAGCCGGCCACGATCGCAGCCAGGCCACGCTGCAGGATGTTGCGGGTGAAGTCGGCGGTGCGTGGGGTCTGGATCGCGATGCGCACGGCTTCCTGCGCCAGCATGGCAAGCTCGCTCGCCATCTCGTTCCGCATGATGCGCAGCTTGCTGTCCTGCACGATGTCGGCGAAGGACTCTCGCTCCCCTGTGAAGTCCTCGTAGAAGCGGGTCAGCCCCGCCTCGCCCCGCGGGTCGACCAGCACGCCGAGCACGAGGTTGGCGAATTCGTAGCCCGTGGTGCCCTGCACCGGCCAATCCGCGCGCAGATGTTCCTCCCGCGCCAGGATCTTCTCGACCACCAGGTAGAAGGGGCGCGGCGCCTTGTCGCGCAGACGTTGCAGGTAGCCCTTAGGATCCAGCAGCCCGTCCACATGGTCGATCCGCAGCCCGTCCAGCGTGCCGTCGCGCAGCAGGTCGAAGACCAGGCGGTGCGCCTGCTCGAACAGCTCCGGCAGTTCCATCCGCAGGCCGGCGAGTTCGTTGATGTTGAAGAAGCGGCGGTAGTTGATGTCGTCGGCCGCGACGCGGAAATACGCCGCGCGCCAATGCTGGTCCTGGATCAGCGCATCCAGCTCGCGCCAGCTTTCCAGCCGGCCGGCCTCGCCGTTCAGGCGGGCGATCGCATCCTCCACCGCTGCACGCGCCGAGGGGTCGCGGCGCACCAGCGCGGCCAGTTCCGCCTGCAGGTCGCGCGCCCGCGCGACCACGCGCGGCCGCCAGTCGGAGATGCCGGCGAAGGCATCGCCCAGGCGCTCCAGCGCCGGATGATCCTCGCCCAGCACGCGGTTGTAGTGCGGCGGGGTGATCGGCAGCTTGTGGGTGCCATAGGCCCAGACGGCGAAGCTGCCGGCCTCCGCGTCGAAGCGAAGCTCCAACTGCCCGGACTCCAGCACTGCGCCGTACTGGTCGCCGAGGAACGGCACCAGCAGGCGACGCCGCGCGTTCCAGTCGATGTCGAACCAGCCGGCGTAGTCGGAGTCGGAGCCCCATTCGAGCACGTCGAGCCACCAGGGATTGTCGGCACCGCCGACGCCCATGTGGTTCGGGACGAAGTCGAGGATCTGGCCGAGGCCGTGTTCGCGAAAGGCCGCCGACATGGCGCGGAACGCGGCCTCGTCGCCAAGCTCCGGGTTCAGCGCGGCGTGGTCGACGATGTCGTAGCCATGGCTGCTGCCGGGACGCGCCTTCAGGTAGGGCGAGGCATAGACATGGCTGACGCCGAGACGCGCCAGGTAGGGCGCCAGCCTGGTCGCATCCGCGAAGCCGAAGCCCTTGTGGAATTGCAGGCGGTAGGTGGCGCGCGGGATCACGGGCTCAGACATTCTCGGCATCCTCGATGGACCAGCGGACGGACCACGGGCCAGGAAGTTCACCCTGCTGCCAGATCCCGCGGCCGGTTGACGGCGAAAAGCCACTGGCCGGATCAGCGGACAGGTTGGCGGCCAGAAGCAGCGCACCACCATCCGCGAGCGCCCAGCGGATTTCCACGGCCCCCGCGCCGACGATGCGGTAGGTGCCGCCCCGCTGAATGCCGGACAGGCGTGGCATGATCTCGGCATGGCGCACCGCGAGCACGTCGCGGTACCAGGCGAGCCAGTCGGCATGCGGCGGCTTCGCGGCATCCTCCCACCTCAGCTTGGCGCTGGCGAAGGTTGCCTCCGACAGCGGGTCTGGGATGCGTTCGCGCGAGGCCGGATCGGCGAACTCCGGAAACCGCGAGAACTCGCTGCGGCGCCCTTCGCGCACGGCCTCGGCCAGGTCGGGGCCGAAATCGCAGAAGAAGGGAAAGGGCTGCGCGGCGGCCCATTCCTCGCCCATGAACAGCATCGGCACCTGCGGCAGAAGCAGGGACACCGCGGCGACGGCGCGCACCGCCTCGGCGGGCGCGAAATGCGTCAGGCGGTCGCCGAAGGCGCGGTTGCCGATCTGGTCGTGGTTCTGGATGAAGGCGACGAAGGCGGTCGGCGGCAGCCCGGCGGAGGGTTCGCCCCGCGCATGGCCGCGATAGGGCATCACTTCGCCCTGGAAGGCGAAGCCCTGCGCCAGCGCGCGCGCCAGCCGTTCCGTGTCGCCGTGGTAGTCCGCATAATAGCCGGCCTGCTCGCCACTGGCGGCGACGTGCAGCACATGGTGCACGTCGTCGTTCCACTGCGCCGTGTACTGGAGCGGCGCGCCATGGGCATCGCGCCGAAGCCGCGACGCCTGGTTCTCCTCATTCTCCAGCAGCAGGTGCACCGGCCGGTCGGGCACCGCGGCCCGCACGCGCTGCGCCAACTCCTCCAGCAGGTGCGTCGGACTGTCATCGATGATGGCATGCACCGCGTCGAGGCGCAGGCCATCCAGATGAAACTCCTCGATCCAGTACAGCGCGTTGTGGATGAAGAAGTCGCGCACCGGCGCGCTGTCGGCGCCATCGAAGTTCAAGGCCGTGCCCCAGGGCGTCGCGTGCCGATCGGTGAAGGCCTGCGGCGCGATGGCGTGGAGATACGCGCCCTCCGGCCCGAAATGGTTGTAGACGACATCCAGCAGCACCATCAGGCCGCGCGCATGGGCTTCCTGGACCAGCGCCTTCAGATCCTCCGGCCGTCCGTAGCTGGAATCCGGCGCATAGGGCAGCACGCCGTCATAACCCCAGTTGCGCGCGCCCGGGAAATCCGCGATCGGCATGATCTCGATGGCGGTGACGCCGAGCGCCACCAGATGATCCAGCTTCGCGATCGCAGCGCGGAAACTGCCTTCGGGCGTGAAGGTGCCGATGTGCAGTTCATACACCACCGCCTCGCTCCAGGGGCGCCCGCGCCAGGCGGCATCCGTCCAGCGATGCGCGGCGGGGTCGATCACCTCGCTCGGCCCGTGCACATCCTCCGGCTGGAAGCGCGAAGCCGGGTCCGGGACCCGAAGGCCGTCCGGCAGAACGAAGCGGTAGCGTGTTCCGGGTGCGGCCGCCTCGACCAGCAGCATGTGCCATCCGCCGGCTTCCGCCTGCATCGGCAGCACCTCCGCCGCATCCCCCAGCACCAGGCACACCACCTGGTGCGAAGGCGCCCAGATGCGAAACCGGGCGCCTCCTCCGGGCACCGGCGCGGCACCGAAGGGCATGCTGTGGGCGCGGGCGATGCTTGCGTCGTCGGTCATGCGGTGGCTTTCTCCGGGGATCGGCAAACTGGTGGCGCGGGCATTCGTTCCGCGGCTTCGCCGAATTCTTGGGCGTTCTGTGTCACCGACGAAATGTGATGTGCAACGGGAACGCGCATACGCTTGTGATGTTGTGATGCCGCCACAGATTTTTGCGTCGTGGTAACGGGGATTGTGAATGCGGATACGACAGGTGGTTGCGGCACCGCAGCTGATGCGGCCAACACGAATTCGCGAGGGCCTGCCTTTTCCCCTCGGAGCAAGCTGGGACGGTGTCGGCGTGAATTTCGCGCTGTTTTCGGCGCACGCCACCAAGGTTGAGCTTTGCCTGTTCGACGATTCGGGTGAGACCGAACTCGAACGTCTTGATCTGCCCGAATACACCGACGAGGTCTGGCACGGCTACCTGCCGGATGCGCGCCCCGGCACCATCTACGGCTACCGCGTGCATGGCCCGCACGCACCCGATGCCGGGCACCGCTTCAATCACCACAAGCTGCTGCTGGACCCCTACGCGAAGGCGATCATCGGCGACCTGGCCTGGGGGCCGGAGCTGTTCGGCTACCGGATGGAATCCGCGGACGACCAGACCTTCGACGACCGCGACAGCAGCCGGCTGATGCCGAAATGCCGCGTCATCGACCCCGCCTTCACCTGGGGCCGGGAACGCAGCCCGTCCGTGCCGTGGGACCGGACCGTCATCTACGAGACGCATGTGAAGGGCATGACGAAGTTGCATGCGGGCCTGCCGGAGGACATGCGCGGCACCTACGCCGGACTCGCAGCGCCGGAGGTGGTGGACTACCTGCGCAACCTCGGCGTGACGTCGGTGGAATTGCTGCCGGTGCACACCTTCCTCAACGACCAGTTCCTGCTGGACAAGGGCCTCACGAACTACTGGGGCTACAACACCATCGCCTTCTTCGCGCCGGCGCGACGCTACGCCCGCACGCCGAGCTTCGCCTTCGCCGAGTTCAAGGAGATGGTCGCGCGGCTGCACGATGCCGGGCTCGAGCTGATCCTCGACGTGGTCTACAACCACACGGCGGAGGGCAATGAGTTCGGCCCGACCCTGTCCTTCAAGGGCATCGACAATGCCAGCTACTACCGGCTGCTGCCGGAGACGCCGCGCTGGTACATGAACGATGCCGGCACCGGCAACACGCTGAACCTTTCGCATCCGCGCGTTTTGCAGATGGTGACGGACAGCCTGCGCTACTGGGCGACGGAAATGCGCGTGGACGGCTTCCGCTTCGACCTGGCGACGATCCTGGGCCGGGAGACGCATGGCTTCGACGAGGGCGGCGGCTTCCTCGATTCCTGCCGGCAGGACCCGGTGCTGTCGCGCGTCAAGCTGATCGCGGAGCCATGGGATTGCGGACCCGGCGGCTACCAGGTCGGCGGGTTTCCGCCGGGCTGGTCGGAATGGAACGACCGCTTCCGCGACCAGGTGCGCGCCTTCTGGCGCGGCGACGAGGGCCAGGCGCCGGAACTCGCCGCAAGGTTGAGTGCCTCGGCCGACCTGTTCAATCGCCGTGGCCGCAAGCCGTGGGCCAGCATCAACTTCATCACGGCGCATGACGGCTTCACGCTGAACGACCTGGTCAGCTATGACGACAAGCACAACGAGGCGAATGGCGAGGGCGGGCAGGACGGCCACAACCACAACCTGTCCTGGAACCATGGCGTCGAAGGTCCGACCGACGACCCCGAGATCATCGCAATCCGGGAACGCCAGAAGCGCAACCTGCTGGCGACGCTGCTGCTGTCGCAGGGCACGCCGATGATCCTGGCCGGCGACGAGTTCGGCCGCACGCAGCAGGGCAACAACAACGTCTATTGCCAGGACAACGAACTCAGCTGGCTGAACTGGGCAGGCGTCTCCGCGGAGGGCCTGGGGCTCGCCGCCTTCACGCGCAAGCTGATCGCGCTGCGGCAGGGCTTCCCGGTGCTGCGCCGCGCGCGCTTCCTGTCCGGCGCGGTGAACGAGGAACTCGGCATCAAGGACGTCACCTGGGTGACGCCCTCCGGCACCGAGATGGAGAACGGGCACTGGGACGACCCGCATGCGCGCTGCTTCGGCATGCTGCTGGATGGCCGCGCGCAGGCCACCGGCATCCGGCGTCCGGCGGCGGATGCCACGCTGCTCGCGGTGTTCAACGCGCATCACGACGGCGTCGAATTCGCGCTGCCGGAGCCGCCGGCGGGGCAGCGCTGGCTGCTGCTGGTGGACACCAACAAGCCGGAGGTGGAGGAGCCGGAGCCCTTCGAATTCGGCCACCCCTACATGGTCACCGGCCGTTCGCTTCTGCTGTTCGTGCTGCACCCGGAACGCGGCGGCCGCGCCATCCTGGCGGCGGCGCGCACGGCGCTGCTGGCCGGCACCACGCCGCCGCCCATCCCGGGCGGTGGCTAAGGGCCCAAGGCCCGCTCCGGCGGGCGAGCGGCCGAATGGCCGCCGCCGCCCCTGCGGCGCAGCCAAGCGAAGCGCCGGCGCATGGGGGCGGATCAGTCATGATCCGCGGAGAATTGTCCTCAATCGACGAACAGGTGCATGTCGGGCGGCAGGCGGCGCACCGTCTCGCCGGCCCGCAGGCGCTCCAGCACCATCAACGCGGCGGGGACCTCGGCGGGCTCATAGGGCTTGGTGAGGCAGCCGCGGGCACCGGTATCCTCCATCTCCTGCCGCCAGGTGGAGCCATGGCCGGTGGCGTAGAGCACCGAGACACCGCGGGCCACCAGCGTGCGGCCGATGCGCAACCCGCTCTGCACCCCGCCGAGATGCAGGTCCACCACGGCGAATTCCGGGTCGTGCTGGGCCGCCAGTTGCAGGGCCGTGGCCTCGGAATCGGCGGTGCCGCAGACGCGGAAGCCGGAACCTTGCAGCGCCTCGCCAGCTGCCATGGCGATGATGTCCTCATCCTCGACGACCAGGACGGTCCGCGCGCCGCTCGATGGCATCGCCAGCTCCTTTTGCAGATTGTGTCAACGTTGAGGCGCGCCCGGAGGTTCCGCGCTAAAGGTCAATGCGAGACCCGCATCGGCCTCAGCCCCGCAGCAGCGCCTCCACCATCTCCCGCGTCGGGGTCGCGCCGTCGCGCGCGCGCAGGCCGCCGGCGGCGGAGGCGAAGCGCATGGCATCCGCCACCGCCTGGCGTTCCGCCATCGCCAGCGCATAGGCGCCGTGGAACACGTCCCCGGCGCCGGTGGTGTTGGTGGCCTGGACGCGAAAGGCGGGGGTGATGCGGGGCTCCGGATCCTCCGCCGTCAGCCACAGCGTGCCCTTCTCCCCCCGCGTCACCGCGGCGGTGCGGCAGCCGGCGGCGATCGCCTTGCGCAGCCCGTCCACCGGTCGGGCGCCTGGCGCGTAGTTGGTCAGGCCGGGCTGGGAAAAGATGGCGTGGTCGCTGCGCGGGATCAGGTCCAGCAGCAGGCGGGTCTCGCTTTTCTCGCCATCGATCACGGTTGGGATGCCGCGGGCGCGGGCGTGGTCCAGCGCGGCACCGCTGCCTTCCGGCCAGCGCGGGTCGCACAGGAAGGCGTGGGCCGTGTCCAGCAGGTGCAGCGGCAGCCAGGACGGGTCGGTGCCGAGGTTGTCGCCGCGATAGGAAAATATGCTGCGTTCGCCCACCGGGTCCACCAGCACCGCGGAGACCGGCGTGCGCGCGTTGGGCGCCACGTGGCAGTGCGAGACATCGACCCCCTGTGCCGTCAGCGCCTCCAGCAGCGGGCCGCCATTGAGGTCGTCGCCCACCCGCCCCCAGAAGATGCAGCGGCCGCCCAGGCGCGCGACGCCGATGGAGGCATTGGCCGCCAGCCCGCCGGCGCCCAGGCTGTAGCTGTTGGCCCGGTTCTTGGACGGCGGTTGGACGATGTCCTGCACGAGGAAAGTGTGGTCCATGACGACGCTGCCGAGGCAGATCACGGTGGTTCGGAGATCAGGCTGATTCATGCCACCCAGGGTTCCATTGCAACGCACGCCGCGCCAAGCGGAGATTGCACCGCCTGCATGGTTGCATGCACGAATCCTGCATCTGGGGCCGGAGGTCCTGGTGCTGGACAAGCCCGCCGGGCTGCCGGTCTCGGCGCGCCAGGGCGAATCGCTCGACGCCTGGCTGCCGGCGCTGCGCCTTGGGAAGAAGCGCCTGCCGCAGCCGGCGCATCGGCTGGATGCGGATACCGCCGGCGTGCTGGTGCTGGGCCGCACCGCGCCGATGCTCGCGCAGCTCAACCGGCTGTTCGCCGAGCGGCGGGTGGAAAAGGTCTACTGGGCGGTGGTGCGCGGCGGCCCGGACGGCGAGTCGGGCCTGGTGGACGCGCCACTCGGGAAAATCAGCAGTGCGGCGCGGGGCTGGCGGATGCGGGTGGACCCGAAGGGCGATGCCGCGCGCAGCGCCTGGCGCGTGCTCGGGCGCGGCACGGGGCTGGTCTGGCTGGAATTGCGGCCGGAGACCGGGCGGACGCACCAGTTGCGGGTGCACTGCGCGCATCTCGGCTGCCCGATCCTGGGCGATGCGATGTATGGCGGTGGGGAAGCCGGGGGCCTGCACCTGCTGGCGCGCAGCCTGGCGCTCCCGCTGGAGCCGCCGCTGCGGGTGGAGGCGCCGGTGCCGGCGCATATGCGGGCGGCGCTGGCCGCCTGCGGGGGATGAACGCGCCTCAGCGCACCCGCAACTCGGCCGCCGCCGCGATGCCATCCGCGTCCAGTACCGTCACGCGGTAGAAACCCGGGCCGGGCGGTGTCCAGGCGGCCTCCCGCCGGGCGCGCTGGTGCGGCAGCGGCGCGCCATCCACCAGGAAGACCAGCGGGCGGCGGCCGCCGGTGGCGCGCAGGGTGACGGGGCCGGCGCCCTCCACCAGCTCCGCGCCCGGCATGGGGAACAGCAGGCGCAGGCGGTCGGCGGCTTCGGCGAAGGGGCGCGGCGCGGCGCGAACCTGCAAAGGCTGGCGCGGCGCGGCCGGCAGCCGGGCGAAGACCTGCGCCAGCACCGGCAGCGCCGCGGCGCGGCCGTTCAGGCCCGGAATCGGCGTGCCGTCCGGCCGTCCGATCCAGACGCCCGCGACATGCCGCGCATCCAGCCCGAGCGCCCAGGCATCCCGGCCGCCCCAGGAGGTGCCGGTCTTCCACGCCACCCCACCCGGCCCGCCGCCCGGGAAGGGTTGCACCAGGATGCCGGCAACCGCGGCGGCGGCGCGCGGCGTCACCACCTCCGGCCATTCGGCGGGCGCGGCGGGCAAGGCGGTCAGCGCCCCGGCCCGCCCGGCATCGCCGAGCAGCGCATACAGCGCCACCAACTCGCGCAGGGTCGTGCCAGCGCCGCCGAGCGCCAGCGGCAGGGATGGCGCCGCACCCGACGCCAGGCGCGGCGGGCTGCCGGCGGCCTTCAGCGCGGCGGCGTAGCGCAGCGCGCCCAGTTCCGACAGCAGCGCCACGGCGGGCAGGTTCAGCGATTGCCGCAGGGCCTCCGCGGCGGTGACGCGGCCGGTGAAATCGCGGGAGAAATTCTCCGGCGCGTAGCTGCCGAAGCGGAAGGGCAGGTCCGCCACCAGCGTCTCCGGCCGCGCCAGCCCGGCCTCGAAGGCCATGGCGTAGAGGAAGGGTTTCTGGGCGGAACCGGGCGAGCGCACGGCGCGCGTCAGGTCCAGCATCCCGGCCCGGGCTTCGACGCCGAAGCTGCCACCGACCAGCGCACGGACGCTTCTCGAATCCGTCTCCGCCACAACCAATGCAAGAGCCGCGCGATCCGGAAACTCGTGAAGTGCCGCCTCGGCCAGGCGCTCCATCGCGCGTTGCAGATCACGGTCGAGCGTCGTGGCGATGCGGCTGCCCGGCGCGGCACCCTGCGCCACCTGGCGCGCCAGATGCGGGGCCAGGCGTGGCATCGGCTGGCGGGCGGCGGGCACCGGCGCGGCCAGCGCCAGCGCCACCTCCGCGCCGCTGACACCGCCGGCCCCGGCGGCGCGGACCCGCAGCACGGCATCGCGGGCGGCGCGCGCCGCATCCGGGTGCCGGTCCGGCCGCAACGCCTCCGGCCGCCGGGCCAGCGCCACCAGCAGCGCCGATTCGGCGGCATCGAGCTGCCCGGGCGGGCGGCCGAACCAGGCGAGGGAGCCGGCACGCAGACCCTCCAGGTTGCCGCCCTGCGGCGCCAGGGTCAGCCAGATGCCAAGGATTTCGTCCTTGGAGAACCGCGCCTCCAGCTGCACCGCACGCAGGATTTCCACGGCCTTGCTGCGCAGGGTCCGGGGGCGCGGCTCCAGCAGCCGGGCCGCCTGCATGGTCAGGGTCGAGCCGCCGGAGACCACCCGCCCGGCGCGAATCCACTGGAAGGCGGCGCGGCCGAGCGCCAGCGGGTCGAAGCCCGGATGCCAGCGGAAGCGCCGGTCCTCCGCCGCCAGCAGCATCGCCACCAGATGCGGCGGCACCTCGGCCGCGGCAGTCGGCAGGCGCCAGATGCCGCCCGGCGCCGGCAGGGCGGACAGGGTGCGGCCCTCCCGGTCCAGCACCTCGATCCCCGCCCGGAGGCGGGACAGGTCGGGCGGCAGGGCGCGGTCCAGCGCGAGGACGGCGACGACCAGAATGACCAGGCCCAGGCCCCAGCGCATCGGCTCAGGGTCCGGAACGCTCTGCGCGCCAAGCCTTCGCAGCCCTCTCCCCTTCCTGGGGGGTTGGGTGAGGGGGGCCGCGGAGGCCACGCAATCCGGGCACCGCCCTCACTCCACCGGAAGGACCGTGATGCGCGCCACGTTCTGCCGCGCGAAGACGCCGGGCCGGTACATGTCCTGCGCCTCCATCCCCGGCAGTTCGAAGCTGCCCGCCGTCACCGCCCGCAGCCGCACCGCGAAGCGCGCCAGGGGCTGGTCCGGCGTCAGGTCCAGCGCCGCGGCGAAGCGGTCGTCACGCGCCGGCTGCACGTCCGGCGCGGTGAGTTCGCCGAGCCAGGGCATGCCCGGCACGGCGCCCGGGCCGAGCCGCCCGGCGATCTCCCACCCCGCCGGCAGGCCCTGGATCACCATCGCCTGGTGGCGGTCGTTGGTGGTGGCGCGGGCTTCCAGCAGCAGGACGAAGCCGGTGCCCGCCCGCAGCGCGTCCAGGTTCAGCGGCTGGCCATCGAGCGCGAAGAAGCGCCGCGCCACCCGCATGCCCTGGGATGCCGCCGGCAAGGGGGAGGTCGGCACGCCGGCGATGGAGACCGCCTGCACGACCGGCGCCTCGCCGCGATTGCGCGCGCTGCCGGCCGCCGTCAGCGGCGCCGTCACCACCGGCGCCACCGGCAGGTCCCGCCCATCCAGCGTGATCCGCGCCGGGCGTCCGTCGCGACCCAGCACGAAGGCCGCGGCGACCGCCCAGGCCTGTTCCTGGGTGTTGCTGACGGCCGGTGTGAATTCCGCGCCGGGCAGCCGCGCCAGCAGCGCCGGCAGCCGGTCCTGCGCCACGCCGCTTTCGCGCAGCAGCAGGGCGGTCGCCAGCGCATCCCGCGCCGCGCTGCCGAAATCGCCGTACCAGACCTGCCGTGCCGGATCGGCGAGGGCGGCGGCGAAGATCGCCTCGCCCCGCGCGGTGTCGCCGGCGCGTGCGAAGGCGGCGGCGAGTTGCGCCTTGGCCAGCGGCGTCGGCAACTTCTCCAACTGCTCCGCCAGCCGCCGCGCCGCGCCGAGGCGGTTTCGCCCGGCCAGCGACAGGACATGGACCCGGTAGGCGTGGATCGCGAAGAACTCGGCCGAATCGCCGGAATCCTCCAGATCGTCATCGGCCGCCTGCAAGGCCGCCTCCAGCGCCGCCTCCGGCACCGCCGCCCCGGCCGCACGGGCGCGCAGCAGCGCCTCCGTCGCATAGAGGCTGGCCCAGCCCTGCACCGAGCCTTCCGCGCTCCAATAGCCGAAGCGGCCATCGTAGCGCTGGCGGTCGAGCACGGAGGCGATCGAACGCCCGAGCAGCGCCGCATCCTCCTGCGCCGTGTCGGCATTGGCCGGGGCATAGGACAGCGCCAGCACGCGGGACGCCGCCTGTTCCACGCAGTCCAGCGGAAAGCGCCGCAGGGCGCCGAGCAGCGCCATCGGGTCATACCGCACCGGCGCGCCCCAGCTGGCCGTGGCCCGCCAGGTGCCGGGCAGGAAGCGGGCGGCGGGCAGCGCCACCGCCGCCGTCGCGCCCGGTGCCAGGGTGCTGACGGCGATCTCGGTCACCGCGGGGCGGGAGGAGCGGACGGTGATCTCCGCCTCCCGCACCGTGCTGAAGCCGCCGGGGCCGCTGACCGCCACGCGCAGCCTGCCCTGCCCCACCACAGCACCGCGCAGCGTGGTGGCCGGCACGGCGCGGGCGCCGGCGGCGAGATTCACGTCGAGGCTCGCAGGTCCTGCGAGTTCGATGGCGCCGGTCGCGGTCAGGCTGACCCGGAAATCGCCGGCCGGCAGTTCGACATTGTGCAGCAGCACCGGCAGGCGCACCTCGTCGCCCGGTGCCAGGAAGCGCGGCAGCAGCGCCTCCGCCACCACCTGTTCCCGCACCGTCATCGGCCGCGCGGCGGCGCCGATGCGGGCGCCGTCCCAGGCCACCGCCATCAGGCGCAACTCGCCGGCGAAATCCGGCAGGTCCAGCGTGACCGTCGCCGAGCCATCCGCGCCGACCGCGACCGGCCCCTGGAACAGCGCTACCAGCCGCTGCGGCACCTGCAGCAGCGCCGCGCCGCCCATGTCGTCGCCGCCCTGCCGCAGCACCGCGGCCTCGCCCTCCGCAGGGGCGATCAGCCGGCCGTAATCGTCGCGGATATCCAGCCCGAGCCGCCGCCTGGCGAGAAAATGCTCCACCGGGTCGGGGCTGGGGAAGTTGGTAATTCGTAAAATGCCCTCATCGACCGCGGCCAGCGTCACCATGGCCGTGCTGCCGGCGCCGGTCAGGCGCAGCGGGATGGCGACCTGGCTGCGCGGCCGGGCCAGCGGCGGCGCCTCGATCGCCACCTCCAGTCGCCGCGCCGCCGGGTCCAGCCCGATCCAGGCGAGCCCGAGCGCCCGCCCCGGACGGCCGGCCGGCGCGTTCCCCGGGCGGAAGACCGTGACGGAAACATGCGCGCCCGGCCCCCAGGCGGCATCGACCGGAATCTCGACTTCCGCCCCCGCCTCCGGCACCTCGATCTCCCGCACCGAGACGACGGTGCCGGTCAGCACGGCGATGCTGGCGCGGCCAGCGAAGGGGGATGTGATGCGCAGCCGCGCGGTGTCGCCGGCCGCATAGGCGCGACGGTCGGCGGCGACGTCGACGCGGTCCGGCACCTCCGCCGCCTCGGCCTGCGCCCAGCCGGCGCGGAAGCGGATGCTGGCGATGGCGAGGCCGTTCGGCTCGGTGACCTCGATCCGGTAGCGGCCGAAGCCGAGGTTACGGGCGAAGCGCGCCGGGCGGCCCGGGGCCACCTCGATCTCGGCCGAATCCACCGGTTCGTCGCGCCAGACCGTCTCGTAGCGGGCCAGGCGTTCGCGCATCACGATCCGCCAATCCGGCCTTTCGCGCACCAGGCGCAGGCGCAGCTTCGCGGCGATGGCCTCGCCCGCCGGGTTCATTGCGGCGATCTCGAAGGCGGCCTCGGCGCCGTCATTCACCGCGCCGCCCTCGAAGGCCGGGCGGATCGCCAGCAGCGTGCCGCGGGCGCGCACCGGCAGGGACAGGCGCGTGCCGCTGGTGCGGCCACCGGGCTCGGCCATCAGCACCGAAACATCGGCGCGCAGCGGCCTGGTGGTGTCCGGGGCCTGCGGCAGCAGCAGGGACAGGGTGGCGCGGCCCTCCGCATCCGTCTCCGGAATCTCGAAGCTCTCGAGGTCCGGCGCGAAGCTCTCGTCCTGCAAGCCGAACTGCCAGCCGCGCCAGGCGGGGAAGGGCTCGGGATCCACGGCGAGGCGCAGTTCCGCCGTGCCGGTCAGCCCGCCGCCGGGCGCGCCATACAGGAAGCGCGCGGCGACCGGCACCTCCAGCGCCTCCCCGGGCACAAGTGGCCCAGCGACCGGGCCTGCGCTGACCTCCAGCCGCTCCGGCACGAAGGCGTCGACCCGAAAACTGGTGCTGCCGATCGGCGGCGCGGCGGGGTCCGCCAGCACCTCCACCGTCCAGGCGCCGACCGGCGCGCTGGCGGACAGCGTCACCGGCGCCACGAAGGCCGCGCCCGCCACCCGGTCGGGCACGCTCTCGAAGAACACCTGCCCGTTCGGCCGGCGGATGCGCAGCCGCGCCGGCAGGTCCACCGGCTGCCCCGCCGCATCGCGCAGCAGCGCGCCGACCTGCACCACCTCGCCGGGGCGGTAGATGCCGCGGTCGAGCCAGAGGAAGGCGTCCAGCGCCCCCGGATGCGGCCGGCCCGCGGCACCGCGATCCGACAGGTCGAAGGCCCCCGTCACGAGGTCCAATGTCGCGAAATCCTCGCCGGAGAAAGCCTGCACCGCGACCGGCGCCAGTTGGCCCGCACCACGCAGCACGGCCCCGTTGAAGCGCGCCATCCCATCCGCGCCGGTCACCGCCTCCGCCAGGATGTCGTTGTTGCGCGCCAGCAGCGCCACCCGGACCTCGGCGCGGACCCTGGCATCGGAGAAGCCGCGCACCTGCACGGCCATGCCCTGCGTGCCCTGCCACGCCGTGATGCCGAGATCCGTCGCCAGCACGGGCAGGGAGGCCGAGCCGCCGCGCCGCGTGCCGTCGCCCGGCCGCGCCACCAGCACATACATCCCCGGCCCGGCGCTGCGCAGCGCCTCCGGCAGCGGCAGCGCGGTGCGCGCCATGCGGTTGGGCTCAGTGGCGGGCAGCTCCGCGCGGCCTTCCCAGACCACGCGGCCCATCTCCTCGGACAGGTTCTCCGCCATCCAGTCATCCATCGCCTGGCCCGGGCGCCAGTCGCGCATCAGCGGCACCAGGTTGCGCTCCGTCACCCGCACCAGCTTGAGGGTCAGCGCCGTGACGTTCACCGTGGCGACGGTGACGCGCGGGTCCTGGCCGCGCGGCAGCACGAAAGCGCGGTTGTCGAAGGCGATCCGGGCCGGGCGGTTCGGCATGGCGATGGCATAGGTGGCATCGCGCAGCACGCGCAGCCCATCCTCCCCGGGCATGCCGGCGCGCAGCACGAGCCGCGTCGTCGTCCCCCAGGGCAGGCCGGCGACGCAGATCGCGTCCCCCTCCCGCGTCACCGACATCTCCGGCAGGGCCGGTTCCGCGCGCAGCCAGTCCTGCGGCTGCCAATCGGTGCGGCGGGCGGGGGCGGAGGTGAAGGCCAGGCAGGCGCGCGCGGGTTCCGCATCGGGCTCCGTCGTGATGCGGCGCACCAGCAGGCCGGCGGCGCGGCGCGCGGCGGCCAGCGTCTCGCGCTGCTTGGCGTCCTGCGGCGCGCGTTCCACCACCGCTTCCAGCGCCTGGATCTGCCACATCGGCTGGTCCAGCCGCCGCAGCGCCTCCGCCATCACGAGCAGGGAGGGAATCTCGGGCTCGCCGCCCGGCACCATCATGAAGGCGTTCCAGCCGGCGCGCAGGGCACGGTTGGCCTCCGGCGGGGTGCGGCGAAGCTGCGCCCAGGCCAGCGCGGTCCAATGGTCCGCCGTCGCCTGGCCGGCGCCGACCCGTTCCTCCCACGCCGCCGCCGCGGCGGCCCAGTCGTTGCGGGATTCGGCCGCGCGGGCGCGGGTCTCGGCCTGGCTGCGCTGCTGCGCCGTGCCGCCGGCCGGGAAGCGCCGGGTTAGCGACTGTTCATAGGTGGAAGCGTCGCTGGACAGGCCGGGAAGTTCGAAGGACGCCGCCGGCTGTGGCAGCAGCCAGGCCAGCACGAGGAGCACGGGCAGCAACCAGCGAGGCGACATGGAAGGCTCCTGCGTGCGGCGTTTTCGCCAGCATGGCACAGCGGCAGCCCGCGTGAAGCGTCTTGACCGGGGGTTAAGCCCTCACGAGGGCGGCGGCACCGCGTGATGCCCCGAAACCCGCGCGCCCGCATCCCGCGGCAGCCTCAATGCGCCGGGCAGCGCCGCCAGCATCACCAGGCCGGCGACGACGAAGCCGGCCTGGAATTCCGGCAGCCCCGGCAGCGCGGCGCCGGTGATGGAGGTGCCGGCCGCCAGCGTCAGCGACCCCAGCACCACGCCGAGCGCCACCGAGAATTGCTGGATGGTGCCGGTCATCGCGGTCGCCGCCGCCAGCCGGTTCTGCGGCAGGTCGGCGAAGGCCATGGTGGCCATGGAGGTGAATTGCAGCGACCGCGACAGCCCGCCCGCCGCCAGCACCGCGAACAAGGCGATCGGCGGCCAGGAGGGGTCGAACAGCGCGCACACCGCGACGCCCGCCGCCGCCAGCACCGCATTCACCGCCAGCACGCTGCGGAAGCCGAAGCGCCGCAGCAGCGGCCGGATCATCGGCTTCATCACCAGCGCGCCGAGCGCCGTCGCGAAGGTCACCAGCCCGCTGCCGGAGGCCGAGAGGCCGAAGGCCAGTTGCAGCGTCAGCGGCAGCAGGAAGGGCAGCGCGCCGGCCCCCACCCGGAACAGCGTGCCGCTCAGCATCGGCATGCCGAAGGTCGGAATCTTCAGCAGCGAGAGGTCCACCGCCGGCCGCGCCACGCGCCGCGAATGCCGCACCGCGAGCAGCGCCGCCAGGCTGCCGAGCGCCAGCGCGCCCAGCGTCACCCACAGCGGCACGAGGCCGCGGCCGATCGTCTCCAGCCCGCTGACCAGCAGCGCCAGGGCGAGGCCCCACAGGGTCAGGCCGCGCTTGTCCAGCGGGCCGGGGTCCTGCGCCTCGGTCTCCGGGATGAAGCGCCAGACCAGCACCAGGCCGAGTGCGCCGACGGGGATGTTGATCCAGAACACCGCGCGCCAGGACACGGCATCCGTCAGCAGCCCTCCCAGCGGCGGGCCGAAGACCGGGCCGAGCAGCGCGGGCATGGTCAGCCAGGTCATCGCCGTCAGCAATTCCTCCTTGCTGACGCGGCGCAGCAGCAGCAGCCGGCCGACCGGCACCATCATCGCCCCGCCCAGGCCCTGCAGGATGCGCGCCGCGACCAGCGTGCCGAGGCCCTGCGACAGGCCGACCAGCGCGGAGGCGCCGGTGAAGACCAGGATCGCCCACATGAAGACCCGCCGCGGCCCGAACCGGTCCGCCACCCAGCCGGAAACCGGGATGAAGACGCACAGCGCGACGAGGTAGGAGGTGATGGCGACCGACAGGTGCACCGGGTCCCGCCCCAGGTCCCGCGCCATCGCCGGCAGCGCGGTGGCGACCACGCTGCTGTCCAGGTTCTGCATGAACAGCGCGCTGGCGACGATGGCCGCGACGATACGGGGGTCGCGTGGCGCTGCGCTGCTCACCCGGCGGCCATCTCGCGCAGCCGGTTGCGCTGGATCTTCGGACCGTTCGGGCCGTCCACCACGGGAAAGGCATCGAGCGGCACGATCCGCGCCGGCACCTTGAACTTCGCCAGCCTGTCACGGCAGGCGGCCATCAGGGCCGCCTCGTCATAGCCCGGCGCCGGGATGACGAAGGCGATGGGCCGCCCGCCCGCCTCCACCACCTGCGCCGCGGCGACGCCGGTCTGCGCCTGGAGGAAGCCCTCGATCTCCTCGGGCGAAACCAGGAAGCCGCCGATCCGCAGCGCATCGCCGCGGCGGGTCAGGAATGCGAAACCGCCATCGGGCTGCGACTCGGCCAGGTCGCCGCTGCGGAACCAGCTTTCGGGCGTCATGGCGCGGGCGGTGGCCTCGGGGTCGCCGAGGTAGCGGTCGAACAGGGACGGGCCGCGCAGCAGCAGCTCGCCATCCTCGGCGATGCGCCACTCCGCCGCCGCGCTGCTGGGCATGCCACCGCCCACCGCGCGGTGCGGCCCGTGGACATCCTGGCCGGCGAACAGGGCCTGCACCTCCGAACTGCCATAGACGCCACGGGCGGCGAGGTTCAGCGCGTCCGAGGCCGCCATGACCCGATCGGATTGGCCGTGGAAGCCGGCGAAGCCGGTGAAGGCAAAGGGGGCGTAGGGGCGCCCGCCGGCGGCCTCGGCCAGCTTCAGCAGCAGGTCGTCGCCGCCGACCATGTGGGTGACGCCCTCCGCCCGGATCAGCGCATCCGCCGCCGCGGCGTCGAAGCGCTCCATGCAGGCGATGCGCGCCCCGCCCGCCATGCCGGCCAGCGCCATGCTGAGGCCGAAGGTCCCGCACAGCGGCACCGCCGCCAGCACAGCGGCGCCCGGCGCATCAGTGCGGAACCGCGCCGCCACATCCGCCGCGTGGCCGGCGATGCCCGCCTGCCGGTGCAGCACCAGCTTCGGCCCGGCGGTGGTGCCGGAGGTGGTGAAGGTCAGGCATTCCGACCCGGGCGTGGCGAGGTCCGGCGCCTCCCCGGCCGCCAGCAGCGCATCGCGCGGCAGCACGGGCAGCCCGGCGAGCGTCCCCTGCCCTAGCCCATCCATCCCGAGCACCAGGCGCAGCGAGCCCGGCTGGCCCGGCAGGACCTGCGCCGCATCCACCGTCGCGAAGTCCCGCGCGACCGCGATGGCGACGGGCTGCGCGCGCGCCAGCAGATTGCCGACCTCCACCGCCCGGAACCGCGTGTTCAGCATCACCGCGCAGGCACCGCGACGGGCCAGGGCGAACAGCAGCAGCAGGAAGTCGGGGCGATTCGGCAGGAACACCGCCACCCGGTCGCCCGGGCCGATGCCCGCCCGAGCCAGGCCGCCCGCCATCCGGCGCACCTGCGCGGCGGCCTCGGCCCAGGTCACGCCGGGGAAGGCGAGGCCGTCCGGGTCGCGGGCGGCGGTGCTTTCCAGAAGCTCGGGCAGGGTGGTGGGCCGGGGCATGGCCGCATGATGCGGCGGGGCCGCCAGGGCCGCCAGACCACCCACCGCCCGCTTGACGCATGCCAGCCCAGGCAGGACCGTCGGGGCATGACCGAAACCGCCCCAGACACCGGCCCCGACCCCGTCACCCTCGCCGTACTGGAGAACCGCTTTCGCGCGGTGGTCGAGGAGATGGGCGAGGCGCTGCTGCGCACCGCGACCTCCCAGATCCTGAACTCCTCCCGCGATTTCTCCATCGCGCTGTGCGACGCGCGTGGCCGGCTGGTGGCGCAGGCGGACCACATCCCGGTGCATGTCGGCGCCATGCCCTTCGCGGCGGAGGCGGTGTTGGCGGCGTTCCCCGGCGCCATGCGGCCGGGCGACTGCTTCCTGCTGAACGACCCCTGGCACGGCGGCAGCCACCTGCCGGATTTGACCATTGTGTTGCCCGTCTTCGAGGACGGCGCGCTGGTCTTCCTCTGCGTCGTCCGCGCCCACCAATCCGACATCGGCGGCGCCACCCATGGCGGCTACAACCCGGGCGCCACCGAAATCTGGCAGGAGGGCCTCCGCATCCCGCCGATCCGCCTTGGCGAGGGTGACACGCTGCGGGAGGACCTGGTCGCCATGCTGGCGCTCAACACCCGCATCGCCCGCGATTTCCGCGGCGACCTGATGGCGATGTGGGGTTCGGCCCGGCTCGGCGCGAAACGGCTGGAAGCGCTGCTGGCCAGCCACGGCGCCGCGAAGCTGAACGCGGCGGTGGAGGCCATCCTGGACCTGGCCGAGGCGCATGCCGGCCGCATCATCTCCGGCTGGACGGACGGCACCTACCACGGCGAGGCGGTGCTGGATGATGACGGCCACGGCGCGGAGGACGTGACGATCCGCGCCACCGTCACCAAGCAGGGCGCCACGCTGGTGGTGGATTTGACGGCCAGCGACCCGCAGACCCTCGGCTTCGTCAATTCCTCCTGGCCCAACACGGTCAGCGCCGTGCGCATGGCGCTGGCCTACCTGCTGGACCCGGAGGTGGCCAAGAACGACGGCGCCTTCCGCCCGCTGACCGTGATCGCCCGGGAGGGCACGGTGGTGCGCGCCGCCCCCGGCGCGGCGGTGACGCTGTGCACCAGCCACTGCTCCAACGAGATCGTCGAGGCGGTGGTCAAGGCGCTGTCCCATGCCTGCCCGGAGCGCGCCATGGGCGGCTGGGGCAGGCGGTTCCGCATCGCGATCCAGGGCGAGGACCCTCGGCGTCCGGGCAGGAAATTCGTCTGGCACCTGTTCCACGCCCGCCCCGGCGGCGGTGGCCACGCGACCGGCGATGGCTGGTCCGGCGCCGGCGAGTGGCATTCCGCCGGCGGCCTGAAATTCGGCAGCGTGGAGATGGCGGAGGCGCGCTTTCCGCTGTTCTTCCGCCGCCATGAATTCCTGGCCGGGTCCGCCGGCGATGGCCAATACCGCGGCGGCCTGGGCGGCGAGCTGGAGCTGGTGCTGCAGACCGCCGGCCCGGCCCGCGCCAATACCGCGGGCGACGGCGCGCGGCACGGCGCCGCCGGGATGCTCGGCGGGCAGGACGGCGCGCCGCACCACTACCGGCTGCTGCCGGTGGCGGGCGAGGCGCGCGACCTGCGGACCAAGGAAGCCGGCATCGCGCTGGCCCCCGGCGACGTGCTGCATGTGCGGTCCGGCGGCGGCGGCGGCTGGGGCGACCCGGCCCGGCGCGACCCGGCGGCCCGCGCCGCCGATGCCGCCGAGGGGCTGGTCTGATGCAGGCGCCCTACCGGATCGGCTGCGACGTCGGCGGCACCTTCACCGACGTGGTCTGCATCGGCGCCGATGGCGCCACCCTCCTCGCCAAGGCGGCGACGACGCCGGAGGACCAGTCGCGCGGCGTGCTCGACGGTCTCGCCGTTCTGGCCGGGCTGCTCGGCGTGACGCTGCGCGACCTGCTGGCGCGCACGGAACGCCTGGTGCACGGCACCACCGTCGCCACCAACGCCCTGCTCGAACGCCGCGTCGCCCGCATCGGCATGCTGACCACGGAAGGCCACCGCGACATCATCGAGATGCGGGAGGGGCTGAAGCCCGAACGCTACGATCTGCGCCTGTCACCCCCGGAACCGCTGGTGCCGCGCCGCCTCCGCCTCGGCCTCCGCGAACGCATCCTGGCCACCGGCGAGGTGGCGGTGGCGCTGGACGATTCCTCGCTCACCGACGCCATCGCCGCGTTGAAGGCGGCGAAGGTCGAGGCGGTGGCGATCTGCCTGCTGCATGCCTGGCGCAGCCCGGCGCATGAACAGGCGGCCGGCGCCGCCGTCGCCGCGGCGCTGCCCGGGGCCTATGTCACCCTGTCCTCCGACGTACTGCCGCAAATCAAGGAATTCGAGCGCTTCTCCACCACCGTGGTGAACGCCGCGGTCGGGCCGATCGTCGCGCGCTACCTCGGCCGGCTGGAGACCCGGCTGGCGGAGGCGGGGCTGGCCGCGCCCCTGTTCGTCATCCTGTCGCATGGCGGCGTCGCACCGGTCGGCGAGGCCGCGCGGCTGGCTGCCGGCACGGCGCTCTCCGGCCCGGCCGGCGGCGTCGCGGCCGGGCTGGCGCTGGCCCGCGCTGGGCTCGGCGAGAACCTGGTCACCTTCGATGTCGGCGGCACCTCCACCGATGTCGCGCTGATCGAGGGGGGCGAAGCCGCGCTCGGCCGCGGCCGCGTGGTGGGCGGCGAGCGCATCGCGCTGGAGAGCCTCGACATCGTGACGCTGGGCGCCGGCGGCGGATCGCTGGCGCATGTCGGCGCGGGCGGCATGATGCGCGTGGGTCCGCGCAGCGCCGGGGCGGTGCCGGGGCCGGCCTGCTACGGCGCCGGCGGCACGGAACCGGCGGTGACGGATGCGAACCTGGTGCTCGGCTACCTGGACCCGGCGCGCTTCCTCGGCGGCCGGCGCGCGCTGGACATGGCGGCCGCCGAGGCGGCGGTGGCGCGGCTCGGCGATGTGCTGGGCCTTCCGATGGTGGACTGCGCCGCCGGCATCCACGCACTGGCCAATGTCGCCATGGCCGATGGCATCCGCGTCGCCACCGTCCGCCGCGGCGTCGATCCGCGCGGGTTCTGCCTGCTGGCCTTCGGCGGCGCGGCCGGCCTGCACGCGAGCGCGGTGGCGCGCGACCTCGGCATGACGCGGGTTGCCGTGCCGCTGCTGGCCGCCGGCCTGTCCGCCTGGGGGATGCTGCAGACCGACCTGCGCTACGAGGTGTCCCGCAGCCTGGTCGGCAGCACCGGCCTGCCGGAGGAGCCCGCGCTGCGCGCGCTGTTCGCGGAGCTGGAAGCCGCCGCCCGTGCCCGCATGGCGGAGTGGATGCCCGCGGGTGACCCTGGCATCCGACGCAGCGCCGACATGCGCTATGGCGAGCAGGTGTTCGAGGTCGGCGTGCCGCTGGATGCCGTGCCGTGGAAGGCGCCGGGCCTGCCGGAACAATTGGCCTCGGCCTTCCACGCCCGGCACGAGGCGCTGTTCACCTATGCCCTGCGCGGCGAGGAGGTGGTGCTGGTGACGGCGCGCGTCGCCGCCATCGGCCGCCTGCCGGCCCTGCCCGTGGCGGCGCTACCCGCCTGCCCTCCCGCCAGGCCCATGGCGCAGCGCCGCGCCTACATCGCCGGCGGGCTGCGCGACATTCCGGTCTTCGCCTTCACGGCGCTGGCGCCCGGCCAGGCCGTGCCCGGCCCGGCGATCGTGGAGAGCGACACGACGACGGTGCTGCTGCTGCCCGGCGACATCGCGCGGCTCGACCCGCGCGGGTGGCTGGAGATTGCGGTCGGGGGT